>NZ_JBJHAJ010000031.1:0-49051 GCF_054051015.1 Blastococcus sp. SYSU DS0616
CCCCCCCCCCCCCCCCCCCCGCCCGCGGCCCGCCCGCCCCCCCCCCCCCCGCCCCGCCGCCACCCCCCCCCCCCCCCCCCCCCCGCCCCCCCCCCCCCCCCCGGGGCGCCCCCCCCCCCGACTGCGCGCGGAGGGGGCCGGCGGTCAGATCCCGGCGGCCAGCCGGTGGTACGCGGCGCTCCAGCGCAGCTCCTTGGCCAGCGACCGGCGGGTGGTGTCGCCGTCGATGACCACGAGCTCCACGCCGAACACCTCGGCGAGGTCGGTGAGCACGTCGGCGTCCAGCGCGGTGGACAGCACCGTGTGGTGCGGGCCGCCGGCGGTCAGCCAGCCCTCCGTGGAGGTCGCGAAGTCCGGCCGCGGCTCCCAGACCGCCCGGGCCACGGGCAGGTTCGGCAGCGGCTCGGACGGCGGGACGACGTCGACCTCGTTGGCCACCCAGCGGAACCGGTCGCCGAGGTCGGCCCAGCCGATGACGACCCCCTCGCCGGGAGCGGCGGTGAAGACCAGGCGGGCCGGGTCCTCGCGGCCGCCGATCGAGAGCGGGTGCACCTCGAGCCGGGGCCGCTCGCCGGAGATCGTCGGGCAGACCTCGAGCATGTGCGCGCCGAGGATCTTCGGCCGGTCGGAGGCCAGGTCGTAGGTGTAGTCCTCCATGAACGACGTGCCACCCGGCAGGCCGGCCGCGGCCACCTTGAGCACCCGCAGCAGGGCGGAGGTCTTCCAGTCGCCCTCCCCGCCGAAGCCGAAGCCGTCGGCCATGAGGCGCTGCACGGCCAGCCCGGGCAGCTGGCGCAGTCCGCCGAGGTCCTCGAAGTTGGTGGTGAAGGCCCCGAACCCACCCTCGGTGAGGAACTGCCGCAGCGCCAGCTCGATCCGCGCCTGGTAGCGGACCGAGTCGTGCCGCTCCCCGCCCGGCCGGACGTCGGCGGCCAGCTCGTAGAGGTCGCCGTACTCCTGCACCAGCGCGTCGACGTCGGCGTCGGCCACCTGGTCGACCACGGCGACCAGGTCGTTGACCCCCCAGGTGTTCACCGACATGCCGAAGCGGAGCTGCGCCTCGACCTTGTCGCCCTCGGTCACGGCGACGTCGCGCATGTTGTCGCCGAAGCGGGCCAGCTTGAGGTTCCGGGCGGCCGCGGCCCCGGCGGCCGCGCGCACCCAGGAACCCACCCGTGCCCGCACCGCGGGGTTGTCCACGTGGCCGGCGACGGTGGTGCGCGGCTGGCGCAACCGGGTGAGGACGAACCCGTACTCGCGGTCGCCGTGGGCGGCCTGGTTGAGGTTCATGAAGTCCATGTCGATCGTCGCCCACGGGAGGGCGGCGTCGGCCTGGGTGTGCAGGTGCAGCAGCGGCTTGCGCAGGGCGTCGATCCCGGCGATCCACATCTTGGCCGGCGAGAAGGTGTGCATCCAGGTGATCACCCCGATGCAGGACGGGTCCTCGTTGGCCTCGCCCATCGCCCGGCGGATGGCGCCGGCGTCGGTGAGCACCGGCTTCCACACCACCTCGGCGGGAATCTCGGCGGCCGCGTCGAGCGCGACCGCCACCCGGCGGGACTGGTCGGCCACCTGCTGCAGCGTCTCCTCCCCGTACAGCCCCTGGCTGCCCGTGAGGAACCACACCTGCGCCCCGGCGTAGGGATCCTGTGCCACGAAGTCGTCCTTCCTCAGCGCTGTCCGTAGACGTTCTGGTAGCGCGCGTAGAGCGAGTCGATGTCCGACTGCGCGATGGGGATCGGCTCGCCCAGCTGCCGGGACAGGTGCACGGTGCGGGCGACGTCCTCGGTCATGACGGCCGCCTTGACGGCGGCCCGGGCGTCCCGGCCGATGGTGAAGACGCCGTGGTTCTGCATCAGGACGGCGGGTGAGCGCGACCCCGACAGCGTGGCGACGACGCCCTGACCGATCGAGTCGTCCCCGATCAGCGCGAAGGGGCCCACCGGGATCGGGCCGCCGAACTCGTCGGCCATCGCCGTCAGCACGCACGGGATCTCCTCGCCGCGCGCGGCCCAGGCCGCGGCGTACGGGCTGTGCGTGTGCACCTGGCCCCCGACCTCCGGCATGTGCCGGTAGACGTAGGCGTGGGCGGCGGTGTCCGACGAGGGCGCCTTGACCCCGTCGACGACGGCGCCGTCAAGGTCGCAGACGGTGATGCCCTCCCAGGTCAGCTCGTCGTAGGAGACGCCGCTGCCCTTGATGACGAACAGGTCCTCGCCGGGCACGCGGGCCGAGACGTTCCCGGCGGTCCAGGTGACCAGCTCGTACCGGGTCAGCTCGCCGTGCAGCGCGGCGACGTGCTCGCGCAGTTCCCGGTGGGTGCCGCGCTCGGTCAGGGTCGGGCTGCTCATGCCAGGTGCTCCTCCTTCGGGACGGGGGAGGTCGTCGGGGCGTCGGCGGCCCGTCCGCGGCCGACTCCCACGTGGTCGACGGCGGCCTGCTCGACCGGCAGGCCGGCGACGTACCGCTCCATGAACGCGTCGAAGCCCGCGACGTCGACCGGGTCGGGCTCGGCGGTCTGCAGGCTGGTGCCGGCGAAGACCGCGGTGTCCAGGTAGTCGGCCAGGCCCTGCTCCGGGGAGCGACCGGTCGCGAAGGCGGCGAGGACGGCCATGCCCCAGGCACCCCCCTCACCGGCGACGTCGCCGACGGAGACCGGGGTGTCGGTCGCGGCGGCCAGGAAGCGCTGGGCGACGCCCTCGGTCTTGAACATGCCGCCGTGGGCGAACATCCGGTCCAGCCGCACGCCCTCGGCCTTCTGCAGGACGTCCATGCCGATCCGGAGCGTGGCCAGGGAGGAGAACAGGTGGGTGCGCATGAAGGTGCCCAGGTCCAGCCTGCTGTCCGGCGACCGCAGGAAGAGCGGCCGCCCCTCCTCCAGACCGGTGATCGGCTCCCCGGAGAGGTAGTTGTAGGCGAGCATCCCGCCGCAGTCGCTCTGCCCGTCCAGCGCGGCGGTGAAGAGGGTCTCGAAGACCTTCCCCGGCTCGGCGTCGGCACCCAGCGCCCGGGCGAACTCGGTGAACAGCCCGGCCCACGCGTCCAGCTCGCTGGCGCCGTTGTTGCAGTGCACCATCGCCACCGGGTCGCCGGCCGGTGTGGTGACCAGGTCCAGCTCGCGGTGCACCGCGGCGAGCTCCCGCTCGAGCACCACCATGGCGAAGATCGACGTCCCGGCGGAGACGTTGCCGGTGCGCGGCGCGACCGAGTTCGTGGCGACCATGCCGGTGCCCGCGTCGCCCTCCGGGGGGCAGAGCGGGATGCCGGGGCGCAGCCGCCCGGCCGGGTCGAGGAGGCGCGCGCCCGCCGCGGTGAGCGTGCCGGCCGGCTGCCCGGCGACGGCGATGGCCGGCAGCAGCTCGGCGAGGGTGACCTCCACCCCGGCCTCGGCGGCCAGCTGGTCGAACCGGGCCAGCATCGCGGCGTCGTAGCCGCCGGTGGTGGCGTCGATGGGGAACATGCCGCTGGCGTCCCCCACGCCGAGCACCCGCTCCCCGGTGAGCTGCCAGTGCACGTAGCCGGCGAGGGTGGTCAGGTGGTCGAGCCGGGCGAGGTGCTCCTCGCCGTCCAGGATCGCTTGGTAGAGGTGCGCGACGCTCCACCGGTGCGGGATGTTGACGCCGAACTCCGCGCTGAGCCGCTCGGTGGCCCGCCCCGTGTTGGTGTTGCGCCAGGTGCGGAACGGCGCGAGCAGCTCACCCCGGGCGTCGAAGGCCAGGTAGCCGTGCATCATCGCCGACACCCCGAGCGCACCGGCTCCGGTCAGCTCGACCCCGTGGCGGCCCCGCACGTCCTCGGCCAGGGCCGCGACGCTCTCCTGCACGCCCGACCAGACGGCGTCCAGCGAGTACGTCCACACGCCGTCGACCAGCCGGTTCTCCCAGTCGGAGCTGCCGACGGCGAGCGGAGCGTGGTCCGGGCCGATCAGCACCGCCTTGATCCGCGTCGACCCGAGCTCGATGCCCAGCGCCGTGCGGCCCGCGGTGATCGCCTCGCCGGGGTCCGTGCCGGCACCGGCGCCGGCCGTCACGGCGTCCGCCTGCTGGCCCATCGGGTCTCCTCCGGGTGATTTGTGAGCGTTCACATCAGCCTCTCACGGCGGGCGGGGAGCCCGCACTGGCCCGCACCACCAGGCTCGGCGGGACAGGGTCGGGATGCGGGGACTCGCCCCGGATGCGGCCGAGCACCAGGTCCACGCCCCGTCGGCCGAGCTCGGCGAAGTCCTGCCGGATCGTGGTCAGCGGCGGCACGAAGTACGGGGCCTCGGGCAGGTCGTCGAAGCCCACGACGCTCACGTCGCCCGGCACGGTGAACCGGGCGTCGTGCAGCGCCGCCAGCAGACCCAGGCTCATCTGGTCGTTGGCCGCGAAGACGGCGGTGATCTGCTCCCCCGCGCGCCGCCGGGCCACGAGCTCCTCGCCGGCGGCGTATCCGGAAGCCGGCGTCCAGTCGCCGCGCGGCAACTCCTCGGGCAGCCACGCACCGGCGGCCGCGAGCTCCGCGCGCCACCCGTCGGCGCGACCGCGGGACTCCTGGGAGTCCGCCGGGCCGGGCAGGTGGTGCACCGTCGCGTGCCCCAGGTCCAGCAGGTGCCGCACCGCCGCCCGCGCCCCGGCCTCCTGGTCGATCGCGACGGCCGGCCGCCCGTCCGCCCCGCCCACCTGGACGGCGACCAGGGGGACCGGCGGCTCGAGCCGGCTCACCGCGTCGGCGGCGTCGTCGTAGGTGGACAGCGCCACGACCGCGTCGACACCCTGGGCCACCAGGTTGTCGACCGACTCCCGCATGGCGTCGGCGGTGGCCTCGTCGAGGATCGCCACCGACAGCGCGTACCCGGCCGCCCGGGCGGCCCGCTCCAGGCCGATCATCATCTGCGCCGGGCCGTACTGGGCGATGTTGACCGTGACCAGGCCGATCGTGCGGGTGGTGCCGGTGACCAGCGCCCGGGCCGCCCGGTTCGGGCGGTACCCGAGCTCGGCGATCGCCCGCTGGACCCGCTCGCGGGTGAGGGGCGCGACGCTCGGGTGCCCGTTGATGACCCGGGAGACCGTCTGGTGCGACACCCCCGCCCGCGCGGCCACGGCGGCCAGCCCCGGGGGACGGGACCCCACGACCTCGGCTGTCACGCCCGCTCCTCCCTCGTTGCCCGGCACGGTCCTCCGCAGGCGCCGCCGCCGGTCAGCGCGAGGCGCCGGCGCGCCGCTTGTTGTAGACGTCGAAGGCCACGGCGAGCAGGAGCACGAGGCCCTTGACGACCATCTGCACCTGCTGCTCGATCCCCATGAGCTGCATGCCGTTGGTCATCACCGCCATGATCAGCCCGCCGACCATGGCGCCGACCACCGTGCCCACGCCGCCGGTCACCGCGGCACCGCCGATGAAGGCCGCCGCGATGGCGTCGAGCTCGAACATCTCACCCGCTGCGGGCTGGGCCCCGTTCATGCGCGAGGAGTAGATGATCCCGGCGATCGCGGCGAGGAAGCCCATGTTGACGAAGATCCAGAAGTTGACCTTCTTGACCTTCACCCCGGAGAGCATCGCCGCCGGCAGGTTCCCACCGATCGCGTAGACCTGCCGCCCGAACACCGTGCGGGTGGTGACCAGGCCGTAGACCAGCACCAGGACGGCCAGGATGATCAGCACGATCGGCAGGCCGCGGGAGTTCGCGAGCTGCCAGGCGAACGCCATCACGACGACGCCGACGGCGACCACCTTGAGGACGAACAGGCCGAGGCTCTCGACCGGCTGGTCGTAGCGGATGCGCGCCGATCGGGCCCGCCAGCCGCTGACCGCGTAGCCGGCCACCGCGACCGCACCGATCAGCAGGGTGAACGCGTCGTAGCCGTAGCCGCCGAGCCAGCCGTTGATGAAGCCGGTGGCGATCTGCCCGTACTCGCGGGGGAAGGGCGAGAGCGAGACGTTGTCCAGGACCTGCAGGGTGAGGCCGCGGAACAGCAGCATGCCGGCGAGGGTGACGATGAACGCCGGGATGCCGACGTAGGCCACCCAGAGGCCGTGCCAGGCGCCGACGGCGATGCCGACGGCGAGCGCGGCCACGATGCCGACCCAGTACGGGAAGCCCTGCTGGATCACCAGCACGGCCGAGACCGCACCGGTGAGCGCGACCACGGAACCGACCGAGAGATCGATGTGCCCGGCGATGATCACGATCACCATGCCGATGGCCAGCACCAGGATGTAGGAGTACTGGAGGACCATGTTGGACAGGTTTCCGGGGCTCAGCGAGTCCCCGCCGGTGAGGACCGCGAACAGGGCCACGATCGCCACGAAGGCGATGTAGATGCCGCTGGTGCGCAGGTTCGCGGTGACCAGGCCCAGCAGCCCGCCGCCCCGCGCGTCCTCCTTCGCCTGCTGCGCGGCGCCCGGCGCCGGCGTGATCTCCTCGGTCTGCGGCACGGTCTTGGTCACGCCGCGACCTCCTTGTCCTGGGTCATGAGCTCCATCAGGTTCTCCTGGGTCGCCTCGCGCACGGGCAGCTGACCGGTGATCCGGCCGGCGGAGAGGGTGTAGATGCGGTCGCAGATGCCGAGCAGCTCGGGCAGCTCCGACGAGATGACGACGACGGCCTTCCCGTCGGCCACCAGACGGTTGATGATCGTGTAGATCTCGTACTTCGCGCCGACGTCGATGCCGCGCGTCGGCTCGTCGAGGATGAGCACCTCGGGGTCGGTGTACAGCCACTTGGACAGCACGACCTTCTGCTGGTTGCCGCCCGAGAGCTTGCCCACGACGGCGGAGACCGTCGGCGCCTTGATGTTCATGCTGCGCCGGCTGGCCTCGGCGACCTTGGTCTCCTCGTTGGCGTTCACCCAGCCCCGGCGGGAGAGCTTGCCGAGGGCGGCGGCGGAGACGTTGCGCCGGATGTCCTCGATCAGGTTGAGGCCGTAGTGCTTGCGGTCCTCGGTGGCGTAGGCGATGCCGTGGTCGATCGCCTCCGGCACGTTGCGGGCCTGGATCTCCTTGCCGTGCATGTACAGCCGGCCGGAGATGTTGCGGCCCCAGGAGCGGCCGAAGATGCTCATCGCCAGCTCGGTGCGCCCGGCGCCCATCAGCCCGGCGATGCCGACCACCTCGCCGGCGCGCACGTCGAAGCCGGCGCCGTCGACGACCTTGCGGTCCTGGGTGGGGTGCCACACGGTCCAGTCCTCGACCCGGAGCACCTCCTCCCCGGGGTGCGACTCGCGGTCGGGGTAGTAGCTCTCCAGATCGCGGCCGACCATCCCGCGGATGATCCGGTCCTGGGTGACCTCGCCGGCGTGCAGGTTGAGCGTCTCCACCGTCTTGCCGTCGCGGATGACCGTGACGTTGTCGGCGATCGCGGTGATCTCACCGAGCTTGTGCGAGATCATGATGCAGGTGATGCCGCGCCCCTTGAGGTCGCGGAGCAACCCCAGGAGGTGCGCGGAGTCGGTGTCGTTGAGGGCGGCGGTGGGCTCGTCGAGGATGAGCAGCCGCACGTTCTTCGACAGCGCCTTCGCGATCTCGACCAGCTGCTGCTTGCCGACGCCGAGCTGGCCGACCGGCGTCTCGGGGTTCTCCCGCAGGCCCACCGACCGCAGCAGCGCCTCGGCCTCGGCGTGCGCGCGGTTCCAGTCGATCAGGCCGCCGCGGCCGCGGCGCTCGTTGCCGAGGAAGATGTTCTCGGCGATCGAGAGGTAGGGGACCAGCGCCAGCTCCTGGTGGATGATCACGATCCCCACCTGCTCGCTGTCCCGGATGCCGCTGAAGGCGACCGGCTGACCGTCGAAGACGATCTCGCCGTCGTAGCTGCCCGCCGGGTACACGCCCGAGAGCACCTTCATCAGGGTGGACTTGCCGGCTCCGTTCTCCCCGCAGATCGCGTGGATCTCGCCGGCGCGAACCGCGAGGTTCACGTCCTCCAGCGCCTTGACCCCGGGAAAGGTCTTGGTGATGGAGCGCATCTCCAGGATGTTGTCCATGGGACTCCGTCGTCCTCGGTGCTGAGTGGGTCACGGTGCTGGGCGGTGCACGGAACTGCTGGATGGTGCCCGGTCGGGCCCGGCGGCGAGAACGCGGCGCCGAGCCCGACCGGTCGTGCGGGGTGCTGCCGAAGAGCGCGGGTCAGCTGGTCTGACCGGCGGCGACCTCGTCGGCGGTGTAGTAACCGGAGTCGATCAGGACCTGCTCGATGTTCTCCTTGGTAACCGTCTCCACCGGGAGCAGGTACGACGGCACGACCTTCACGCCGTTGTGGTAGCTCTCGGTGTCGTTGGCCTCGGGCTCCTCGCCCTCCAGGTAGGCCTGGGCGGCCGCGACGGCCTGCTCGGCCAGCAGCCGGGTGTCCTTGAAGATCGTCGAGTACTGGATCTCGTCGTCGATCAGCTTGACGGAGGCGATCTCGGCGTCCTGACCGGTGATGATCGGCATCGGCCGCTCCGGGGCGGTGATCGTCGGGCCGTAGCCGGCGTTCTCCAGGGCGGTGATGATGCCGCGGGACAGGCCGTCGTAGGGCGAGAGGACGCCGTTGAGGACGGTGCCGCTGTTGTACGTGGAGGTCAGCAGGTCCTCCATGCGCCGCTGCGCGCCCTCCTGCGCCCAGCGCAGGATCGCGGCCTGCCCGATGTCGGTCTGCCCGGACGGGACGACCAGCGTGCCGTCGTCGATCAGCGGCTGCAGCACCGACATGGCGCCGTCCCAGAAGAAGTGCGCGTTGTTGTCGTCCAGCGAGCCGGCGAACAGCTCGACGTTGAACGGACCGGTGGCGTCGGTGCGCTCGCCGTTCTCGTCCAGGACGCCGAGGCCCTTGAGCAGGGACTCGCCCTGGGCGACGCCGACCTTGAAGTTGTCGAAGCTGACGTAGAAGTCGACGTTCTCGGTGTCGCGGATGAGCCGGTCGTAGGAGATGACCGGGATGCCCTCGGCGGCGGCGTTGGCGAGCTGGCTGGTCAGCGCGGTGCCGTCGATGGCGGCGACGATCAGGGCGTCGACGCCCTGGGTGATCATCGTGTCGATCTGCTGCGCCTGGGTCGGGATGTCGTCGTTGGCGTACCGCAGCTCGACGTCGTACCCGGCCTCGGTCAGCTGCTCCTCGACGTTCTCGCCGTCGGCGATCCAGCGCTCGGAGGTCTGCGTCGGCATCGAGACGCCGATCGACAGGTCCTCCGGGTTGGCGTTGGCCGTGTCGTTGGTGCTGCCGGCGCCCTCGCCGCCGCACGCCGCCAGACCGAGCGCCAGGGTGGCGCCCAGTGCGGTCAGGCCGAGCTTCTTGCTCACATGGGCCTCCTCGTTGAAGCTTCTGCCGCCGTCGCGTCGGCGCTCAGGCCCGCGTCTGCGGACCCGTCTATGTGAGCGCTAACACGAGCCGCCGTCAAGTGCGGTTCGCGTCACGGTCGCGTAACGACACGTCCATCCGCCGGACACCGGGCAGCGCCGTCCGGGCAGGCGCACGCCCGGCGCCAGCGCGTTCTCCCCGCCGGGCGGCCGGTACGGGCGGTCACCGGGCGGGCCGCTCCCGGGTGCGTCGGTTGCGGGGCGTCACCCGTTCGTGCGCCCCGCAGCCGGCTACCGCAGGGTGATCTGGCGGGAGAGCAGCCCGGCGCGGGCGCGCCGCTCGTCGGCGGTCAGCGGGGCCGTCTCGGCCAGGGCGGCCTCGAGCCGGCTCTGGAACTCGGTCGCCGGTGCGGCCCAGTCCTCGGCCGGGGTGTCGGCCGGCAGGTCCCACACCGGGACGACGAGACCGTGGGCGCGGAAGGCGCCGGCGTAGCGGGTGCCCTCACCGAGGAGGATCTGCTCGGACGCCGACAGGCGGGCCAGCGCGTCGAGCAACTGCTCCTCCTTCTCCGGCCGCACCCAGCGCAGGTGCGCCCGCTCGCTGCCCGGGCGCACCCAGTAGGCGGCCTCCAGCCCTTCCAGCCGGACGGTGGGCAGGATCGCCTCGTTGGCCTGGGTCAGGCCGGCGCGCGCGGCGGGGCTGGGGTCGGTGCCCTCCAGCCAGAAGTCGAAGCTGTCGTGCACGGTCACCTCGAGCGGCGCGGTGAGGTCGAGCACCTCCTGCAGCCGTGGGCCGGCCGAGCCGGTGCCACCGATGGGGCCCGGGTCCACCGGCGCGCCCGCGGGGGCCTCCAGCGCGGCGGCGACGGCGGTGCCGAGGTCGCGGCTGACGTCGTCCGACGACGTCGCCAGCTGGGCGCCGACGAGGATCTGGCCGTTGGCGCGCACCAGAGCGGGGGCGCCGCCGGGCAGCACGCTGGCCAGGGTGAGCTCGCGCCCGTCGGCCGAGCGCAGCGTCGCCGTCGCCGCCGGGACGAGCTCGCGCAGCGCCACCCAGTCGGCCTCGCCGGGCAGGCCCTCGAACGGCCGGACGACCGGCGGGGCGTACCCGGAGCCGTGGCAGTGCTTGTAGCGGCGGCCCGACCCGCAGGGGCAGGGCGCCTTCGGGTTCACGCCCTCCGGCGCGGCAGCGGGGGCGGACGAGCGCTTGCGGGAAGCCATGCGGGTCAGCGTATGTGGCGGGGTGCGGGGCCCCGCCCCGAGGCCGCGGGCGCCGGGGGACGCGGCCTCGAAGCCGAGTTCGTCTCACTCGTCGGCGGGCCCGCGGGTGCCGGACGCCGCGGGCGGGCTCCTAGGCTTCCCGGCGTGTCCCCGGCCGTCGACGCGCTCGACCTCACCGCCCCCTCGTTCGTCGCCGACCCGTACCCGGCGTTCGCGCGGGCCCGGGCGCAGGCGCCGGTGCAGTGGCACGAGGGGCTGGGACTCTGGTTGGCGTTCACCCACGCGGAGTCCAACGCCGTGCTGCGCGACCGCCGGCTGGGCCGCATCTGGGCGGACAAGGAGCCGGCCGACCGGTTCGAGAGCTTCAACCTCATCCACCGCAACGCCATCCTGGAGATGGAGCCGCCGGACCACACCCGGCTGCGGCGGCTGATCACCAGCGCGTTCGCCCGCGGGCACGTGGAGCGGCTGCGCCCGTGGGTGGAGGAGCTGGCCGGCCGGCTGGCCGACGAGCTGGTCGAGCGCTCGGCCGGGTCGACGCCGGTCGACCTGCTCACCGGCATGGCCGAGCAGCTGCCGGTCGCGGTGATCGCCGAGCTGCTGGGCGTGCCCGAGGCCGACCGCCCGCTGCTGCGGCCGTGGTCGAACGCGATCGTGAAGATGTACGAGTACGGGCGCACGGCAGCCGTCGAGGAGGCGGCCGAGCGCGCGGCGGACGAGTTCGTCACCTACCTGCGGCAGCTGGCCGCCGAGCGCCGTACCGCCCCCGGCGAGGACCTGCTCTCCCACCTGGTGTCCGTCCGGGACGCCGACGGCGACCGGCTGACCGAGGACGAGCTGGTCACCACCTGCATCCTGCTGCTCAACGCCGGCCACGAGGCCACGGTGAACGTCACCGGCAACGGCATGCTGGCGCTCCTGCGCCACCCCGACCAGCTGGCCGCCCTCCGCGCGGAGCCGGGTCTGCGCCCCGCGGCGCTGGAGGAGCTCATGCGCTTCGACCCGCCGCTGCAGCTGTTCGAGCGCACCGCCACCGCGGACGTGGAGCTCGGCGGCGTGACCGTGGCCGAGGGGCAGAAGATCGCCGCCCTCCTCGGCGCGGCGAACCACGACCCCACCGTCTTCGCCGACCCCGAGACCCTCGACGTCCGCCGTAGCGACAACCCGCACATCGCGTTCGGTGCGGGCATCCACTTCTGCATCGGGGCGCCACTGGCCCGGGTCGAGCTGCAGGCCACCTTCGGCGCGCTGCTGGACCGGACGTCGGTGCTCGAGCTCGGCGGTGAGCCGGTGCGCCGTCCCGAGTTCGTCATCCGCGGCCTGGAGACGCTGCCCGTCGTCCTCACCGCCTGATCGGGGCCGTTACCTAACCGAGATCTTCCGCGCTGGGGTCCGGCTGCCGGGCCGATACGTCTTCCGGGTGGAGGCATCGGCGGAGGGTGGGCGCGTGGGACGACCGAGGGACGACGGGTTCACGGACTTCGTCCGCGACCACGGGCCCGGGCTGCTGCGCACGGCGTGCCTGCTGACCGGGGACCGCGCCCGGGGCGAGGACCTGGTGCAGACGGCGCTCGCCCGCGCCTTCGCCTCTTGGCCGAAGGTGCAGCGGGCCGACAACCCGCTGGCCTACGTGCGCCGGATGCTGGTCAACAGCCACTTGAGCTGGCTGCGGCTGCTCACCAACACCGAGCAGGTCATCGAATCGGTCCCCGACCGGGGGGACGGCACCGACCTGCAGGCGGCGCACGCCGCGGCCGACGAGCTGCGGGCCGCGCTCCTGCAGCTCTCGCCCCGCGCGCGCACCGCCGTCGTCCTCCGGTACTTCGACGACCTCAGCGAGGCCGAGACCGCCCGGTTGATGCGGTGCTCGACCAGCACGGTCAACAACCACGTCACCCGCGGGCTCGCCGCGCTCCGGGCGCTGCTCGCACCCGGGGACCCCTACGAGCAGCTGACCGGGAGGTCGTCGTGAACGACGTCGAGCAGTTCCTGCCCGCGCGGCTGACCGCGCTCGCCGACAGCATCGCGGCCGGCGGGCGCGTGTCGCCCGACGACGTCGTCGCCCGGCACCGGCAGCGCCGCCGCACCCGGGCCGGCGTCCTGTCGACGGTCGCCGCGATGGTCGTGATCGCAGTCGGCGTCCCGGCCACGGTCGGCTCGCTGTCGTCGGCACCGGCCGGCCCGGCCGCGCCCGCCCCGGCGACGGTCGTCCCCGATCGGACCTCGGAAGCGGAGCGGTCGGCCTCGGCGGAGGCCGACCGGGCGGCAGCGGCGGAAGCCGAGGCGGAACGGGCGTCAGCGGCGGAAGCCGAGGCGGAACGGGCGTCAGCGGAGGAGGCGCAGGCCGGTGTGGCTGCGGCCGCTGCCCAGGCGGCTGCGGCCGCTGCCGCGCCCGAGCTCGAGGCCACCGCCGCCGCGCTGGGCGGGCCGGTCGTGCTCAGGTCCCCTGCTGAGTGGGACCGGTGGCTGCCCGCCGGCAAGCCCTACCCGGGGGTCTCCACCGAGGAGGACATGGCGACCTGCCCGCGGCTGTCCGCGCGGCTCGGCGAGGCCCTCGACGACGAGTTCAGCTACTGGACCGGCACCCTGCCGGCCGGCCCGTCCGGCTGCACCTGGGTGCCGGTGCCGCTGTCCTACGACGGGCCCTACGACTACGCGTACCTCGTCGACGTGGGTTTCCTGGGCGACGGGACGACGGTCGAGCAGCTGCGGAGCACCTACGTCATGGGCGGCGGCCAGGCGGAGTACCCGGGTGCGACGCCCTGCCCCTCGGCCGACGTCCCCGGCGGCGGGGCGCTCATCCTGTGCCCCGGGATGGACGAGCGTTACGACGCCCGGTGGTCACTCGCCGTTCCCGACGCCCGGGGGGCTGGCGTGTGGGTGCTGTCCGCGACGGCCCAGTCGTCGACCGGCCGCTCGTCGGCGGAGGCGTTGACCGTGCTGACCGAGCAGCTCCGGGACATCTACGGCTGACCGACCCGGCGGCCCGACCCCTACCGCTGGAAGGTGAGCGCGGTCACTGGCAGGATCCGGACATGCGCGGCTTGATGCAGGACTACCCCCTCACGATCGACTCGATCTTCCGGCACGTCGAGCAGCACTACGGCGACGGGACGATCGTCACCAACAACCCCGGCGGCGTGACCCGGGCGACGTACGCGGAGTGGGCGCAGCGCACCCGCAAGCTGGGCGGCGTCCTCGACACCCTGGGCGTCAGCGCCGACGGGCGGGTCGGCACGTTCGGCTGGAACAGCCAGCGGCACCTGGAGCTGTACTTCGCCGCGCCGTGCACCGGGCGCGTGCTGCACACCCTCAACGTGCGGCTCTTCCCCGAGCAGCTCACCTACATCGCCAACCACGCCGAGGACGAGGTCATCTTCGTCGACCGCACGGTCCTGCCGCTGCTGTGGCCGCTGATCGACACCATGAAGACGGTCAGGCAGGTCGTGGTCATGGACGACGGCGGCGGCAACGAGATCCCCGACGACCCCCGCATCCTCGACTACGAGACGCTCCTGGCCGACGCGCAGCCGGTCGAGTTCGGCGTCACGGACGAGTGGCGCGCGGCCTCGATGTGCTACACGTCCGGCACCACCGGCAACCCGAAGGGCGTCGTCTACTCGCACCGCTCGACGTTCCTGCACACCATGGGCGTGATGGCGCCCAACGCCTTCGGCCTGGGCATCCGCGACGTCGCGATGCCGGTCGTGCCGATGTTCCACGCCAACGCCTGGGGCATCGCCCAGGCCGCCCCGGCCGCCGGCGCATCGCTGGTCATGCCGGGCGCGCTCATGCAGCCCGAGGCGCTGGCGAAGTTGATCGTCGACGAGGGCGTCACCTTCACCGCCGGCGTCCCGACCATCTGGCAGGGCGTGCTCCCGCACCTGGCCGGGCAGCCGCACAAGCTGCGCGACATCGGCTGCGGTGGCTCCGCTGTGCCGAAGGCGCTCTCCGAGGCCTACCGCGAGCAGGTCGGCATCCCGATCCTGCAGGCGTGGGGCATGACCGAGACCCACCCGGTGGCCTCGTCGGGCGTGCTGCCCAAGCGCTACGAGGACGCCGACGACGAGACCAAGGCGGCCCAGCGGGCGCGCGCCGGCATCCCGTTCCTCGGCGTCGAGGCGCGCATCGTCGACTCCGACACCCTCGAGCCGCAGCCGTGGGACGACAAGGCCACCGGTGAGCTGCAGGTGCGCGGGCCGTGGTGCGCGCAGGACTACTACAACCCCGACGCCGGCGTGGAGCTCACCACCGCCGACGGCTGGATGAAGACCGGCGACGTCGCCGCCATGGACGAGTACGGCTCCATCCGGATCGCCGACCGCACCAAGGACCTGATCAAGTCCGGCGGCGAGTGGATCAGCTCCGTCGACCTGGAGAACGCGATCATGAGCCACCCCAAGGTGAAGGAGGCCGCCGTCGTCGGCATCCCGCACCCGAAGTGGGACGAGCGCCCGCTGGCCTGCGTCGTCCTCAAGGAGGGTGAGGAGGCGTCGGAGCAGGAGATCCTCGACCACCTCAAGCCGCTGGTGGCCAAGTGGTGGATGCCCGAGGCGGTGGAGTTCATCGACGAGGTGCCCAAGACCAGCGTCGGCAAGTTCTCCAAGAAGGACCTGCGCAGCCGATTCGCGGAGTACCAGGTGAAGAGCTGACCCCTCCGCGGGTTGATCATCGGCAGGTGGTTGCCGGCACCGGCGTGTCGGGCGACCACCTGCCGATGATCGAATTCGGCGGGCGCGGCGGAACCGCGCCCACCCCCCGGCCCGTCATCCTCTCCAGAGGGCGATCCGGCGGAGGGTGAGTGGAGCGGGACGAGGCGTTCACGCGGTACGTGGACGAGCGCTGGCCGGTGCTCGTCCGCTCCGCCGTGCTGCTCGGCTGCGCCCGCACGGAGGCCGAGGACCTGGTGCAGACGGCCCTGGTGCGCTGCTACGTCGCCTGGGACCGGGTCGGCACCGCCGACAACCGGGACGCCTACGTCTACCGGGTGCTCGTCAACTGCCACCACGACAGCCGCCGGCGGCGCTGGTGGGGCGAGCGGCCGACCGCGGAGGTGCCCGACGTCGCCACCGACGACGGCACCGCGCAGGTGGACGACGCCGACGCCGTCCGACGCGCGCTCTCCCGGTTGAGCCCGGCGCACCGGGAGGTCGTCGTGCTGCGCTTCTACGCCCACCTGGGCGAGCAGCAGATCGCCGACGCGCTGCGGATCGCGCCGGGGACGGTGAAGAGCCGGCTCTCCCGTGCGCTGGCCCAGCTGCAGACCGATCTGGACGTCGCCGAGCTGCGGGGAGGGAGGGCATCGTGACCGATCGGGAGACCTCGGCGTTGCTGGGCGAGGTGGCGGAGCGGGTGCCCGTCGGCCCGCCGCCGACGGCGCAGCTGCTGCGGGCCGGCCGCCGGGCTCGGCGGCGCCGAGCGGCGGGTGTCTCGCTCGCGGTCGCCGCGGGGGTGGCGGTGGTGGCCGGCGGGGTGGTCACCGTCGTCGACCTGCCGAGCGGGCAGGACGACGCCGCGGGCTCGGCCTCCGTGCTGGTCGCCGAGGAACCGCGGCAGGACGCTCCGGAGGCCGCCGACGCCGACCCGGGCACCGGCATGCCTCCGGCCGACGGCGGGGACGAGCCCGGGACGGCGGCCGGCAGCGAGCTGTCGCAGCTCGCCGAGGACCCGACGGCCGGGCGCACCGGTCCGCTCGCCGGCACGGAGGCGAGCTCCTGCGCGCTCGAGTACAGCTCCGCCGCCGTCGGCAGGCTGGACTTCGCCTTCGCCGGCGTGGTGGTGGGCATCGGGCCAGCCGTCACGACGCAGGCCGGTTCACCCGGGCCGCCGGAGGACCTGGTCGGGGTCACCTTCGCCGTGCAGGAGTGGTTCTCCGGCGGATCGGGCGAGACTGTGACCGTGGACCTCCCGGCGCCGTACGACCCGGCAGCGGGCAGCTCCACGCCCGGTCCGGTCTACGGGGTCGGGTCGCGCCTGCTGGTCAGCGGCGCCGACCGCTGGGAGGGCGAGCCGCTGGAGCCGATCGCCTGGCTCTGCGGTTTCACCCGCTACTACGACGAGGAGACCGCCGCGTCCTGGCGTTCCCCCTGAGCGCAGAGCAGTCACCGTTCCCGCGTTGACCCGCGCCACCTGACCTGAAGCCGCGCCACGGCAGGGCTCGACGTCCGCCCGAGCGGCTCAACCCTCGCAGACGACCGGCGCTGGACCTCAGCGGACGAAGGGCTCCTCGCCGGTCTCGCTCACCATGGGCTTGCCGGCGGCCTGCCACTCGCCCATGCCGCCGCCGACGTTGACCGCGTCGTAGCCGTTGGCGTTGAGCCACGCGGCCACCCGTGCCGAGCGGCCACCGCCGCGGCAGGTGACGTAGAGCGGGTCGGCCTCGGGCAGCTCGTCGAGCCGGGCAGGGACGTCGCCCATGGGGATGTGGGTGGCGCCCTCGATGTGCCCGTGCACCCACTCGTCGTCCTCCCGGACGTCGAGGACCACGGCGTCCGCGGGCATCTCGGAGGCGGGCACGGTCGGAACCTGCTGCGGCATCACGCTCTCCATCGTGGCACGAACACCGGTTGCGCGACCGGCGCCCGCCGCACTGGGAGGATGGGCCCGATGTCCCCCAGCCACCGGGCCGCCCCAGGCGCCGCCCGCCCGACGCCCGTGCGCGAGCCCGCCTGGGAGCTGCCGCGCTCGGCGATCGGGTTGTGGGTGGTGGAGAGCCTGATCAGCGCGGCCTTCATGTGGCTGGGCATCGGCGCGTTCCTGCTCTTCGTCCCCGCCGACGCCGGCGACCCGGTCCCCCTGATCCGCACGCTGCTCCCCCTGGCCGGCGGCGTCTACGCGGTCATCGCCCTGAGCGTCCGGCCGTGGTTCAAGCACCGCGTGTACCGGTGGGAGATCACCAACGAGGCGGCCTACACGCGCACCGGCTGGCTCACCCAGACCTGGACGCTGGTGCCGATCTCCCGCATCCAGACCGTCGACGTCACCCGTGGCGTGCTGCAGCAGATGTTCGGCCTCGCTTCCGTCGCCGTGCTCACCGCCTCCAGCCAGGGCACCGTGCGCATCTCGCACCTGGAGCGCGACGTCGCCCAGCGCGTCGCCGACGACCTCGCCCGCCGGGCCGAGCTGGTCCGCGACCAGGCCACCTGAGCGCCGTGCAGCCCCCGTTCCCACCCCCGTCCCAGCCCGGCCCGCGACCGGCCCGCCCGCTCCCGCCCTGGCCCCCGCCCCTCGGCCCCCCGCCCGCGCCGCCCACCGAGCCCGGACGGCGGCTCTCCCCGCGCGTCATCGCCGTCCACACCGCGACGTTCCGCCAGGCCCGGCAGTTCGTCCCGGCCGTCATCCCGATCGTCGCGGCCACCGGGTTCGGCGGCGGGACGCGCACCGTCGTCGCCCTCGTCATCGGCGTCACCGTCCTCTCGCTCCTCACCGCCGCCCTGAACTGGTGGCGGTTCAGCTACGCCGACGGGCCGTCCGCGGTCGTCATCACCCGCGGGCTGCTGGCGCGCTCGGTGCGCACCGTCCCCAACGACCGCATCCGCGGCGTGGAGGTGGAGGTACCCCCGCTGCACCGCCTCTTCGGCCTGGTGCGCGTCCGCATCGACGCCGCCGCCGGGGCGGTCTCCGACGGCGACGAGGAGCTGCTCGTCGACGGCGTCCCGCGCGCCGAGGGGGATCGGCTGCGCGTCGCCGTGCTCACCCACCGCGCCGCCGCCGCACCCGCGACTCCCCCGGACGGCGCACCGGCACCCGAGCCCGTCGAGGAGGAGTACGCCCGCCTCGACCACCGCTGGCTGCTCTACGCCCCCCTGGTCGGCACCTACCTCGCCGTACCGCTCGCCGCCGTCGGCGCCCTGTTCCGGCTGGCCGAGGAGCTGCCCGAGCAGCTCACCCCCGAGTTCGAGGAACCGAACCTCTCCGACGTCCAGCTGATCGGTGCCGGGATCGGCATCGCCGTGCTCGTGCTGCTGCTCGGGTCCGTCGTCGGCGCCGCCGTCGTCAACTGGCGGTTCCGGCTGGCCCGCCGCGGCGGCTCGCTGGTCGCCTCGCGCGGGCTGCTCACCCGCCGGCACACCGAGCTGGAGGTCGACCGCATCCGCGGCGTCACCGTCACCGACGGGCTCGGCATGCGGCTGGTCCGCATCGCCCGCGTCAACGCGCTGGTCACCGGCCTCGGCGACGCCAGCGGCCGCGGCCAGTTGCTCCCCCTCGGCCCGCGTGCGGAGGCGTGGGCGCTGGCCCGGCGGGTCACCGACGTCCCCGGCGAGCTCACCCCGCACCCGCCCGCGGCCCGGCGCCGGCGGGTGATGCGGGCCGTCGTGTTCGGGCTGCTGGTCACCGCGGGCGGCGGTGTCCTCCTGGCCGAGCAGGGCTGGTGGTGGCTGCTCGCCGTCGGCATCGTCCTCACCGTGCTCGGCGTCCCGGTCGGGATCGCCCGCTACCGCTCCCTCGGGCATGTGACCGGGCCCCGGACCTTCTCCGTCCGCAGCGGCTGGCTGGTGCGCGAGCAGGTGGTGCTCGAACGCCGGGCAGTCGTCGGCTGGCAGGTGCGGCAGTCCTTCTTCCAGCGGCGTGCGGGACTGGCCACCGTCACCGCGTGCGTGGGCGCGGGCAGCGGCGGCTACGCCGCCCAGGACATGGCCGCCGACGAGGTCCCCGCGTTCACGCTGGCCGCCTCCGAGCCCTGGGCCGGCACGCTCGGCAGGTGAGCTGCCCGAGGTAAGGGAAGGTGAACCTTCCGAGACCGGCGGTTGTCGATCATGCCCCCGGGTAGCTGGCCCGGCGATGACGTCCTGGGGAGTTCAGCCGACGAGGCCACCGGTGTGCCGCACCGGCTCCCCGGCGCCCAGCCCGACGCGGCCGGCCAGCGCCGCCGCCTCCACCCGCGTCGCCACGCCGAGCCGGCGCAGCAGGTGGGCCACCAGCCGCTTCGCCGTCCGCTCCGAGACGTGCAGCGTCGTCGCGATGTCCACCGTGCTGGTGCCGTCGGCGATCAGCCGCCAGAGGCGCCGCTCGTCGGCGGTGAGCTGGTCGACGATGCTCTGCTGTCCGGCGGGCGCGGCGTCCTCCAGCAGCTGGCGCAGCAGCGCCTCCGGCACGACCGACCACCCGTCGAGGACGGCGAGCAGCGGCCGCACCAACGCCTCGGGGTCCGCCGTCTTCGGCAGAAAGCCCGCCGCGCCGGCCCGCAGCGCCTCGATGGCGGCGTCCGCCTCCGCCAGGCCGGAGAGCGCGACCACCCGCACCATCGGGTCCGCCCGGCGGATGGCGGCGATCGCCCTGGTGCCGCCGGGGGGCGGCATGTGCAGGTCGACGATCGCCACGTCGGCGTGGTGGCGCTGCACCAGCGCCGCGGCGGCCGAGGCGTCGTCCGTCGTCGCCACCACCCGGACCCGGCCCTCGCTGAGCCCCGGCAGCAGCAGGCCCAGCCCACGCGTGAACAGCGGGTGGTCGTCCACGACGACCACGTCCACCGGCGGCCTGCGGTCAGCAGCGGCCGCGTCGTCGGTCTGCCCCACATCACTCCTGACGGTCGGTGCGCCCCACGGTGCCACTGCCCGGCTCCCCTGAGGAGGTGCCCGTGACCCTGGCTGCCGACACGCAGACGTCGACGCGTAGCCGCGGACTGCTCAACGATCTCGTCCGCGTGCTGCGCGCGCACCTTCCGCACCCGCGCCGGAGGCCCGGATCCGATCCGGAAATCCCCAGCCCAGAGGACGCCGTCGTCCGTGCGCTCTGCCACGACATGCGCAGCCCGCTGGCCTCGCTCGAGGCGGTGCTGGGCTCGCTGGACCGGGCCCCCGAGCAGGCCGGTGAGCTGCTCGCGCTCGCACGGGCCCAGACCGCGCACCTGTCGTCGATGCTCCGCACGGCCGACGCCACCGGCGGCGCGGTCCGGCGGTCACCCGGCACCCGCCGTCTCCGTGATGTCCTCCAGGCCTCAGTCGCCGCCTCGGGGCTGCCCCGGTCGCAGCTCACGGTGCAGTTCGACGACGGTGCGGGGGAGATCGCCGTCGGGGACGCGCGGGTGCAGCGCATCCTCATCAACCTGCTGGAGAACGCCCACCGCCACGGCGATGGCGCCCCGGTGCGGCTCCGCGTGACCGCCCGCGCGGGCTGGGTCGACCTCTCCCTCACCCAGCCCGGGGTCCCCGTCGACCGCATCGTCCAGCACCTGCGGCAGACCCGGCCGCCGGTGGACCTCACCGGGCTCGGGCTGTGGTCGGTGCAGCGCCAGGCCGGGGAGCTGGGGGGCCGGGTGCTGTGGTTCCGGGACGGCGAGGACTTCACCCTCACGGTGCGGCTCCCGGACCGCTGAGCACGTCGCCCTCCGGACGACCGAGCAATTGGCACCGGGGGGCCACGGGACGGCACCGGTGGGCCACCCGGGGCGGGCAGAACCTCGTCGTCACCGCGAACGCGGTGGAGCGACGACGCAAGGAGAGCCCGTGTTCACGCACACCCACGCCCTGCAGTACGAGGCCAAGCCCGACGGCCCCGACGCCGCGTTCGCCCGCCGGATGCAGGAGATCCTCGGCGGCCAGTGGGGCGAGATGACGGTCGCCACCCAGTACCTGCTGCAGGGCTGGAACTGCCGGCTGCCCGGCAAGTACAAGGACATGCTCCTGGCCATCGGCACCGAGGAGCTGGCCCACGTCGAGATGATCGTGACGATGATCGACCGGCTGCTGGACCACCAGCCGCTCAAGCCGGACTCCGCCGACCGCACCAAGGAGGCGGCCGCCGGGTACGGCGACGTCAACCCGCAGCACGCCATCGTCAACGGCGGCGGCGCCTACTACCGCGACTCCATGGGCCTGCCCTGGAGCGGCGGCTACGTGACCGCCAGCGGCAACCTCATGGCCGACTTCCACTACAACGCCACCGCGGAGATGCAGGGCCGGCTGCAGGTCGCCCGGCTCTTCAACATGACCGACGACCCCGGGGTCAAGGACATGCTGCGCTTCCTCATCGCCCGCGACCACATGCACCAGATGCAGTGGCTCGCCGCGATCGAGGAGCTCAAGGAGGACGGCCTCGAGGGCATCCCGGTGCCGGAGGCGTTCCCGCTCGAGGAGGAGCCGGGCAACTTCGGCTACACCTTCATCGACGCCTCCGACGGCCCGGACGCCGCCGCCGGCCGCTGGGCCTCCGGCCCGGCCGTGGACGGTCGCGGCGAGATGTCCGCCGCCCCGATCGAGGCGACCGCCGACGCGCCGATCCTGCCCCCGGGCGACCCGCGGCTGTTCCCGACCCCGCAGATGGAGGGTCAGTCGATGCTGCAGCGGGCCAAGGACATGCTCAAGTAGGCCCTGGCCCCACCTGCACCTGCGCCGTCGCCGTGCCGGCGGCCCACCCGCGACGGGTGCGGCCGCCGGCCCGGCGGGCCCAGCCCCTCCCGGAGGTCTCCTCGTGCACCCCCACCTGCACCTGCCCCGCCTGCCCCTGCCCGCCGTGCTGCTCTCGCTGGTGTACCTCGCCGCGATCGCCGTCGCGGTCAGCGCACCCGGCCAGCACGCCGTCGCCGGCCTGGTCGTCCTGACCGGCCTGGTCGCCCGCTGGGTCGTCCGCGCCCGCCGCCCCGAGCGGGCGGCCGCGCCCGTGGCGCTCGCCGTCGCGGAGAGCACCGGCACCGTGGACGCCGTCCTCACCGCTGAGCCCGCCCCGGCCACCGCTGCCTGACCCGGGAGCGCGAGGCGCGCGCCTCCCCGTCCGGGGAAGCGCGCGCCTCCGGTACGACCATGGGCGGCCGGCAGGCGACCGCCGGCGTCCCTGCGTCGAGGTGGAGCGATCAGCGGGAGCGCGGCTCGTGCGGCGGCGGCTCCTGCGACCCGGCCTCGTGGATCACCTCGTCGAGGTGCCCCTCGGCGTGCGCCGCGACCAGCCGGCTCTTCCCGGGGTAGCGGATCTCCTCCACCAGCTCCTGCATCACCGGCGACGGCTTCGGGGTGAACTGCGAGACGACGATCGTGACCACGAAGTTGATGATCATGCCGATCGTGCCGAAGCCGGTCTCCGGGATGCCGAAGAGCCCCTCGCTGTTGCCGTAGATGTCGATCGTCCACAGCATGTAGGCGACGGTCGTGCCGAGACCCGCCGCGAGCCCTGCCGTGGCGCCCATCGCCGTCGTCTTCTTCCAGAAGATGCCGAGCACCAGGATCGGGAAGAAGCTCGCACACGCCAGGCCGAAGGCGAGCGCCACCACCTGGGCCACGAAGCCGGGCGGGTTGATGCCCAGGTAGCCGGCCACGAGGATGGCCAGCGCCATCGCGATCCGGCCCACGAGCAGCTGGCGGCCCTCCGTGGCGCCCGGGTTGATCCGCTTGTAGTAGACGTCGTTGGCCACCGAGGACGAGATGACCAGCAGCAGCCCGGACGCGGTGGAGAGGGCCGCCGCCAGGGCGCCGGCGGCGACCAGCCCGACCACGGGCGCCGGCAGCCCGGCGATCTCCGGCGACGCGAGCACGATGATGTCGTTGTTGATCACCAGCTCACCGGTCTCGGGCCCGTAGTCGATGACGCCGTTGCCGTTGACGTCGTCGACGGTGATCAGGCCGACGTCGGCCCAGGTGTTGAACCACCCCGGCGTGTCGTCGACGTCGGTGCCGGCGATCTGCTCGATGAAGTTGAGCTTGCTGAACGCGCCCACCGCCGGGGCCGAGGTGTAGAGCAGGGCGATGAAGAACAGTGCCCACAGCGCCGAGTACCGGGCCGCGCGCACGCTCTTGGCCGTGTAGAACCGGACGATCACGTGCGGCAGACCCGCGGTGCCGAACATCAGTGCCGCGGTGATCAGCACCATGTTGAGCATGGTCGTCTGCGTGAACGCCTCGGTGTACGCGGCGAAACCGAGGTCCTGCTGGAGGCCGTCGAGCTCGGACAGGATCTGGCCGAAGCCGATCTGCGGGAACGGGTTGCCGGTGAACTGCGCCGAGATCGCCACCACCGGGATGAGGTAGGCGACGATCAGGACGCTGTACTGGGCGACCTGCGTCCAGGTGATCCCCTTCATGCCGCCGAGCACGGCGTAGAAGAAGACGATCACCATGCCGATGACGACGCCGGCCGTGGTGCCGACCCCGAGGAACCGCTGGAACACGAGGCCGACGCCGGCCATCTGCCCGGCGACATAGACGAACGAGACGACGATCGCCGCGACGACCGCCACGAGGCGGGCGGTCTCGGAGTACCGGTCGCCGACGAAGTCGGGGATCGTGTACTTGCCGAACTTGCGGAGGTAGGGCGCGAGCAGGAGGGCGAGCAGCACGTAGCCGCCGGTCCACCCCATCAGGTACACCGAACCGGCGTAGCCGTTCCCGGCGAACGCGATGATGCCGGCCATCGAGATGAACGACGCCGCGCTCATCCAGTCCGCCGCGATCGCGGCGCCGTTGGCCGGAGCCGGGATGCCGCCGCCGGCGACGTAGAAGCCGGACGTGGTGGACACCCGGCTGGCGTAGGCGATGTAGATGTAGACGCCGAACGTGAGGATGACGAAGACGAGCGTCCACACCTGGATGTCGCTCATGAGTGGTGGACCTCTTCCTCGTACTCGTCGATGCCGAACTCGGCGTCGAGCTTGTCCATCCGCCAGACGTAGACGGCGATGAGCACGACGAAGGTGACGATGGACCCCTGCTGGGCGAACCAGAAGCCGAGCGGGAACCCGAGGATCTCGATGCCGTTCAGCGGCTCGACGAAGACGATCCCCGCGCCGAACGACACCAGTGCCCAGATGACGAGCAGCACGCTCATCAGGCGGAGATTCCTCCGCCAGTACTCCTTGCGCTGCGCAGCGTCCACCCGCTCCTCCAGAGATCCGCTCGTGTGTGCTACATCACATGTGCGCGGAAAGGGAACCAGACCAGCCGAGTGGGGTCAAACAGTGCGACGAAGCTGTGACCTGGACGGACGTGGGGGGCGGCACCGGCGGATGACGGGCTACCGGGACGACGCCGCACCACCTACAGTCCTGCCCTCATGGCGATGAGTGCACAGCAGTCGGGGCGCCGCGGCGGACGCCGGAGCCCCGGGAGCAGGCGCCTGCTCGGCGCCGCCCTGCTGGTCCTCTTCGGGGCCTTCCTCCCCTGGATCGCCACCGCCGCGGGCAACGTCGCGGGAGTGCGGGGCGCCGGCCTGTGGACGATGTACGCGGCGGCGCTCGGCATCGCCGGGGCGATCCTCCGGTCCCCCACCCTCGCCGCCGTGCACGCGGCGGTCCTGGCCGTGGTGGCCATCGCCCTCCCGCTGTGGCAGGTGCTGCGCCTGGCAGGCCTGGTGGGCTTCGCGGGGTGGGCGCCCGGCCCGGGCCTGGTCATGACGCTCGGCGGCGGGGTGCTCGCCGGGACCGCCGCCGTCTCCCTCTTCCGGGCCGGACGGGCCGCTCCCCCGACGAGCTGACCGGTCACCCGGCCGCGGTCCCGGGCCGGACCGCCCGGCCGCCCCGGGCCGGCCGACCCACAACGTTGCGCCGCCCGTAACGCCGCGAACATCCGGCGACGGTGCAATGGCTCATGGTCGCGATCAGCGCTCTGCCGTCGGGATGGTTCGCGGTGGCCCGCGCCGCCGACGTGGGGACCACGCCGGTGCCCGTGGGCGCCGGCGGGCGGGCGTACGTGGTGGTCAGGCTCCAGCCCGGGGGCGAGGTGAGCGCGTTCCCGGCCCGCTGCCCGCACCGGGCCGTGCCGCTCGCGGCGGCCACGGTCTCCGACGGCCGGCTGGAGTGCCCGCGCCACGGCTGGCGGTTCGACGCCGACGGCCGGTGCGTGGCCGTCCCCTCCCTCGGACCGGCCGGCGTCCCGCCGCCGCGCGCGGACCTGCCGGTGCCCTGGGCGGTGGAGGAGCGGCACGGCTGGATCTGGCTGGCCCCCGACCGCACCGCGCTCCCACTGCCGCCTCGCCCTGCCGGGCCGCCCACGCCCGAGCCGGTACCCCCCGCCCCGGCTCCGCAGGGGCCGCTGTTCGGCAACCTCGACCCGTCACTCGCCGCGGCCTGGCACCCGGTGGCCCTGTCCGGGGAGCTGCGGCCCGGTGGCTGGCTGCAGGTCCGGCTGCTCGGCCGCACGTGGACGCTGCGGCGGGACGGCGACGGGCTGCGCGCCGATCCGCCCGCCGCCGGGGTCCGCGAGCGGCGGGGGGTGGTCGAGCTCGCCCCGTGCACGCCGGACGACGTCCCGTTGGACGTGCCGGAGCACGCCGACCGGCGCTTCCTGAGCCGCTGGCTGGCACCCCGGCGCACCGCGGCCCCCGCGGCCGTCGTCGCCGACCTGCTGCTCGACGTCGCCCGGCTGCCGTTCGTGCACGGGGCCACGTCCGCGGCCGCCGACCACCCGGAGGTGCCGCCGTACGAGGTGGTCAGGGAGCCCGGTGGCTTCTGCTCCGTGCAGGAGCAGTGGTGCGACGACCCGCTGGACCCCGAGGTCGCCCTGGGCGGGCGGCCGCTGCGGCAGCGGCGCCGGGTCACCTACGCGTACCGGGCACCGTTCGCCCTCCGGGTGCGCCGCGACCAGCTCGACTCCGGCGCGACGACGACGGTCGTCACCCTGCTGCAGCCGGAGGACGCCGACTCCACGCGGGTGTTCACCCGGCTGCTGCACTCCGCCGGGTCGGGGCAGCCCCTGCCCTCCCGCGCACTGCTCGCCGAGCACGTCGCGGCCGAGCAACGGTCGCTCGACACCGACCTGGCGCTGCTGGCCGGCACCGAGCTCCCCGGCCTGCCGCTGGACCGCCGCGACGAGCTGCACCTCCCCGCCGACCGCCTCGGGCTCGCCCTGCGCGACGCGCTCTGCGACCTCCGGTCGGCCGGGCGCGCCTCCGCGGCCGCCTGACGCCGCTCACTCCGCGGGCAGCCACTCCCCGCACCGGGGGCAGGCGGTCGGCGGGTCCTCGTCCGCCAGACCGCCGCAGGCCGGGCACACCCGGCGCAGCCAGCAGGCCGGGTCGCCGCCGTCGTCGCCGGCCGCGCGCCGGCCCTCGTCGTCGTCCACACGCTTCCCCAATGCGACAACTCTGTTGCGGTCCACACACCGGTGCGGTGCCGGCGGGCGGCCGGGGTAGCCCCGGACGGTCAACCACCGTCCCGGAAGGACCAGCATGACCCGCCGCACGCGCACGCACCCGTTCGCCGCCCTGCTCCTCGGGGCCACCCTGCCCCTGGCCGCCTGCGGCGGGGTCGCCGACGAGGAGGAGTCGGCCAACCCGATGGAGGAGTTCGGCACGGAGGTCGACGGCGGCAACGCCGGGCCGGACGAGTCCGTCACCGAGGACATCACCCTCGCCGATGTCCAGCTGCCCTACCCCGACGACGGCGTCTACAGCGCCGGCGAGGACGCCCCGCTGACCTTCACCGTCACGAACACGTCCGCCGACCCGGTGACCCTGGAGCAGATCACCGGCGAGGACTTCGCCGAGGCGCGGATCAGCGGCGAGGAGGGGAACGCCACGCTGGAGGTGCCCGGCAACGACAACCTCTACGTCGGCGCACCCGATGCGCCCTCGGTGATGCTCGTCGAGCTCGAGCAGGACCTGCGCTCCTCCCAGTCCATCCCGGTCACCTTCAGCTTCGGTGACGGCGAGGAGGTCACCATCGAGGCGGTGGTGGCTGCGTCGAGCGACGACGTCCCCGAGTCCGACGAGGACCCGACCGGGGAGAGCTGATCCGCCTGCCGGACGACGCGCAGATCATCCCGGGGGGCGATGAAGCGGGCGCTCGGGCTCCCTAGGCTCCCGGTCATGGAGCGGTCGGCCGTCGTCGAGCGTCCGGCCGCCTGGCTGCGGACCCGGACGTTCGCCGTCGACGCCGTGCTCGCGGCCTGCGTCGGCGTCGTCACCGTGGCGCTGCCCGCCCTCGCCGGGAGCTACTGGCCCGCCGAGACGGGTGCATTCGTGCTCGGGGTGCTCCTGGTCGCCCCGCTGGCGTGGCGCCGGGTCGCCCCGGTGCCCGCGGCCGCGGTCGTCATCGCGGCCGGACTCCTGGAGCTCGTCGTCACCGACGACTTCCTGGCGGCCAACGTCGCGGCGCTGGTGATGGTCTACTCCCTGGCCGCCTACGCCCCGCGCTGGGCCGGGCGGGCCGGCCTGGCCATCGGACTGGTCGGTGCGGTCCTCGCCTCGGCCCGGTACTTCTCGGTCGGCTACTCGCTGGTCGACCTCGACGCCACGCTGGTCACCGCCGGGGCGATCGTCGTCTCCGTCGTGGCGGCCTGGGCGCTGGGTGACCTGCGGCGGGCGCGCGTCCAGCGGCTGGCCGCGCTCGAGGAGCGGGCGCAGCTGCTCGAGCTGGAGCGCGACCAGGAGATGCGGCTGGCCGCCACCGCCGAGCGCGCCCGCATCGCGCGGGAGATGCACGACGTCGTCGCCCACTCCCTGTCGGTCGTCATCGCGCAGGCCGACGGCGGCCGCTACGCCGGGAAGACCGATCCGCAGGCGGCCACCGACGCGCTGGAGGCGATCGCCACCACCGGCCGGCAAGCGCTCACCGACATGCGGGCGCTGCTCGGGGTGCTCCGGGACGGCGGCGGGGAAGAGTACGCCCCGCAGCCCGACGTCGCCGCGATCCCGGCCCTGGTCGAGGACGTGCGGGCCAGCGGCCTGGACGTCGACCTCATCGTGGAAGGGACGCCGCAGCCGATGCCCGCCGGACCGCAGCTGGCCGCCTACCGGATCGTGCAGGAGTCGCTCACCAACGTGCTCAAGCACGCCGGCCCCGCCGGTCGCGCCTGGGTGCGGCTGCAGTGGCGGCCCGACGCGCTGGAGCTCTCGGTGCTCGACGACGGCCGGGGGGCCTCGGCCGCGGTGGGCACCTCCGACGGCCAGGGGCAGGGGCTGCGCGGCATGCGCGAGCGCGCCCAACTGCACGGCGGGCGCCTGGATGCCGGGCCCCGGCACGGTGGCGGGTTCGGCGTGCACGCGGCGCTGCCCTACCGTGCGTCCCGATGAGCGCGATCCGGGTGGTCCTCGTGGACGACCAGCAGATGGTGCGGGCCGGGTTCCGCATGGTCATCGAGTCCCAGCCCGACCTCACCGTGGTCGGGGAGGCCGGGGACGGCGCGGCGGCGGTCGAGCTGCTGACCCGCACCCGCGCCGACGTCGTCCTCATGGACATCCGCATGCCGGGCACCGACGGGATCGAGGGCACCCGGCAGGTCACCGCGCTGCCCGAGCCGCCGCGGGTCGTCGTCCTCACGACGTTCGACCTCGACGAGTACGTGGTGGCCGCGATCGGGGCCGGGGCCAGCGGCTTCCTGCTCAAGGACGCCGCTCCCGAGGAGATGCTCGACGCCATCCGCACCGTGCACGCCGGTGACTCGGTGATCGCGGCGAGCTCCACCCGCCGGCTGCTGCAGCACGTCGCCCCGATGCTGCGCGGCGGCGGGACCGCGGCGCCCACCGGTGGCGACGACGCCGCGCTGGCCGAGCTCACCCCTCGCGAGCGCGAGGTGCTGGAGCAGATGGCCTACGGCGCGACCAACAGCGAGATCGCCGCGCACTTCTTCGTCAGCGAGGCGACGGTGAAGACGCACGTCGGCCGGGTGCTGGCCAAGACGGGGTCGCGCGACCGGGTGCAGGCCGTCGTCCTGGCCTACCGCTCCGGGCTGGTCGCCCCCGCGGACCTGCTCCGCAACGCCTGAGCCAGCGTCGACCGGCTCGCACCTGGCCGGCTGGCACCAGCCGGCCGGGCAACACTCCAGGTGCTCTGCCTCTGAGTGCCCCTGCACTCAGAGGCAGGGCGTGCCGAGGGGAACCACCTGCCAGGGACGGGAGGCCCGGCAGCGGCCGCGTCCACCCGCGGTATGACGGCCGGTCCACCCGGGGGACCACCGCGGGGTCGCGGTAGACCGGCCCCTGCTCCGACGCGGGGAGAGGCCCCCGGGCGGCAGCGTGATCACCGTCGATGATCACCGTTCCCGGAGGCCCGAAGTGCCAGTCCCCGTCATGACCGTCCCCGGCGAGCCGCCGGCGTCCCTCGCTGCCGCGGCCGTCCGCGCCACCGGCCTGCGCAAGACCTACGGCGACGGGGAGACCGCGGTCCACGCGCTCGCCGGCGTCGACGTCGCCTTCGCCCGCGGGGAGTTGACCGCGATCATGGGCCCGTCCGGCTCGGGCAAGTCCACGCTGATGCACTGCCTGGCAGGGCTGGACGCCGCCACCGAGGGGCAGGTCTGGCTCGGCGACACCGAGCTGACCAGCCTGCACGACGACGAACTGACCGCACTGCGCCGCTCGCGGATCGGCTTCGTCTTCCAGGCGTTCAACCTGCTCCCGGTGCTGCCCGCCCGCGAGAACATCGTGCTGCCGATGCAGCTGGCCGGCCAGCGCCCCGACCCGGTGTGGTTCGACGACGTCGTCGCCCGGCTCGGCCTGCGAGAACGGCTCGGGCACCGGCCGCACGAGCTCTCCGGCGGCCAGCAGCAGCGGGTGGCGATCGCCCGCGCCCTGCTCCCCCGCCCGGACGTCGTCTTCGCCGACGAGCCGACGGGCAACCTCGACTCCCGCAGCGGCGCGGAGGTGCTCGGGCTGCTCCGCTCCAGCGTCAAGGAGACCGGGCAGACCGTCGTCATGGTCACCCACGACCCGTCCGCGGCCGCCTACGCCGACCGCGTGGTCCTGCTGGCCGACGGGCGGCTGGCCGGCGAGCTGCTGCACCCCACCGCCGAGTCGGTGCTCGACGCCCTGCGCGGACTGGGTGCCTGACATGCGCAGCGTCACCCTCGCCACCGCCCGGGCGCACGCCGCCCGGCTGATCGCCTCCACCCTCGCGATCGTCATCGCCGTCGGCTTCGTCGTGGCCACCCTGGTGCTCAACGAGACCTCCCGCGCCACCGTGCTGGAGGCCGCGGGCGCCCCCTACGTCGGAACGGACGCGGTCGTCCTCTCCGAGGACGGCACCGCCCTCGACGACGAGCTGGACCGCATCGCCGCCCTGGACGGCGTCGCCGCGGTCGACGCCACCTGGAGGACCGGCGTCCAGGCCTTGCTGCCCGGCCGCACGGGCGCCCAGTACCTGCTCGCCGAATCGGTCGCCGACGCCCCCGCCCTGCGCTGGCAGTCGATGGCCGACGGCGAGCTGCCCGACGCGCCCGGCGAGATCGCGGTCAGCGAGCGCACCGGCGCCGCCGTCGGCGACACGATCGACGTCACCTACTTCGCGCCGGACGGCGCCGAGCGGGAGGCCGCCGTCACGGTCACCGGCGTGGTGGACCTGGGCGGCGACCCCACGGCCGGCATCTACGGCCGCATCTGGGGCACCACCGACCAGCTGCGCGGCTGGGGTGCGGTGGACCCGACGGAGCTGCGGGTGACCGGGGCCGACGGCGTGCCGGCTCCGGAGGTGGTGCAGCAGGTCGGCGCCGCGCTCGCCGACCGGCAGGTCGTGGTGCGCACCGGCACCGAGCAGGCCGAGCACGCCGCCGCCGCGCTCACCGGCGACACGATGGCGCTCACCGCGGTGCTCCTGGTCTTCGCCACGGTCGCGGTGCTGGTCGCAGGCCTCGTCATCGCCAACACGTTCGCCGTCCTGCTGGCCCAGCGCACCCGCGAGCTCGCGCTGCTGCGCTGCGTGGGCGCCACCGCCCGCCAGGTCCGCCGCAGCGTCCTCGGTGAGGCGGTCCTGACCGGGCTGGCCGCCTCGGTCATCGGGGTCCTCGCGGGCATCGGCCTGGCCGCCGGGGTGTCGGCGATCGCCGGGGCCGCCGACTCCCCCGTCCCGCTCTCGGGCCTCTCCGTGCCGCTGGTCGCGGTGGTCGCCGGTCTCGCCGTCGGCACTCTCACCACGCTGCTCGCCGCCCTCGCCCCCGCCCGTGGCGCCACGAAGGTCGCGCCGCTGGCCGCCCTCCGCCCGACCGATCCGGCGCCGCTGCGGTCGCGGGGCGGCGTGCTGCGCCTGGTGCTCGGGCTGCTGCTGGTCGTCCCGGGGGTGCTGCTCATGGGGCTCGGGGTGTACCTCGCCGACGTCCTGATCGCGCTGCCGGGCGGGGCACTGAGCTTCCTCGGCGTCGTCCTGCTCGCCCAGCGAGTCCTGCCGCCGGTCGTGGGGGCCGTCGGCCGGCTGGCCGCCCGGCTGGGCGGCGTCCCGGGTCGGCTCGCCGCCGGCAACGCCACCCGCAACCCCCGGCGGACGGCGGCCACGGCGACGGCGCTGCTCATCGGCGTCACCCTGACCACCGCCATGGTCGTCGGCGCGGCGTCCACCCGGGCCACCGCGCAGGCCGGGCTCGCGGCGCAGTACCCCACCGACGTGATCGTGCAGGGCGGCGAGGCGATGCCGTCGTCGCTGCCCGGGCAGCTCGCCGCGATCGACGGAGTGGTGGCGGCGTCGTCCCTGACCGGGGCGTTCGTCGAAGGGCCCGACGGGGAGACCGGCGTGGCCGGGCTCGACGCCACCACGGCGGCGACGGTCATGCGGTCGACCGGTGACGTGCCGATCCCCGAGGCGGGGGAGGTCGTGCTCCCGTGGTGGACCCAGAAGGGCTGGGACGTCGCCGAGGGTGACGAGGTCACCTTCACCTCGGGTGACCGGACCGCGACGCTGACCGCCCTGTTCGGGGACGTCGAGCTGGCGACCTTCAACGCCGCGGAGCTGGAGCGCCTCGCGCCCGAGGCCGCCGTCGACACCGTGTGGCTGCGGCTCGCCGACGACGCCGACCAGGCCGACGTGATCGACGACGTCACCGACGTGGCGGGCGCGGCGATGCCGTTCGCCTTCGTCACCGGCCTGGCCAGCGAGCGCGCCGCGATCGACTCGGTGCTCGACGTGCTGCTGCTCGTCGTCACCGGCCTGCTGGGGGTGGCGGTGGTCATCGCGCTGATCGGCGTCGGCAACACCCTCGCCCTGTCGGTGGTCGAACGGCGGCAGGAGAACGGGCTGCTGCGCGCGCTCGGGCTGACGCGGGGCCAGCTACGCGGGCTGCTCGCCTGGGAGGCCGCCCTGGTGGCGGGAGTGGCCGCGGTGCTCGGGGTGGTGCTGGGCAGTGCCTACGGGCTGATCGGCGTCGCTTCGGTACTGGGCTCGTACGGCGAGCTGGTGCTGAGCATGCCGTGGCTGCAGGTGGCCGCGATCGTGGCGGTGGCCACGGCGGCCGGGCTGGCGGCCTCGGTGCTGCCGGCCCGCCGGGCGGCCCGGACCTCCCCGGTGGCCGCCATCGCCGGCTGACGCCCGGCCAGATCTGCACACCGGCCCCCTTCCGGGCGGGGAAGGGGGCCGGTGTGCAGATCTCGTCCGGCGGAGGCGTCGCCCGGTTCACAGCGGAGATCGAGCTCCGGCTGGGATGCTGGAGGGCGTGCCGTCCCGCTCACTCCGCCGTACCGCTCTCGCCGCCGCCCTGCTCGCCGGTCCCGTCGGCTGGGTGACCGCCGCCGCCTGGGGGCTGCCGACCGCGCTCGGGGCGCACCGCCGCCGGCTGCGCCGCGTGGTGGCCGGCTCGCCGCAGTTCTTCGACGGCAAGTTCCACAACCGGATGCCGACCCCGGCGCTCGCCCCGGCCAACACCCGCGACGGGCTGCTCCGGCAGTGGCACGAGGAGCGGCACGTCGGGCTGCCGGGCGGGCCGATCCCGCTGGCGCACGCCGACCTCCCGGCCGACGCCGCCGAGCTCGCCGTCACCTGGTTCGGCCACGCCAGCGCGCTGCTGGAGATCGACGGCCGGCGGGTGCTGCTGGACCCGGTGTGGGGCCACCGCGTCTCGCCGTCGCCGATCATCGGGCCGACGCGGCTGCACGAGCCGCCCATGGCCCTCGACGAGCTGCCTCAGGTCGACGCGGTGCTCATCTCCCACGACCACTACGACCACCTCGACCTGCCCACCGTGCGCACGCTGCTGCGCACCCAGCGCGCGCCCTGGGTGGTCCCGCTCGGCATCGGCGAGCACCTGCGCGTGTGGGGGGTGCCCGAGGAGCGGATCGTCGAGCTGGACTGGGACGGCGAGCACCGCATCGGTCCCCTGACGCTCACCTGCACCGAGGCCCGGCACTTCTCGGGGCGCTACTTCCACCGCGACACCACCCTGTGGGCGTCCTGGGCGATCACCGGCCCCCGGCACCGCGTCTTCTTCGGCGGCGACACCGGCTACACCCCGGCCTTCGCCGCCATCGGTGCCCAGCTGGGCCCCTTCGACCTCACCCTGCTGCCGATCGGCGCCTACAACGACGCCTGGCACGCCATCCACATGGACCCGGAGGAGGCCGTGCGAGCGCACGGCGACCTGGGTGGGCGGGTGCTGCTGCCGGTGCACTGGGCCACCTTCAACCTGGCCTTCCACCGGTGGGCCGAGCCGGTGCAGCGGCTGCTGGCTGCGGCCGGCGCGCGCGGTGTCGAGGTCGTCGTCCCGCAGCCCGGGGAGCGCGTCGACGTGCTCGCCCCACCGCCGCTGCGCGACTGGTGGTCCGCGGTGGGCTCGGCTGCCGAATCGGCCGGGCGCCCGGACGACGCGGGCGTCGGCAGCAGCGTTTTCGTGCGCGCGCTGACCCGCCTGCTGTCGCTGCCCGGCTGAACGACGGCGGCGTCCGTGCGGGGCAGGGACCTCCTTCAGCGCAGGAGCTTGCTCATCCGCCGGTCGGCGAGCGGCTTGCCGCCGGTCTGGCAGGTGGGGCAGTACTGCAACGAGGTGTCGGCGAAGCTGACCTCGCGCACGGTGTCCCCGCACACCGGGCACGGCAGCCCGGTGCGGGCGTGCACCTGCAGCCCCGAGCGCTTCTCGCCCTTCATGGTGGCGGCCCGCTGGCCGACCTGGCGGCCCAGCGCCTCGGTCAGCGTCCCCCGCACCGCGTCGAAGAGACGGACCAGTTCGTCGTCGCTCAGCTTGTCGGCCATCTTGAACGGCGACAGCCGGGCGGCGTGCAGGATCTCGTCGGAGTAGGCGTTGCCGATGCCGGCGAGCAGCGTCTGGTCGGTGAGCGCCCCCTTGAGCTGCCCGCTGCGGCCGGCCATCAGGCGGGCGAACGTCTCCCGGTCGACCTCCAGCGCGTCGGGCCCCAGGCGGGCGATCCCGGGCACCTCGGCGGGTGACCGGACGACGTAGACGGCCAGGCCCTTGCGGGTTCCCTGCTCGGTGAGGTCGAAGCCGTTCCCGTCATCGAGGTGCACGCGCAGCGCGAGCGGACCCTTGCCCGGCTTCGGCGGTGCGGTCGGCAGGCCCTCCCGCCAGTGCAGCCAGCCGGCCCGGGCCAGGTGGACGACCAGGTGCAGCCCGCTGACGTCGAGATCGAGGAACTTGCCGTGCCGGGCGGCGCCGGTGATCTCCAGCCCGGCCAGTGAGGACAGCGGCGGGTCGAAGGTCTTGATCGCCTGGACGGCGGCGAGGTCGGCGCGCGCCAGCACGTGGCCGACGGCGTTCTCGCGCAGGAACGCCGTCAGCGCCTCCACCTCGGGCAACTCGGGCACCCGACCATGATCGCGCGGATCCCGGCGTCCCGCCGTCCCCGATCAGGCGGTTCTCCGACGGCGGCGTTGCGGCGGTGCGACGGCCGGATGACGGCCGCGACGACCTGGTGGAGACCCTGTTGCGGCGGCTTCCGAGCTCCCCGCGGGCGAGTAGACCTCCGTCCACAGGCCCGTTCCGCAGGGGCGCGGGCCCGACAGATGGAGGTCATCGTGAGAAGGATCCGACTCGGTTCCCTGGCGGTCCTCGCCGGTGTGATCGCGCTGCTGGTCGGCGTCCTCACCCCGGCGACGGCGGCCGGGGCGACCCGCGCGCCGTACTGCGGGCTGGTGTGGGGGTCGCTGCCGGAGAGCAGCGCGGCGTCCACCGCCGGCCTGACCGTGACCGACGTGCGCGCCGGCCGACACGCCTGCTTCGACCGCCTGGTCGTCGACCTGCGCGGTCCCGCCGCGGCGACCGGCTACTCGGTGCGCTACGTCGACGCGGTGCACCAGGAGGGCTCGGGCACCCCCGTCCCGCTGGCGGGCGGTGCGGCGCTGCAGGTCGTCGTCGACGCCCCCGCCTACGACGCCTCCGGGCGGGCCACCTACCTCCCGCCCAGCCGCGGCGAGGTCGTGGACGTCGACGGCTTCCGCACCGTCGAGCAGGTCGCGTGGGCGGGCTCCTTCGAGGGCCGCACCACGCTCGGCGTCGGCACCCGTGCCCGGCTGCCGTTCCGCACCTTCACCCTGCTCGGCGCCCCCGGGGACGACGACGCGGTGCGCCTCGTGATCGACGTGGCCCACCGCTGGTGACCGTTCCGCACCCGGCCAGATCTGCACACCGGCCCCCATCCGGCCCCGGAACCGGGCCGGTGTGCAGATCTCGCCCGTCTCAGCCCTGGTGGAGCACCTCGACCACCACCCGGTCGGGGTTCTGCAGCCGGTACACGCGGAACGGCCGCTCGGCCGCGGTGCCGACGAAGGTCACCGTCTGCCCCTCGAAGGTGCTGTCCAGGACGACCTCGCGCACGGCCGGGTACCCCGGCGCCAGCCGTCCGGGGCCCGGGTACGGGGCGACGCCGGTGTCCCCGGGCAGCCCGACCCCGGTGACCGCGAGCCGCAGGACCGCCTCCCCCGCGACCTGCACCGGGGAGCCGCTCCCCTCCGACCGCGCCTCGGGCACGTAGCGGGCGTCCCAGCCCGGCAGCCCGGCGCCGTCCACCTCGAGGACGACCCGGTCGAACCCCTCGTGGCGGCCGACCCGGAGGTCGGTCACGGTGACGGCGGCCCCGGGCGACGCCGATGCCGTGTCCGGCCGGGTGTCGGCGACGAAGGGCGGCGCCACGGTGGGCGACGGTTGCGGCCCGGTGACGGTCGGCTGCGCCCCGGTGGTGGGAGGGGCCGGCACGGCCGGCGAGGTGGATTCCGTGGGTGGCGGCGGCGGGCTGAGGAAGACGGCGTAGTCGGCGGGCAGCAACGGCGCGTCGGTGAGCGCACCGGAGGGCAGCGGCGCCTCCACCGGCTCCCCGTCGCTGGTCAGCAGGACGGCCTCGATTCCGGGCAGGCTCGTCGCGGTGAGCACGATCTGCGCCACGGCGCGGCGGCTGGAGGACAGCGGCGCGGTGCCGGAGATGTCGATCGTGGCCGTGGTGCCGTCGATGCCCGCCACCGCCAGCGTCACGCCTGAGGGGAGGGCGGTGGACACCTGCTCGGCCCGCTCGTCCTCGGTCGGGCCGGCGGTCAGCGCGTCCAGCAGGGCGCCCAGCCGCTCGTCGAGCGACCCCGTGCCGGCGTCCCGGGCCCGGGGGACGAGCGACTCGTCGGGGCCGACGAGGTAGGCCCACCCGGTCTGGCCGGGGACGGACGACGGCGCGGCCGACGGCGGGGCAGCCGGTGCGGCGAGCCCGTACGGGACGTCGGACGCCGCGATCGTCGACGGGTCCCCGCCGGTGGGGACGCCGCAGGCCGTTGCCGCGAGGACGGCGCCCAGGGTGCCCGCGGCGCTCACCCGGCGCAGGCGCTTCACGTCCGCGCCGCCGGCAGCGACAGGACGAATCGGGCGCCGCCGCTCGGGCCGGCGGCGCACCACGCCGCGCCCCCGTGCTGGGCCGCCGTCTCGGCCACGATGGCCAACCCGAGCCCGGCCCCGGGCACCGAACCGCGCGCCGAACCGGGGGCCCGGGCGAAGCGCTCGAAGATCCGCTCCCGGTCCAGCGGGGCAACGCCCGGGCCGGCGTCGTCCACCGTCACCACGACCGAACCCTCGCAGCGCCCGACGTCCACGCGCTCCGGCCCGCCCGCGTAGCGGTCTGCGTTGTCCAGCAGGTTCCGCACGGCGCGCTCCAGCCGGTTCTTGTCGCCGAGGACGGTGGTCTCCTCCGGCGCGCCGGCGTCCAGCAGGCCGACGGGCCGGCCGGTCCGCTCCAGCACCTCCCGGACCAGCACCGCCATCGACACCGGGACGGCGTCGGGCAGCTGCCCGGCGCCGTCGTGCCAGGCCAGCTCCAGCAGGTCGTCGAGGGTGACGCGCAGCCGCGCGACCTCGCCCTCCACCAGGGCGAGGGCCTGCTGCGCACGCGGCGGGAGCTCCTGGCGGCGGGTCGCCAGCACCTCGACGCTCGTGGTCAAGCTGGTGAGGGGGCTGCGGAGCTCGTGGCTGACGTCGCCGACGAACCGGGCGTCGCGGGTGATCCGCGCGGCCAGGGCGTCGACCATGCTGTTGAACGCCGCCACGATCCCGACCAGGTCGGGGTCGTCGGTCGCCGGCAGGCGGGTGGAGAGCTCGCCGCCGGCGATGCTCGTCGCGGCCCCGGCGACCTGCTCCAGGGGCAGCACCGCACGCCGGCTGGCCCACATCCCGAACCCGGCGCCGGCCACGGTCGCCGCGACGGCACCGGCACCGAGGACGACGGCCAGCGTGCGCAGCAACGCCTCCAGGTCGTCCAGCGGCGCCACCTCGTAGAACTCCACGCCCGCGCTCACCACGGGCACGGCGACGACGAGCCGCGGCCCCTCGGCGGAGTCCACCCGCAGCGTGCCCGCCGCGCCGGTGGACACCACCTCCTGGAGGGCGGCCGGCACGTCACGACCGCCGACCTCCAGACTGGAGGAGAACCAGTCGTCCTCCCGCCGGACGACGATCTCCGCGTCACCGAACGGGACGAGCTCCCCGAGCACCCGCCCGACGTCGGCACCTGCGCTGGACAGCCGGTTGCGCAGCACCTCGGCGTCGGCGAACGCCTGCTGCGTGAGCGCCTGCTCGCGCTGCTCCACCACGAAGCTGCGCGCCAGCAGCCACGTGGTCGTGACGAGCACCGCGGAGACCAGCAACGTGCTGGCCGCGAAGCCGAGCACGATCCGCCTCCGCAGCCCCCGCCGCCCCGGGACCCTGCTCACCGGCCGCTCACTGCGGGTCCAGGCGGTAGCCCAGCCCCCGGACGGTGACCACGAGCCGGGGAGCACTCGGGTCCCGCTCGACCTTCGTCCGCAGCCGTCGCACGTGCACGTCGACGATCCGCTCGTCCCCGAAGAACCCGTGCTCCCAGACCCGCTCGAGCAGCGCCTGCCGGCTGAAGACCCGCCCCGGCGCGCCGGCCAGCTCGCAGAGCACCCGGTACTCCGTCAGCGTCAGCGGGACCAGCTCGTCACCGCGGTAGACCGTGCCGCTGGCCTCCCGCAGGACCAGCGGGCCCGCCGGGTCGTGGTCGAGGACGACGCCCGCCCGGGCGGCGTCGGCCGGGGAGCCCGCCGGGGCCGTGGCCGTCCGGCGGCGCAGCGCACGCAGCCGGGCGGTGATCTCCTTGATCTGGAAGGGCTTGGTCACGTAGTCGTCGGCGCCCGCCTCGAGCGCCTCGACGATGTCCTGCGTGTCCGCGCGGGCGCTGACGACGACGACAGGCAGGTCGTGGGCGCGGCGGACCTCGCGGATGACGGCCAGGCCGTCCATCGACCCGAGCATCAGGTCGACGATCATCATGTCGGGCGCGGCGATGCCCACCATGCCGACGGCGTCCTCCCCGGAGGCGGCCTCGGCGACGTCGTACCCCTCGTCCTCCAGCGCCCACCGCAGCGCGGTGCGGATGGAGTCGTCGTCCTCCACGACCAGGATCCGCAACGACACGCGGACATGCTGCCACCGCGGGCCGGCCACCTCGGACGCGGCGGCCACCGTCATGCGATCGCAATGTCGCGACCCGGGGAATCGCAAACTCCGGTGGAGAAGCTGCTGGGGACCGTGCGGAGACCGACCGCCGAGGAGACCGCCGTGCGCCCTGCCGACCGCGACACCCGTGCCCCCGGTGCCGAGAGCGGCCGCGGTGAGGTCGTCCTGCGGCTGACCGAGGAGATGCTCGCCGACGGCGTCGCCGACATCCGCTGGCTGCTGCACGACGCCCTGCTGGCGGGTGCGCGGCGGGTGGTCGTCGACGTCGGCGAGGTGGAGCACCTGACCAGCCCGGCAGCGGCCAGCCTGCTCACCGCCCACCGGGCATGCCGGGCCCGCGGCGGCAGCGTCGTCGTCCGCGGGGCCAACCGGCGCACCCAGGGCCTGCTGCGCCGGACCGGCCTGTGGCGGGTGCTGGCGCTGGAGAACCTGGACCGCTCCGCCTGAGGCGCGCCCGGGGCCGGGGCCTCCTACGCTCGGCCGGGTGCCGACCGCGCTGCTCTGGTTCCGCCGCGACCTGCGCCTGGGCGACCACCCCGCGCTGCTGGCCGCGCGGGACGCGGCCGGGCCGGACGGCGAGGTCCTCCCGGTGTTCGTGGTCGATGACCGGCTGTGGGGCCCGTCCGGCGAGCCGCGCCGCCGCTTCCTGCTCGACTGCCTCGCCGCGCTGGACGCCGACCTCGGCGGCGCGCTGGTCCTCCGGCACGGCGACCCCGTCCGGGTGCTGCCGGCGCTGGTCCACGAGGTCGGCGCGACGTCGGTGCACGTCAGCGCCGACGCGGGGCCGTACGGGCGGCACCGGGACCAGGCCGTGGAGCGGGCCCTGGGCGATGTCCCGTTCGCGCGCACCGGGTCGCCGTACGCGGTGACGCCCGGCCGGGTCACCAAGGCCGACGGGACGCCGTTCCGCGTGTACTCGCCGTTCGCCCGGGCCTGGCGGGAGCACGGCTGGCGCCCGCCGGCGTCCTCCCCCGACGGCGTCCGCTGGCGCACCGGCGTCCGCTCCGACGACCACCCGCCGGCACCCCACCTCGACGGCGTCGTCCTGCCCCCGGCCGGCGAGGCCGCCGCGCTGGCCGCCTGGGCGCGCTTCCGGGACGAGCGGCTGCTCGGCTACGCCGACGGGCGCAACACCCCGGGCGGCGACGGGACGAGCCGGCTGTCGGCCTACCTCAAGTACGGCTGCCTCCACCCCCGCACGCTGCTGGCCGACCTCGCCGCGGCGGAGCGGACCGAGTCGGTGCGCCGGTACACCGACGAGCTGGCCTGGCGGGAGTTCTACGCCGACGTCCTCTGGCACCGACCGGAGTCGGCCCGGGAGTACCTCAAGCCGGAGCTGCAGGGGATGGGCTACGACAGCGGCCCGGACGCCGAGGAGCTCGTGCGGGCCTGGGAGACCGGCCGCACCGGCTTTCCGATCGTCGACGCCGGCATGCGCCAGCTGCTCGGCGAGGCCTACGTGCACAACCGGGTGCGGATGATCGTCGCCTCGTTCCTGGTCAAGGACCTGCACCAGGAGTGGACGGTGGGCGCCCGCTGGTTCATGCGGCACCTGGTCGACGGCGACCTGGCCAGCAACCAGCACGGCTGGCAGTGGGTCGCCGGCACCGGCACCGACGCCTCGCCCTACTACCGCGTGTTCAACCCGGTCACCCAGGGCAAGAAGTTCGACCCCGACGGCACCTACGTGAAGCGCTGGGTGCCCGAGCTGCATGACCTCGATCCGCGGCACGTGCACGAGCCGTGGACCGCGCCCGGCGGCATCCCGGCCGGCTACCCGGAGCCGGTCGTCGACCACGCGCACGAGCGCCGGGTCGCGCTGGACCGCTACACCCGCGTACGCGGCCGCTGAGGCTCAGCCGACGAGCAGCGAGACCGGGTCCCGCCGGACGACGGTGCGGACGACGAGCGCGACCGCCACCGCGGCCGCGGCGGCGAAGGCAGCGATCACCACCGGGGCCGGCGGGCCGGCGGCCGCGACGGCCACCAGCCCCCAGACGACGGCGAGCGCGAACGGCCCGGCCGCGGTGCGGGCGGCGAGCACCAGGGCGCACGCGATCAGCGCGACCCCGGCCAGCGCTCCGACAGCCCACAGCTGCGCGGTCGTGCCGGACGCCGGGGCGCCGAGCGCGACCCCCGCCTGGCCGGTGTTGACCGCCGCGGCCACGGTGACCCAGCCGAGCAGCAGCCCGGCGACGGCGGCCGGCAGCACCCGCCCCAGGCCCTCGACCGGGAGGTCCTGCAACCGCGCGCAGGCGACCGCGGCGGCCGCCACGATGCAGAACAGGAGCACGACCGGAACCAGCGGCACCGACACCCCGATCAGGGGGAAGGCGATCTCCCACGCGGTGTTGCCCGCGAACGCCGCGGCCAGCGGCCAGCCGGTGCGCCGGTGCAGCTCCCGGCCGCGCTGGGCCGGCAGCGCCTGGTACACCGCCCAGGCCAGCGATCCGGCGAAGATGACACCCCAGATGCTGAAGGCGTAGCCCGCCGGGGTGATCAGCGAACCGGTCTCGTCGCTGACCGCGCCGACGCTGCGGCCGGCGATCGCGCTGCCCACGGGGCTGCCGGCCACCTGCGCGACGGCGGCGGCGATCACCGCCGCCGCCCGGAGCCCGTCCTGCCGGCCTGCCGTCCCGCTCATCCCCCGGCGGTGCCCGGCACCGCCCGTACCCGAAACCTGGCCGACCGCCTCGCCGCCGGACGGTCCGCTCAACCGCGGAGCCGGGGAGCGCTGCGCACCGGGTCGCGGCCGGTGGCGGGCGCGGCGGCCAGCGCACGCGCCCACCCGGCGAGCCCGGCCACGTCCACCCCGTGCGGACGGCGGTCGGCGTACGGACCGAGGGCCGCCGCCCCGCGCTCGAGCAGACTGGTCGCGCCCCGGTCGTTGCCGCGGGCGGCGTGGGTCAGGCCGACGGCGAGCTGGGCCAGCCCTCGCCACAGCTCGCGCTCGTCCTCGGGTGCGGACTTCCAGGCATCCTCCAGCACCTCGTGGGCGTGGAACGGGCGCCCGGCGTCCAGCAGTTCCTGCGCCTCGGCGAGCGCCACCTCCGGCGCCCGGACCACTCCCTCGGGGGCGCGCTCCTCCCCGACGGCGCCGTGCGGCAGCGGCCGCCCGAGCGCATCCCGCGGGCGCGCGTTGCGGGCCCGGCCCTGCTCGTCGCGGTCTCGGTCAGGCACAGGGGCATCCTCCCCGCGCCGCCCGGGGAGCGCCTCGGGAGGTATCGATCCGAATCGCGTCCGAGATTGTTGGAGGCGATCCGCATCCGGCGGCCGGAGCGCAGCGGAAGACCAGGCAGCACGACCCCCTACGAGATGAGGAGCCACCCGTGAGCACCATCCGCACAGTCGGCCGTTCCGCCGGCGTCCTCGGTGCCGTCGGCGCCGTCGTCCTGGTCGCCACCCCGGCCATGGCCGACAACCACACCGCCACGGTCTCGGTCCTGCACGGCGTCCCCGACACCCCGGTGGACGTGTACGCCAACGGCGAGCGGCTGATCGACGACTTCCAGCCGGGCACCCTCACCGACCCGCTGGAGCTGCCCGGCGGCAGCTACGACCTCGCCCTCTACCCGGCCGACGCCGCCGACGACTCCGGCGACCCGATCCTGTCGGCCGACGGCGTGGAGGTCCTGGCCGGCGCCAACGCCACCGTGGTGGCCCACCTGACCGAGGCCGGCGAGCCCGCGCTCACCCCGTTCGTCAACGAGACGGGCTCCGTGCCCGCCGGTCAGGCCCGCGTCACCGTCCGGCACGTCGCCGCGGCGCCCGCCGTGGACGTCCGCGCCGGCGGCCAGCCGGTGATCGAGGGGCTGACCAACCCGAACGAGGAGACCCTCACCGTCCCGGCCGGGACGATCAACGCCGACGTCGTGCTCGCGGGCACCGACACCGTCGCCATCGGCCCCGCCGACCTGACGCTGGCCGAGGGCACCTCGACCGTCGTCTACGCGTGGGGCTCGGAGGACGCCGGCTTCGAGCTCGCCGTCCAGAGCGTCTCCGCCCAGCACTCCGCGCCCAGCGGCGTCCCGGGTGGCACCGCCGGGCTGGCCGACGACTCGGGCCTCCCCCTGCCCGTGGGTGCCGCGGCCGTGGCCGGTCTCGCCCTGGCCGGCGCCGGCGCCCTGCGGCTCGCCCGGTCCTCGCGCTGATCACCGTCACTCCGAGGAGCTGACCGTGCGACCCGCCGCCGCCACCGCCGTGATCGGGCTGGCCCTCGCCGTCGGCGCGCCGACCGCGTGGGCCGTGACCCGGCCGGACGCGGCGGCGGGTCCGCCGGTCCAGCGGGTGCTGGAGCGCCCCGACGCCGCCACCCCGGCGCCGTCCGGGGCCTCCTCGCTCCCCCCGGTGTCCGTCCGCGACGCGGCACCGGCCGCCGTCCCCGCCACACCCCCGCCGCTCCGGCTGGAGCTGCCGGGCCTCGGCGTCACCGCACCGGTCGATCCGGTCGGCGTCGCCGGGGACGGGCAGATGGAACTCCCCGAGGACGTCGACCGGGTGGGCTGGTACCGCCACGGCCCGGCACCCGGTGCGGACGGCAACGCCGTGCTCGCCGGCCACGTCGACGACCGCGAGCAGGGCCCCGGCGCCCTCTTCCCGCTCCGCGACGCCGAGCCCGGCGACGAGCTCACCGTCACCGACGCCGCCGGGCAGACCACCCGCTGGCGCGTCGTCTCCCGGGAGCTCGTGCAGAAGCAGGTGCTGCCGCTCGACACGATCTTCGCCCGCGAGGGGCCGGCCCGGCTGGTGGTCATCACCTGCGGCGGCCCGTTCCTCCCGGAGTACCGCAGCTACCGCGACAACGTCGTCGTGGTCGCGGAACCGGTGGTGGACGGTGCGCCGTGACCGGGCTGCTCGCCCGGACGCGGGCCGACCTCGGTAGCGTCCCGGCCGTGACCTCCCCTCCGGAACCGCCGCCGGATGGCGCCGCGGAGCCGGACGACGCCGAGGTGGGCCGCCGGTTCGCCACCGGTGACGAGCAGGCGCTCGCGCTGGCGTACGAGCGGTGGGCGGGGCAGCTGCACGGCATGGCGGTGCGCGCCTTCGGTCCCGGGCCCGACGCCGAGGACGTCACCCAGCAGACCTTCATCTCCGCCTGGACCGGCCGCGCGCGCTACCGCCCCGACCAGGGCCCCCTCCCCGCCTGGCTGGTGGGCATCTGCCGTCACAAGATCGCCGACGCCTGGGCCCGGCGGGACAGGATGCGTCGCGAGGCCGAGGCCGCCGTGTCGGAGGCGCAGGCCGCACCGGCCGGCGGGACGACCCCGCCCGTGGACAGCGTCGTGAGCGACCGGCTGCTGGTGCTCGAGGAGCTCGATCGCCTGGGCCAACCGCAGCGCGGCATCATCGAGCTCGCCTTCTTCGCCGACCTCACCCACGCCCAGATCGCCGAGCGCACCGGCATCCCGCTCGGCACGGTGAAATCCCACATCCGCCGCACGCTCGAACGCCTGAGGACACGATTGGAGGTGGACGGTGCCACACTGCCAGCCTGAGCAGCTCGCCCTCGCGGCGCTGCACGAACCGCTGCCGGCCGACGACGCCGCCCACCTGTCCGCGTGCGCCCGGTGCCGCGACGAGGTCGCCGGCCTGCAGCGGGCCGTCGACGCCGTCGCCGTCCCCGAGCTCGCCGAGCCCGGCCCTCCCGTGGCGCCACCGGCCTCCGTGTGGGCGGGGATCGCCGCGGCCACCGGGGTGTCGTCGACGCCCCGCCCGGCCGCCGCCGCACCGACCGCCACCGCGCCCGCGGCCACCGGCGCCGCCGGGGCCACCGCCGCGACGCCGCCCGTGGCACCTGCGCCGCCGGCGCGCGGCGGCGAGGTGCTGCCCTTCCGCCGCCGCCGGCCGCTGCTCCTCGCCGTGGCCGCCGCGGTCGCCGGTGCCGTCGTGGGGGCCGGAGCGGTCGCGCTGCTGCGCGGTGGGGACGGCGTCGAGCCGATCACCGCCGTGGCCCTCGAACCGCTCGGCGACGAGCCGGCCGCCGGGCAGGCGGAGGTCGTCCTCCGCTCCGACGGGTCCCGGGCCATGCGGGTCGAGCTCGACGCGCCGGAAGTCGAGGACGGCTACTACGAGATCTGGCTGATCGAACCCGGGATCGTCGACATGGTGCCGCTGGGCGTCCTGCGCCCCGGGGCGCAGACCTTCGAGCTGCCGGCGGGGCTGGACCTCGGGGAGTTCCCGATCGTCGACGTCTCGGTGGAGCCGCTCGACGGCGACCCGGCGCACTCGGGGGTCTCCGTGGCCCGGGGTGTGCTCGAGAGCTGAGCGACGCCTAGCGTGCTGCAGGTGACCGCCGCGCACACCCCCCTGCCGTTCGACGACCTCGGTGCGCACTGGCGCACGGTGCGTCCCCGGCCGGCGGGCCGGCACCTCGACAGCGCGGCGTCCAGCCGGCAGAGCCACCGGGCGCTGGAGGCCGCGGCGCACCACGCCCGGCACGAGGCCGAGCTGGGCGGCTACGTCGCGGAGGCGACCGCTGACGACCTGCTGCAGCAAGGGCGCTCGGTCATCGGCGGCCTGGCCGGCATGGCCGCCGCCGACGTGGCCTTCGTCGAGTCCGCCCAGGCCGCGCTGGTCACCCTGCTCGGCGGCTGGCGGCTACCCGCGGGCTCGCGGGTCGCCTGCCTGCCCGGCGAGTACGCCCCGAACGTCGCCCAGCTGCGCGCCGCCGGCCTGCGCCCGGAGCCGCTGCCGGTCGACGGCCTCGGGCGGGCCGACGTCGACGGCGTGGAGCAGCTCCTGGCCACCGACCCGCCCCGGTTCGTGCATCTCACCCACATCGGCAGCCACCGCGGGATCGTGCAGCCGGCGCGCGAGATCGCGGCACTGTGCCGCGCGGCCGGCGTCCCCCTGGTGCTCGACGCCGCGCAGTCCCTGGGGCACGTCGACGTCGACCTCGGCGCGGACGTCGTCTACGGGACCTCGCGGAAGTGGCTGGCCGGGCCCCGTGGCGTGGGCGTGCTGATCGTCGGCCCGTCGATCGCCGCCGAGCTGGTACCGGTGCTGGCCGAGCCGGAGGGGGTCCCGCCGATGCGCGCCTTCGAGTCGGGGGAGGCCCACGTGGCCGGCCGGATCGGCCTGGTGGTGGCCGTCGGGGAGCACCTCGCCGCGGGGCCCGAGCGCGTCCGCGCCCGGCTGGCCGGGCTCGGCCGGGCCACCCGGGAACTGCTCGACGGCGTCGCCGGCTGGCGGGTGGTGGAGCCGCTGGAGGAGCCGACGGCCATCACCACGCTGCGGCCCCCGGACGGTGTCGACGTCGTCACCACCCGCACCCGACTGCTCACCGAGCACGGCATCGTGCTGACCGCGGCCGGCAGGGAGCGGGCCCCGGGGGAGATGACCGGGCCGGTCCTGCGGGTCTCCCCCCACCTGGACGCCACCGCGGAGGACCTGGCGGCCCTCGCCGCCGCCCTCTGAGCGGACAGCCCCGCACCCCCGTCCAGCACGACGTCTCGCCCCGTAGCCGGCGGCGAGCGGGCTCGGCCCCGCGCACCTGGGCCCGACGCGGGCCCGGCGTCGGGACCAGCCGCCCGGCGGCGCCCCGCGGCGGGGGCTTGTGCCCGCGTGGCAGTGGTCCTATGGTTCATTACATGAGTAGTGAACCCAGGGACCATCCCGGCCCTGGTGACGCCGGGGCCGCGTCGTGAACGAGGACGCCGGCCCGATCTTCCGGCAGGTGGCCGCCGAGATCGAGAACGCGATCGTCGACGGCTCGCTGCCCGAGGAGAGCCAGGCGCCGTCCTCCAACGAACTGGCCGCCTTCCACCGCATCAACCCCGCGACCGCCGCCAAGGGCCTGAACCAGCTGGTCACCGACGGGGTCCTCTACAAGAGACGAGGAGTCGGGATGTTCGTCGCCACCGGCGCCCGCGAACAGGTCCTCAAGCGTCGGCGCAGCGAGTTCGCCGACCAGTACGTCCGCCCCCTGATGACCGAGGCCCAGAAGCTCGGCATCCCCGCCCACGAGCTCACCGACATGATCGATCGCTGGGAGGACCCGCGATGACCGCCGTCGCCACCGTCTCCGACGTCACGATGCGCTTTCCCGGGCACACCGCCCTCAGCGGCGTGTCGACGGTGCTGGAACGTGACGCCATCACCGGGCTGCTGGGCCGCAACGGCGCCGGAAAGACGACCCTCATGCAACTGCTGACCGGCCACCGCGTCCCGACCAGCGGGCGGATCGAGGTCTTCGGGGCCCGGCCGTTCGAGAACGACGACGTCCTGCGCCGGATCTGCTTCATCAAGGAGGGCCAGCGCTACCCCGACCACTTCCGGGTCAAGGACGCGCTCGACTCCGCGGCGTTCGTCTTCGCCGACTGGGACGCCGACCTCGCCGCCTCACTGCTGCGCGACTTCGACCTGCCCGCCAAGCGCCCGATCAAGAAGCTCTCGCGCGGCATGAACTCCGCCGTCGGCATCATCGTCGGACTGGCCTCCCGGGCGCCGCTCACCCTCTTCGACGAGCCGTACCTGGGACTGGACGCCGTCGCGCGTCAGCTGTTCTACGACCGACTGCTCGCCGACTACGCCGAGCACCCACGCACGATCGTCCTCTCCACGCACCTGATCGAGGAGATCGCCGCGCTGCTCGAGCGGGTCATCCTGATCGACCGGGGCAGGGTGCTGCTCGACGCCGACGCGGAGTCGCTGCGCGGCACGGCGCTCACGGTCACCGGACCCCGGGAGCGGGTCGCCGCGTTCAGCGGTCGGCACGAGCTGCTGCACACCGAGTCCCTCGGCAGCACCAGCCGGGCCGTCGTGCGGCTGCGCGACGGCGCCGACGGCGACGACGCGACGGCGGCCGGCTTGTCCTGGGAGGCCACCAGCCTCCAGCAGCTCGTCGTCGCCATGAGCCTGCACACCGCGGCCGGCGACCCGGCCGCACCGGTCCACCTCGAGGAGGTCTCCCGATGACCCGCGTGCTGCAGGCCGCTCGCCTGCACCTGGTCCACCCGCTGGTGGCTCTCGGCATCCCCTGGCTGGTCGTGTCGATCAGCTTCGCCATCAACCTCGCCGTCTGGCATCTCACCCCGGCCAGCGAGGAGAGCGGCATCACCGGCGGCATCCTGGCCTTCTACTTCACCGTGCTGGTCGTCTACGTGCAGGCGGTGACGCAGGTGCTGCCGTTCGCGATGGGGATCAGCCTCAGCCGCCAAGCCTTCTACCTCGGGACCGCGCTCGTCGCGCTGGTGCAGGCGGTCGGCTACGGGATCGCGCTCTCCGCGCTGGTGAGCATCGAGAACGCCACGAACGGCTGGGGCGCCGGGATGGACTTCTGGGCCCCGGGCGTCTTCGAGGTCGGCAACCCGGTGCTCCAGGTGTTCGCCTCGGGGGCCCCGCTGCTCGCCTTCATGTTCGTCGGCGTCGGCATGGGTGTGGTGCACCAGCGCTGGGGCCAGATGGGCACCTGGGGACTGATCCTCGGCTCCATCGTGGTGCTGGGTGGCCTCACCGTGCTGATCACCTGGCTCGACACCTGGGGGAGCATCGGGGTGTGGTTCACCGACCAGTCGACGGTGACGCTGACGGTCGCCCTGCCCCTGGCCTTCGCGGCGGTGGCGGCGCTCGTCTCCTTCCCCGGCATCCGGCGGGTGGTGCCGTAGCTCCGGGCCCCTCCGCCTGCACCGCGGCCCCCGTTCCGTCATGTGACGGTTCGGGGGCCGCTCCCATTCCCCAGCGTGGTGATCCGCCCGTCGCGGTGTCGCGCGCCGGAGCGCCCGACCGGGAGTGCGTGCCGCATCCGACGACTGCGCCGGCGCATGCGCACGAGGCACCTCCATCGGCACCGGACCGCCTCACGCAGCCGCCCCGCCCCGTGTCCGACGCGCCGCTCCGCCGACCGCGCGTGAGCGGGCACCGTCCGATGCCGACCGAGCTGGGGGAACGACGAAGGGGCCCCAGCACGAATGCTGGGGCCCCTTCGGGAATGGTTGTCCGGCGGCGTCCTACTCTCCCACCCCGTCTCCAGGGCAGTACCATCGGCGCTGAGAGGCTTAGCTTCCGGGTTCGGAATGTTGCCGGGCGTTTCCCTCTCGCCATGGCCGCCGTAACTCTGTGAACTT
>NZ_JBJHAJ010000032.1:0-46286 GCF_054051015.1 Blastococcus sp. SYSU DS0616
GGGGGGGGGGGGGGGGGGGGGGGGGGGGGGGGGGGGGGGGGGGGGGGGGGGGGGGGGGGGGGGGGGGCGGCCGGCCGCCCCCCCCCCCCCCCCCCCCCCCCCCCCCCCCCCCCCCCCCCGGCCGGTGATCAGGCGATCGCCGCCTCGACCTCGGACATGAACCGCTCGGCGGCGTCCTCCACCGAGATCTGGTCGAACAGGATCTGCTCGGTGTAGCGCTGCAGGATCGCCTGCACCTCACCCGCGCCCTGCGGGGGCAGCGCCGGCGGCTCCTGCAGGTCGGGGGTGATCTCCTCGACGAACGCGATGGCGGCCTGGCCCGGCGCGTCCAGGGACGGAGCGATCTGCTCGCGCAGCTCGGTGTTCACCGGCAGCCCGCGGTCGGCCTTGATGATCTCGACCGCCTCCTCGGAGTTGATCAGCCAGTCGAGGAACATCGCGGCCTCCTGCGGGCTCTCGCAGTCGCTGCTGATCGCCCAGAACATGGCCGGCTTGAGGTACATCCCCGTCTCGCCGTCCCCCGCCTCGGTGGGGAACCGCATCAGCTGGAGCTCGCGGCCGGCTCCGGCGGTCAGCGCCGGCAGCTCGTTGGTCCACCAGAACCCGGAGGCCCCGCGGCCGGTGGCGACCAGCGCCTGGTCGACCCCGCCGTTGAAGACCTCGACCGTGGTGGAGGGCGGTGGCTCGGCGCCGGACTCCGACGCCTGCTTCTCGATGTTCCACCACTCGGCCAGCGTCTCGGCGGTGAAGCCGATCTCGCCGTTCTCGTCGAACAGCGCCTCGCCCTGCTCACGCGCGTAGATCTCGAAGTTGGTGTCGCCGCCGTTGAGGCCCATGGCCTGCATGCCGTACACCTGACCGCCCGTCGCCTCCGTGACCTGGGCGGCGGTCTCGACCATCTCCTCCCACGTCCAGGACTCGCCGTCGGGGATCTCCACCCCGGCGGTGGCGTAGGCCTGCGGGTCCACGACCACGGAGAAGGCGTTCACACCGGTGGGGATCGCGTAGGTGGCGTCGTCCACCATGCCGGTCTCGGCGACGTTCTCGTCGAGGTTGCCGGTGTCGATCGTGCCGTCCTCGATGTACGGCGTCAGGTCCAGCAGTGCGTTGCGGTCGGCGTACTCACGCACGTACCGGGTGTCCTGCTGCATGACGCAGGGCGCCTGGCCGCCGGCGGTGTTGGTGGCCAGCCTGTCCCAGTAGTCGGCGAACCCGGTGAAGTCGCCCTCGATGGTGACGCCTTCGTTCTGCGACTCGTAGAGGTCGATCAGCTCCTGCGTGGCGGCGTGCCGGGTGTCGCTCCCCCACCACGACATCCGCATCGTGACCGGCCCGTCCTCGCGGGTGGTGCCGCCGTCAGCGGCCGCGCCGCCGCCGTCGCCACCGCACGCAGCGGTGGTCAGCAGCAGCCCGAGGACGCCGCCGGTCACGCCGAGGCGGGTGGGCCAGGACGCCCGCATCCCGAATCTCTGGATCGTGTGCACGTTCCTTACCTCCTTGTAAGTGCTGTCACGTGTGCTGGGGGGTGTCACTTGAGCCCCGTGGTGGCGATGCCTCGGACGAGATAGCGCTGGCCCGCGAGGAAGAAGCCGAAGACCGGCGCCAGGGCGACGATCGACATGGCGAAGACAGGGCCCCACGGCGTCTGGCTCGTCGCGTCGACGAACGTCCGCAGGGCGACCGGGACCGTGTACATCTCGGGGTCGGTCAGGAAGATCAGCTGGCTGAAGAAGTCGTTCCAGGTCCAGATGAAGGTGAAGATCGCCGTGGTCGCCAGGGCCGGCACCGACAGCGGGATCACGATCCGCCAGAAGATCGCCCAGTGGCCGCAGCCGTCGATCCGCGCGGCCTCGTCCAGCTCGGTCGGGATGCCCCGGATGAACTGCACCATCAGGAAGATGAAGAAGCCGTCGGTGGCCAGCAGCTTCGGCACGATCAACGGCCAGAACGTGTTGATCCAGTCCAGCTCGGAGAAGAGGATGTACTGCGGGACGATCACCACGTGGATCGGCAGCATCATCGTGCCGAGCATGATCGCGAACCAGACCTTCTTGAACCGGAAGTCGAGCCGGGCGAACGCGTAGGCCGCCAGGGAGCAGGCCAGCAGGTTCCCGATGATCGAACCGGCGACGATGATCAGCGAGTTCCAGATGTAGTGGCCGAAGTCCCGGGGCAGCGCCGTCCAGCCCTCGGGGTAGTTCTGCGCGGTGACGCGCTCGGGGATCAGCCCCGTCTGGCTGAAGATGTCCTCGGTGAACTTGAACGAGCTCGAGAGCATCCACAGCAGCGGGTAGAGCATGAGCAGCGCGCCCAGGATGAGGACGGTGTGCGCCAGCCAGCGCGGCCGCTGCTTCTTCCGACGGTCGGGCAGCTTCTCCGTGGCAGCCACAGGGGGGGCCACGGTCAGGTCAGTCGCCATAGAACACCCAGTACTTCGATGCGAGGAAGTTGATCGCGGTCAGCCCACCGACGATGAGCAGGAGGAACCAGGCGAGCGCGGACGCGTAGCCCATGTCGAAGTTCCCGAAGCCGCGCTGGTAGAGGTAGAGCGTGTAGAACAGCGTCGAGTCGGCCGGGCCACCGGTGCCGCCGCTGACGATGAACGCCTGCGTGAAGGTCTGGAACGCGTTGATCGTCTGCAGCACGAGGTTGAAGAAGATGATCGGCGAGAGCAGCGGCAGGGTGACCTGGAAGAACTGCCGGACCTTCCCCGCGCCGTCCAGGGACGCCGCCTCGTAGTACATCGTCGGGATCTGCCGCAGGCCGGCCAGGAAGATGACCATCGGGGCACCGAACGTCCAGACGTTCAGGACGATCAGCGTGCCGAGGGCGTAGTCGGGGTCGGAGACCCAGCCGGGCGGGTTGTCGAACCCGACGAACCGGAGCACCTGGTTGAGCAGGCCGTCGGAGCCGAAGATCTGCCGCCACAGGATGGCGATCGCGACGCTCCCGCCGATCAGCGACGGCAGGTAGTAGATGGACCGGTACAGCGCGAGGCCGCGCAGGCCGCGGTCGAGGATCATCGCCAGGAACAGCGCGAACGCCAGCTGCAGCGGCACCGAGACGACGACGTAGGTGAACGTGACCTTGAGCGACTGGTAGAAGCGCGGGTCGTCGAACATCCGCTCGAAGTTGGCCAGCCCGACCCACTCCGGCGAGCCGATGAGGCTGTAGTCGGTGAAGGACAGGTAGGCCGACGCCAGGATGGGGCCGGCGGTGATGAACAGCAGGCCGGCGAACCACGGTGCGAGGAACAGGTAGGGCACCAGCCGGCCGGACTGCCTGCTGCGCCGCCGCTTTCCGGGCGACGACGCGTTGCGCCCCCCGGGGGGAGCCTCGTCGTGCGGGCGTGCACGCGACGAGACGTCGAGCGTGGACGACACGGGCTCTCACCTCTCTGCAGAGCTCGGCGGACGGGTTCGCCCGGTGGACGGAGTGCAGTGCATCACACTTGGTAAGCGCTTTCTAGAGCCTTCCGCGACGACCTGCTTCCGCCACGAGCCGGCGGCTGCACCCCCCGCGAGGAGCTGTGCGGTGAGTCACAGTGCGGCAAGCGCTTTCTAACGAACCGCCGAAACCATGTCAATGGGTCGATCCGGCGCAGATCACCGCGCGCGCTTCCCGCACCGCGCTGACCTGCGTCTTTGTCTCCACAAGGAGCCGGGGGGCCGCAGCCGTGGGGGCGCGTCGTCGGCAACCCCTTTCCAGCGCAGGTGACCGTCGCTACGCTCGGCAGCGCTGCGGCCCACCGGGCGACCGCACTGGGTGGAACGGGGGAACGGTGTCGGAGACGTCCGGGCCGGCCGGCCGCGTGGTCCTCGTCGGAGCCCACGGCCACGGGCGCTGGCACCTGCAGAACCTCCGTCGCCTGAGCGCCTCCAGCGGGATCCGGCTGGTCGGGATCTGCGACCCCCGGCCGCTCGACGACGAGCTGGCCGAGCTGGCCGGTGACGTGCCGGTGTCCCCGGCCCTGGATGACCTGCTCACCCGCGTGGCCCCCGACGTCACGATCATCTGCACCCCGATCCACACCCACACGGACCTGTCGCTGACCGCGGCCAGGGCCGGCAGCCACGTGCTGCTGGAGAAGCCGCCGGCGCCCACCATGGCGGACTTCGAGCGCCTGGTCGCCGGCATCGAGGCGACCGGCATGGCCTGCCAGGTCGGTTTCCAGAGCCTGGGCTCGGCGGCCATCGGGCGGGTGCGCTCGCTCGTGGCCGAGGGGGCGATCGGCTCGCTCCGGGGCGTGGGCGGCGCCTGCGCCTGGGTCCGGGACGCCTCCTACTACGACCGGGCGCCCTGGGCCGGCCGGCGCACCGTCGACGGGGTCCCGGTGGTGGACGGCGCCCTGACCAACCCGTTCGCCCACGCCGTCGCCACCGCGCTGGCGCTCACCGGGGCGACCGGCCCCGGCTCGCTGGCCGCCATCGAGGTGGAGCTCTACCGGGCGAACCCGATCGAGGCCGACGACACCTCCTGCCTGCGGGTGCGGACCGCCGACGGCGTGACCATCGTCATCGCGGCCACGCTGGCCGCCGAGCGCCCCCGCGACCCCCAACTGGTGGTCCACGGCTCGGCCGGCCGGATCACGCTGTCCTACAAGACCGGCACGGTGCGGCTGCAGGCCGGCGAGGTGGACGAGACGACGACGCACCCGAGCACCGACCTGCTGGAGAACCTGCTGGCGCACATCGCCGACCGCAGCGTTCCGCTCCTCGTGCCGCCGGCGCAGACCCACTCCTTCATGCGCATCGTCGAGGCGGTCCGCTGCGCGCCGGACCCGATCGAGATCCCGGCCCACCACCGGCGGAGCGAGGGCGCGGGCCCGGCCCGCCACCAGGTCGTGCCCGGGATCGACCAACTGGTCGACGACGCCGCCGAGCAGCTGCGGCTGTTCTCCGAGCTCGACGCGCCGTGGGCCCGGCCCGGCACGCGCACCGGTCTGCCGACCGGCGCGGCGGGAGCCTGACGATGGCGCTCAAGGGGGTCCACCAGGGCCACGTCCCGGAGCACCCGGTGCCGGCGGGCAGGACGCTCGCCACGCTTCGGGTCGGCGACGTCGTCGTCGCCACCTACTGCGACGGCGCCGACCTGCCGGCGGTCCTGGCCCCCCGGCCGTTCCTGCACCCGGTGACCACGTTGTCCGGCCGCCCGGTGACCGACGCCCAGCCCGAGGACCACCGGTGGCACCTGGGCGTCTCGGTGACCCTGCAGGACGTCGGGGGGGCCAACATCTGGGGCGGTCGGACGTACCTGGCCGGGGAGGGGTACACGTGGCGGGCCGACCACGGCCGGCAGGTACACACCGGCTGGCGCTCCCGGGACGCCACGGGGTTCACCGAGACCCTCGAGTGGCGCGGGCCCCGCGGCGAGGTCCTGCTCACCGAGGAGCGCACCCTCCGGGCACGCGCGGCCGACCTGCCGGGCGGGTGGACCCTCGACCTCTCCACCCGCCTGTGCAACGCGACGGGTGCGCAGCTGCAGCTGGGCAGCCCGGCCACCCACGGGCGGTCCGGGGCCGGGTACGGCGGGCTGTTCTGGCGGCTGCCCACCGCGCCGGACGCGCGGGTCGCCACCGCGGACGCCGAGGGGGAGGATGCCGTGCACGGCGCGGTGGCGCCCTGGGTGGCGTACTCCGCCGGCGGTCCGGATCCTGTGACGGTGGCGCTGGCCGGGCTCGATGACCAGGCACGGGCAGACCCGTGGTTCGTCCGGGTCGCCGACTACCCGGGCCTGGGCTCGCAACTGGCCGCCGAGCGGCCGGTGCTGCTCGCCCCCGGCGAGGAGACCACCCGGAGCTTCCGCGCCCTGATCGCCGACGGGACGCCCGGGCCCGACGGCATCACCCGCGCGCTGACCGCCGCCGCCGAGGACGGGCCGTGACCACCCCGCCGCAGGAACCCGCCCGCCGCAAGCCGGGTCCGGGCGCCGCCGGGCCCGACGGTGCCCGGCGGGCCGGTCCGGTCCTGCTCGCCGAGGTCGCCGCCCAGGCCGGCGTCTCGCTGGCCACCGCCTCGCGGGTGCTCAGCGGCAGCCGCTCGGTGGGCGAGCCGCACCGCGGACGGGTGCTGGCCGCCGCCCGCGAGCTGCAGTACACGCCGAATGCACAGGCGCAGGCCGTGGCCCGCGGGGCGAGCAACGTCGTCGGGCTGATCATCCACGACGTCCTCGACCCGTACTTCTCCAGCATCGCCCGGGGTGTCATGCGGCACGTCGAGGAGCGGGAGCTGGTCGTCCTGCTGGCCAGCACGCACAGCGACCTCCAGCGCGAGCTGGAGTTCGTGGCCACCATGCGCTCGCACCGCTCGCGCGCGCTGATCATCTGCGGCAGCCGCACCACGGACCGGGCCCACAACGAACGGCTGGCCAAGGAGCTCGACGGCTACACGGCCGCCGGTGGCCGCGCCGCGGTCATCAGCCAGAACCGGCTGGGAACGCACGCGGTCGTGCCGCAGAACCGCGCCGGCGCGCGGAAGCTGGCCCGGGAGCTGTGCCGCCTCGGGCACCGGGAGTTCGCCGTGCTCGCCGGGCCGACGGGCCTGCTGGCGTCCCGCGACCGGGTCGCCGGGTTCCGCGACGGGCTGGCCGACGAGGGGGTTCCCCCCGGGAACATGCAGGTGCTGCACGGGGCCTTCACGCACGAGGGCGGCGAGGAGATGGTCACCCGGCTGGTAGAGGACGGGCTCCGGGCCAGCTGCATCTTCGCCGTCAACGACGTGATGGCGCTCGGTGCGCTCTCGGGTCTGCGGAAAGCGGGTGTCGACGTGCCCGGTGACGTCTCGCTGGCCGGCTTCGACGACATCCCCACCCTGCGCGACGTCGTCCCGGCGCTCACCTCGGTGCGGCTCCCGCTGGAGGAGATGGGGGTCCAGGCCGCCCAGCTCGCTCTCGACGCCGAACCGGACGCCGAGCCGCGCAGCGTGAAGGTCCACGCCGAGGTGGTGCTGCGCGACAGCACCCGCCGGCTGCGCTGAGGCGACGTGTCCCCGGACCCGGCCGCACCGTCGGCCGCCGATCGCGGCGTCAAGCGCGAGCGGGTCCTGCGCCTGCTCCGCGACGCCGGGCGCGAGCGCCTCGTGCTGACCAGCGTCGGTGCGCTGGCCTGGTACCTCGACGGCGCCCGGCCGGCCGTCCGCCTCTCCGCGGAACGCGGCGTCCTCGCGGTCGTCGTGGACGCCGACGGGGACGCCGTGATCGTGCCCGGGAACGAGGTGGACCGGCTCCGCGCCGAGGAGCTGCCCGCGGCGGTCGACGTCCGGGTGACCGACTGGTGGGCCCCGCTGCTGGGGCCCGAGCTCGCGCCGGGCGCACCGGGAGTCCTGCACGAGGACGAGCCGGCGGCCGCCGAGGGGCTCCGGGCGGCCCGGGCGGCGCTGCTGCCGGCCGAGCGGGAGCGGTACCGGGCGCTGGGCCGGGACGCCGCGGAGGCGCTCACCACGGCCGCGTTGCGGCTGCACCCGCGGATGCCCGAGCGGGAGGCGGCCGCGCTGCTCGCCGGCGAGCTCGTCGCCCGGGGCGCCGATCCGGTGGTCGTGCTGGTCGCCGGGGAGGATCGGCTGCCCTTCCGCCACGCGCTGCCCACCGCCGGGCCGCTGGGCCACCGGGTGATGCTCGTCGTCTGCGCCCGGCGCCACGGGCTGATCGCCAACGCCACCCGGTGGGTCCGCCTGGGCGGGCCGGGCCGGGAGGACGCCGGCGCGGCCGCCCGCATCCGGGAGGTCGAGACGGCCTTCCTCGCCGCGACGGTCCCCGGCCGCACGGTGGGCGACGCGCTGGTCGCCGGCATCGCCGCGTATGCCGCCGCCGGGTTCCGCGCCGACGAGTGGACCCGGCACCACCAGGGCGGGCCGACGGGCTACTGGGGGCGCGACCCGGTCGCCACGCCCGGCAGCCGCGTCCCGGTGGTCCTCCACCAGGCGTTCGCCTGGAACCCGTCGGCCCCCGGGGTCAAGGCCGAGGACACGGTGCTGCTGGGCCCCGACGGCCTCGAGGTGCTGACCACCGACGGGGTGTGGCCGCAGACGCCCGATGCGCTCGGGCTGCCGCGCCCCGACGTCCTCGTGCGCTGACCGCCCGGGAGCCCGCGAGGGCGCCGTCCCCCCGGCATGGCCGGGGGGACGGCGCCCTCACCTCGGGACGGCGCTCAGCGGAGCTCGCCGCTGCCGGCCCCGGCCCGCACCAGCCCGGGCACGGCGGACGTCGGGTCGAGGCGCTCGACGAAGGCCGGCGTCCAGCTCACCGTGGTCGGGATGTCCGGGTCGTGGGCGGCGTTGTAGGCCTCGACCAGGCTCACCCGGCCGTTCCCGCCCCCGCGGACGAGGGTGCCGGACTCCGCGAGCCCGGCGTCGGTGAGCCGGTCACCGCGCCAGTCCTCGACGATGTCGGCGCGGTCGATCGCCGGGTGCAGGAGGAAGGCGTTGTTCTCCGCGATGATCTCGGCCTCGACCCCGACCCCCCACGTGTAGCTGTAGTACTCGGGGTTGGTAACGACGTACAGGTTGTTGTAGACGTGCACGTCGCCGTACCGCACCCGCGGTGCCCGCTGGCCGATGTCCTGCCAGAGGTTGTGGTGGAAGGTGACCCGGAGCGTGCCGCGGTCGCTGGTCCGGCTGTTCGAGGAGCCGATCAGGTTGGTCTTGTCGTGGTCGAGGAACTCGTTCCACGAGACGGTGACCAGGTCGGCGCCGTTGGTGATGTCCAGCAGCCCGTCGTGCACCTCGAAGCGTGCGCCGTGGACGGTGGGCAGCGACTCCGGGGGGTTGCGCCCGTCGTCGAAGGTGTTGTGGTCGACCCAGACGTGGGTGGACTCGGCGATCCACAGGTTGTCGTAGTCGGCGTTCCAGGCCCCGGCGTCGCCGTCGGTCGGGTCCCAGGCGGTGAAGCAGTCGTAGGCGTCGGACAGCCGCAGGTTGCGGATGATCACGTTGTCGGAGCCCCGGACCGTGAGCGCCGCCCCGACGATCCCGGCGTCCCGGCCGACGCCCACGATGGTGACGTTCGAGCCGACGTACTGGCGGATCTGGGCGTTCTGCACGGCTGCCGACGCCGCCCGGGCGTCCTCGAGCGGGCCGGCGGGCTCGGTCTCGGTCCCCCACACCTCCGGCGCGTAGGCGTCGATGTAGTCCTGCATGTCGAAGCCCTCGACCTCGTAGGCGGCGCAGTCGACAGCGCCGTCGGGTGTGCGCAGGTTCGCGTCGAGCACCCCGTGCACGTAGACGATGCGCGGGGTCGTGTCGCCGCGTGCGGCGTCGCCCCCGAGCGCCGCGCGGAACTCCTCCCAGGTGTCGACGTGGAAGACGTGGTCGGCGCTCGCGGCCCGGCCCCCCGTCGTGCCGCCCTCGGCCGCGGCCCAGCCGTCCTGCGGGCCGAGCGCCTCCCGGCCCAGATCGCCGCCGCGCGCGGAGGCCGCGCCGGTCGGGAGGAGTGTGACGAGCAGTGCTCCGGCGGCTCCGGCGACCACCGCGCGATGGAACGGACGCATGCGGGACTCCCTCGGGAAATCGCTTTCTGTGGCGTGCGCCACACTAGGTAAAGCGCTTTCCCGGTGTCAACGGTCGTCCGCGCGGCGTGCGTCAGCCCTGCGCGGCACCGGATCGGGACGCCGCCCACTCCGCCACCGCGGCGGCGGTGGTGGCGCGCAGCAGCTCTGCCGCCCGGCGGAGCGCGTCGTCCACGCCCTCCGCCCGGGCCGCCAGGGCGTGCGCCGCCCGGATTCCGGCGGCCCGCAGCAGGTCGGGCGGGGCGCTCACCTGACCCGCGACCGCCACCACGTCCGCCCCGTGCTGCCGGGCCAGGCGGGCGACCCCCAGCGGCGCCTTGCCGGCCAGGCTCTGCTCGTCCAGGTGCCCTTCGCCGATGAGCACCAGGTCTGCCCCGCGGACGACGGCCGGGAGGTCGAGCAGCTCCAGCAGCAGGTCGATGCCCGACGCCGCCCGGGCCCCGAGGAACGCCATCCCGCCGACGCCCAGCCCCCCGGCGGCGCCGGCGCCGGGCCGGGCGGCGAGATCGCCGCCGCGCATCGCCGCCAGCCGGTCCCCGTAGACGGCCAGGGCGGCATCGAGCTCGGCCACGGTCGCCGGGTCGGCCCCCTTCTGCGGTGCGAACACCGCGGCAGCGCCTGCCGGACCGGTGAGCGGGTTGTCCACGTCGCAGGCGAGCACGGCGTCCACCTCGCGCAGGCGGTGGTCGAGCCCGGCGGTGTCCACGGTTCCCAGCTCCGCCAGCGCCGCCCCTCCCGGGGGGAGCTCCCGCCCGGACGCGTCGAGCATCCGGGCGCCGAGGGCGACGGCCATGCCGGCCCCGCCGTCGGTGGTCGCGCTGCCGCCGAGCCCCAGCACGAACCTGCGGTAGCCCAGGTCCAGGCCCGCGGTGATCAGCTGCCCCACGCCGTACGTCGTCGCCGTGCGGGCGGTGGCCGGTCCGGGCTGCGGCACGTGCCGCAGCCCGCACGCCTGCGCCGTCTCGACGTAGACCGTGTCGCCGATGATCGCCAGGTCCGCGTCGACCTCTCCGCCCACCGGGCCGGTGACCCTGCGGCGGACCAGCCGCGCCCCGGCCCGGCGCAGGACGTCGACGGTCCCGTCGCCACCGTCGGCCACCGGGACGGCGACGACCCGGCAGTCCGGTAGCGCGTCCCGACAGCCGGCAGCCATGGCGTCCGCCGCCGCGGCGGCGGTCAGGCTGCCCTTGAACTTGTCGGGGGCGACGACGATCGAGACCTGGGTCACGCACCGAAGGCTAAGGCAACCGCTTTCCCTGCGGTGGGATCCACGAACCGCTTCCCCCATGGATATCTCAGCGCTAAGGTTTCATCCCATGAGTACGCGCCGGGTCCGCATCGGCATCGACACCGGCGGGACGTTCACCGACGTCGTCGCCGTGGACGAGGAGACCGGTCGGACGACCACCACCAAGACCCCTTCCACCCCCGCCGACCCGGCCGAGGGCTTCCTCACCGGTGTCCGCAAGGTCCTCGACCTCATGGGGCTGACCGGCGAGGCGGTCACCGCCGTCAGCCACGGGACGACGGTCGCGACCAACCAGCTGCTCGAGGGCAAGCTCGACCGGCTGGGCTTCATCACCACCGAGGGCTACGAGTCGGTGCTGGAGATCGCCCGTCAGTCGGTGCCCGACGGCTACGGCAACAGCTACTTCTGGGTCAAGCCGCCCCGCATCGTCCCGGCCGATCTGGTGCGCACCGTCCGCGGGCGGCTGGACCACACCGGCGCCGAGGTGCGCCCCTTCGACGAGGACGACGCCCGCGCCGCGGCCCGGTTCTTCCGCGAGGCCGGCATCTCGACGATCGGGGTCTGCTTCCTGCACGCCTACGCGGACGACGCGCACGAGCGCCGCATGCTCGAGGTGCTCCGCGAGGAGCACCCGGACGCCGTGGTGAGCATCAGCTCCCAGGTGCTGCGCGAGTACCGCGAGTACGAGCGGTCGGTGACCACGCTGGTCGACGCCGCCGTCAAGCCCAAGGTGGGCGCCTACGTCACCAACATCCGCACCCGGCTCGACGAGATCGCGCCCGGCGTGCCGTTCTACGTGATGAAGAGCAACGGCGGCGTGCTGTCGGCCGCGGAGGTCGTGCACCAGCCGATCACCACGATGCTCTCCGGCCCCGCCGCCGGCGCGCTCGGTGCCGCGCTGATCGCGGGCACCGCCGGGTTCGACCGGGTGCTCACCTGCGACGGCGGCGGCACCTCCACCGACGTCACCGTGGTCATCGACGGCGAGCCCGCGCTCACCACCGAGGGCTCGGTCGGCGACTACCCCAGCAAGATCCCGATGATCGACGTCGTCACCGTCGGCGCCGGCGGCGGCTCGATCGCCTGGCTCTCGCCCGAGGGCACGCTCAAGGTGGGCCCGAAGTCGGCCGGCGCCGACCCCGGCCCGATCTGCTACCCGAACGGCGGCGACCAGCCGACCGTGACCGACGCGCACGTCGTCCTGGGCCGGATCCCCCCGCACCTGCTGGGCGGGGAGATCCCGCTGTCGGTCGACGCGGCGCGGGCCGGGCTGGAGCAGCTCGGCGCGAAACTGGACCTCTCCCTGGAGCGCACCGCGACCGGGATCCTGGAGATCTCCGCGTGGAACCAGGCCAACGCGCTGCGCCAGGTGACGGTCGCCAAGGGCCTCGACGTCCGCGACTTCACGCTGACCACCTTCGGCGGCTCCGGCTCCCTGCTGGCGTGCCGGCTCATGGACATCCTCAACCTGCCGCGCACGCTGGTGCCGCCGAACCCGGGCAACGTCAGCGCGTTCGGCCTGCTCACCGTCGACGTCCGCAACGACTACGTGCAGACCGTGATCAGCAAGCACGTCGACCTCGACCTGGCCCGGGTGCGCGCGGTCTACGCCGACCTCGAGGCCCAGGCGCAGGAGGCGCTGGACGGCGAGGGCTTCGCCCGCGACGCCCAGCGCATGCAGCGGACGGCGGACCTGCGCTACGTCGGCCAGGCGTTCGAGGTGCGCGTGCCGGTCGCCGAGGGCGAGCTGGACGCGGCGGCCACCGAGCAGGTCGCCGAGGCGTTCCACGCCGCACACCGCCAGCTCTACGGCTACGACTTCGCCGACGACCCGCGCCAGGCCGTGGAGTGGGTCAACCTCCGCGTGAGCGGCATCGGCCCGATCCGCCGGCCCGACCTGGTCGAGCTGGCGCCCGGGAACGGCGGGACGGACCGGGCCGTCACGGGTTCGCGTCCCGTCTTCTTCGACGACTGGGTGGAGACGCCCACGTACAACCGCCCCGACCTCGCCCCCGGTGACGTGGTCAGCGGCCCGGCGATCGTCGAGGAGTTCGGCTCCACCGTCCCGGTGCACCCGGGCTTCACCGCCACCGTGGACAGCTACGGCAACCTGATCCTCACGAAGGAGTCGGACCAGTGACGACGTTCCCCACCGGTCCCCTGAACGCCACGAAGGTCGACGCCGACCCCGTCCTCGTCGAGATCGTCGCCGGCACGCTGGCCGCGATCGAGAAGGAGGTCGAGACCTCCATCGGCCGGACCTCCCGCTCGCCGATGATCCGGGATGCGCACGACTTCCGGGCCGGCATCCACGACCGGAACCTGCGCAAGCTCACCGGCCGCTCGTACTCGGCGCTCGTGCACCCCGTGGTGCGCGACTACCCGATCGAGACGATGAACCCCGGGGACGTCTACTTCCACAACGACGTCTACGCCTCCGAGGGCGGGATCGGCCACCTGCCCGACCTCTGCGTGACGGTGCCCGTGTTCGCGCACGTGGACGGCGCCGAGCGCGTCGTCGCCTTCATCCAGGCGTTCGGCCACCACGACGACATCGGCGGCGCGGTGCCCGGGTCCATGCCGAGCGCGGCGACCAGCGTGTACGAGGAGGGCCTGATGGTCCCCCCGATCAAGCTGTGGGACCGCGGCGTGCCCAACGAGAGCGCGCTGAAGATCATGACCCGCAACTCGCGGATGCCCGACTCGCTCGCCGCCGACCTCGACGCCGAGTGCTCGGCCTGCCTGGCCGGTGCCCGGCGCCTGGGCGAGCTGTTCGACCGGTACGGGGTGCCGGCGGTGGAGGCCTCGTTCGACGCGATCCTCGACAGCTCCACGGAGGTCTACCGGCGGGAGATCCTCAGCCAGATCCCCGACGGCACCTACGTGTGGGAGGACTACGCCGAGCACGACGGCGTCGAGGAGCCGCAGCTGCACCGCCAGCGGATCACGCTGACCATGGACTCCACCAAGGAGACCCCGCTGGTCATCGACTTCACCGGCACCGGCCCGCAGGCCAAGGGCCCGATCAACCACTGCGGTGACTACGCCGACGGCAACTTCCTCAAGAAGTGGCTGGCGCCGATCCTGCGCAATCTGGCCGAGAGCCCCGAGCGCATGGCCCAGCTGGACGTCAACGAGGGCGTCGTCCCGCTGATCGAGATGCGGTTCCCGGAGAAGGGCACGCTGCTCACCCCGATCTTCCCCGCACCCACCAACGCGCGGACGTTCGTGATCCTGCGGCTGCTCGGCGTCCTGGCCGGGGTGCTGGCCAAGGCCACCGGCGGCCGGATGCCGGCCGACCAGGAGACGATCCGCTACACCGGCGTCTACGGCACGGACTTCGACGGGCAGCCGTACTTGATGCGGGAGGTGCTGGGCGGCGGCTCGGGCGGGCGGTACTACGCCGACGGCGAGGACACGATCCACGTCGTCCCGGACTCCCGGAACCTGCCCACCGAGTTCACCGAGGGCCGCTTCCCGCTGCGGGTGGAGCGGCTGGGCCTGGCGATGGACTCGGGTGGCCCGGGCCGCTACCGCGGCGGCTGCGGCTACGAGAAGCACATCCGCGTGCTACGCGATGCGCACTTCATGTCGATCGCCGACCGCTCGATCCTCGCCTGCTGGGGGGTCAAGGGCGGCAAGGGCGGGCGGCCGTTCCAGATCACCGTCGACCCGGGCGGCCCCGACGAGCACGAGGTCGATGCGCTGGCCGACGCCGAGCCGCTCAAGGCCGGCACGGTGGTGCGCATCCGGACCACCGGCGGCGGCGGCTGGGGGGACCCGCTGGACCGCCCGGTCGACGAGGTGCTGCGGGACATCGCCTGGCGCAAGGTGTCGGTCGAGGGCGCGCGGGCGGACTACGGCGTGGTCGTCCTCGAGGACGGCACGGCGGACCCGGCCGCCACCGAGGAGCTGCGCGCGTCGATGCGGGCCGCCCGCACGGGCGAGGAGCCGTTCTTCGACCGCGGCCCGGGCTACGCCACCCTCTCCGGCGGCGCGGCGTTCAACGAGTTCGACCTCCTCTAGAGGCCCAGGCGAAGGAAGCTATGCATGTGGTTCGGCGACCGATTCCGCATGCATAGCTTCCTTTGCCTGCGCGGTCCTCGCCGGTGGGGCAGGCTCCGGGCATGACCGAACCGCGCGAGGACGACGACCAGCCGAACAACCTGCGGCCCGGCCAGTACGACGAGGGCGGCCACGGCGGCATGGCCACCCGCGAGCTCGACGCCGAGAAGGCGGACGAGAACCGGGCCGACTGAGCCCTACCCCGCACCCAGCGCGCCGGCGGTGCGGCTGTCGGCGGGCAGGAAGGCCTCGATGCTGAGCTCGGCGGCGGTGAGGTCGACGGCGGTGCCGAACGTCGTGACGGTGCTCAGGAAGCTGAGCACCTCCGGACCCACCCGGAGGCGCAGCGGGACGGCGATGCCGTCGGGGACGCTGCGGTCGCTGCCTCCGGGCAGCGCGAGAAGCTCCCGGTGCAGCGCGGCCAGCCCCGGGTCACCGCTCAGGTGCGCCTCGCGGCCCAGCCGGTGCAGGACGTGCCGCCGCCACTGCGGCAGGTTCAGGATCCGCGGAGCCAGGCCGTCGGGGTGCAGGCTCAGTCGCAGCACGTTGACCGGCGGCTCCAGCAGGTGCGGGGCAGCGCCCCCGGTGAGCGCGGCGACGGCCCGGTTGGCCGCCACGAGGCACCAGGACCGGTCGACGACGACCGCGGGGAACGGCTCGTACGCGGCCAGCACGAGGTCGATCGCGGCGCGGACCGTGCCCATGTCGGGATCCGCGAGATCCCGACGGCGGTAGGCGGGGGCGAAGCCAGCCGCCGCCAGGAGCTCGTTACGAGCACCGAGCGGGATCTCGAGCTGCTCGGCCAGGTGCAGCACCATGTCGCGGCTGGGCCGGGCGCGGCCGGTCTCGACGAAGCTCAGGTGCCGGGAGGAGACCCCCGCCGCGCCGGCGAGGTCGAGCTGGCTGAGCCGGCGGCGCTGCCGCCACGTGCGCAGCAGCTCACCGACGTGGCGGCCCTGCACGACTCCACCTGTCACGCCGCCGACGCTAGCGACGACGGTGTCCCGTGTCGCTTACCTCCGAGGTAATCGACCTGCGGCCTGCGCGCCGCCACCGTTGCCGGCATGACCACCATGCACCCCGCCCCCTCGCCCCTGGGGGCCGGCGACCTGCTCCGCCCGGCCCTCCGCATCGACGCCGTCGTCACCGCCGCGAACGGCGCGGCGTATCTGCTCGCCGCACCGCTGCTGGACGGCCCCCTGGGCCTGCCCGCCGGCCTCCTCCGCGGCGCCGGCGTGTTCCTGCTCGGCTACGCCGCCGCCGTCTGGCTCGTCGCAGCACGCCGCCGCCCCAGCACCGCGGCCGTGGAGGCCGTCGTCGGCGGCAACCTGCTGTGGGCCGCCCTCAGCGTCGTCGCCGTCGTCGCCGGGTGGTGGTCCCCGACCACCCTCGGCGCCGTCTGGCTCGTCCTGCAGGCCGCGGTCGTCGCCGGGTTCGCGGCGCTGCAACTGCTCGGCCTGCGCCGACGCTGACCCCGTGGGGCCGGGCCCCGAGGGCCAGGAGGCGCCGATCGGCACCGGCCAGGAGAGGGACCCGCGCAGCACCCCCGCCAGCCTGCTGACGGGGGCACTGCGCGGAGCCGGTCAGGTCAGCGGCTCGGTGCTCCCGGACTCCGGCTTGGCCTGGTCGCCGGTCTGCCCCTCGTCGCCCTCCGTGGAGGTGTCCTGCTCGACGCCCTCCGGCGTGACCGGGGTCTCCTCGAGCACGTTCTCCCGGGCGTCGTCCCGGTCGGTCCCTGGTACTTCGGTCATCTCGACCTCCTCTCGGCGTACCCGGCCCCTACCCGGGCCCGGCGCCTCCGACGCGGGATACGCCAGCGGCGAACGCCGGCGTGCCCGGCCGCACCGGCGCGGGTCAGGGGCGGCGCCACCAGCGGCGACGGGGCGGTGGCGCGGGCTCCACAGGGGCGGGCGCGGGCGGCGGCCGGTCGCGCTCCCAGGACGCCACGAGCGCGTCGACGTCGGCCAGGCCCGGCACCGGCGACCAGCGGCTCTCCTGCGGCCGGCGCCAGAATGCCTCCACCCGGGCGTTGTAGTCCTCCGCGAGCGCCCGCACGTCCGCCGCCGTCGTCAGCCGCGCGGCCCGGGCGGGCAGCTGGTCGCGCTCCCGCCGCAACGCCAGCCCGGGCGGCAGCATGGCCGCCGTCTCGACGCCTTCGCGCCGGGCCTTGGCCACCGCCCAGTCGTAGGCCGTCTGCTCCCGGTCGAGGCCGGCGATCGGCTTGCCGGCACCGCCCAGGCGGTCGAAGTCCCCGCGCTCGCGCGCCTGGGCGATCTGGGTCTCCACCCAGGTCTCGAACGAGACCCCCGGGGGCTTCCGCTCGGTCATCACCGTCCATGGTCCACGCATCTGCCAGGCTCGCCACCATGCGGACGACGAGCAGCCGAGAGGTGTACCGCAACCCGTGGATCCGGGTGCGGGAGGACAGCGTGGAGCGGGCCGACGGCTCCACCGGCGTCTACGGCGTGGTGGAGAAGCCCGATTTCGCGCTGGTGCTGCCCGCCGAGCGGGACGGCTTCTGGCTCGTGGAGCAGTTCCGCCACCCCGTCGGCCGCCGCGCCTGGGAGTTCCCGCAGGGCACCTGGTCCCACGGCGCGCAGGGCACGGCCGACGAGCTGGCCCGGGCCGAGCTCGCCGAGGAGACCGGCCTGCGGGCCGGGTCCCTGACCCACCTGGGCCGCCTCGACCTGGCGCCGGGCCTGTCCACCCAGCGGTTCGACGTCTGGCTGGCCACCGACCTCACGGTCGGCGCCACCGCTCGGGAGGTGACCGAGGCGGACATGATCTGCGCGTTCGTGCCCGAGGACGAGCTGCGCGCCATGATCCTGGACGGCCGGTTCACCGACGGCCCCTCGCTGGCGGCCTACGCCCTCCTGGGGCTGGGACGGGGCGGCCCGCTGACCTGACGACGAGCAGGGGATGGGCCGGCGCAGCCCACCGACCCCGCAGCGTGGCGACCGGCCCTCGAACGGGTGTGACCTGCCGCTGCCGGCGTGCGCGGCGCCCGGCCGGCCAGCAGGCTGTCCGGGTGCCCCTGTCCGCCCCGGGTCTGCCCGCGCTGCCGCCCGAGCTCGCCGGGCCGGTCGCCGTGGAGCTGGCCAAGCCGGTGCGCGACATCCCGCCCCCCACGGCGCTGACCGGCGGCTGCCGGTACGAGCCCAAGTGGGACGGCTACCGGCTGGTGATCGTGCGCGACCACGGCTCGACCCGGCTGTGGTCCAAGCAGGGGCGCGAGCTCACCGACCGGTTCCCCGACGTGGCGGCCGCCGCCCTCGCCCAGGTGCCCGCCGGCACGGTGGTCGACGGCGAGGTCGTCATCTGGCACGGCGACCGGCTGGACTTCGGGCTGCTGCAGCGGCGCCTGGTGACCTCGGCCGGCCGCATCGCCGCGCAGGTGGCGACCGCACCGGCCTCCTACGTCGCGTTCGACCTGCTCGCCGCCGGCGGGGAGGACCTCCGCGGCCGGACGTTCACCAAGCGCCGGGGCGCCCTCGAGCAGCTGGCCGGCGGCTGGGCCCCGCCGCTGCAGCTCTCGCCGGTGACCGCCGACCCCGTCGAGGCGCGGCAGTGGTCCGACGACTTCCGCCCGGCCGGCGTCGAGGGGCTGGTGGTGAAGGGAGCGGCGACCCGTTACGCGCCGGGACGCCGGGAGTGGCTGAAGGTCAAGAGCTGGGAGACCACCGAGGTGCTCGCCGGCGGCGTCATCGGCTCCCTCGAGCGCCCCGGTCAGCTGGTGGCCGGCCGCTACCGCGACGGTGAACTGGTCGTCGTCGGCCGCAGCAGCCCGCTCACACCGGCGCAGTCGGCCGAGCTGGCCGGCGTCCTGCGCCCGGCCGGCACCGACCACCCGTGGCCCGAGCGCATCGGCACCGGGCGGTTCGGCGGCGGCCGTCTCGCCGTGCCGCTGACCCGCGTGCAACCGACCACCGTCGTCGAGGTGAGCGCCGACGCGGCCCTCCAGGCCGGGGTGTTCCGCCACCCGCTGCGCTTCGTCCGGGTGCGACCCGACCTACGCCCCGAGGACCTCCCCCTGCTGCCCTGACGCCGGCACCTCCCCCGGTGGGATGAGGTGATCAAAGGAGCGCGTCGTCGCTGCCGATGGGTTCGCGTGATCGGTTCCGACGCCCCGACCGCCCGTGCCGCATGGCTGCACACGGCGGTGCTCGTGCTGGGCATCGGCCTCGTCGTGGCGCTCGTCCCGGTCGGCCCGTGGCGTCCGGCCGCCGAGATCGCGCTCTACGCCCTCGGGACCGCCGGGGTGCTGACCGCGCTGCGACGGCACCGGACCGCGCTCGTCGTCGCCTGGTCCGGCCTGGCGGCCGGACTCGTCTTCTTCGCGCTGAGCTGCGTGGCGGACGTCGCCGCGCAGGCCGGCCTCGCACCGGGGGTCAGCGCACCGCTGGAATCCGCGCTCGACGTCGCCGCGTACGCGGCACTCGTCGTCGGGGCGGTGGGGGTGGTCCGCGGCGGCCGGCGGCGACGGGACCGGGCCTCCTGGACCGACACCCTCACCCTCCTGCTGGCGGCCGGTCTCATCCTCCTCGCGGTGCAGGGCGACCCGCACTGGCAGGGGGAGAACCTGGTCGAGGTCAGCGTCGGGACCCCCGTGCTCACCGCCGTCCTGCTCGTCGTCTGCGTGCCGCTGGCCCTCACCCGGGGCCGGACGGTCACCACGACGGCGCTGTTCGCCGCCGCCGCGCTGGCCGTGGCGGCATACGGCGGCGCCATCCTCACCGGCTCCGCGCTGCGGGGGTCGGGGGTGCTGGACCCGCTGTCGCTGCTCCCCGTTGCCGCGCTCTGCCTGGCCGGCCGGCACCCCTCGGTCACCGCGCTGGGGCCCGGCCCCGCCACCGACGGGGACACCACCTTCGGCCGGGTCGTCACCGTGGGCGCCGCCCTGCTGGTCAGCCCCGCCGTCCTGATCCTGTGGACCGCGGACCACGGTGAGGTCGGCTACGTCCTGGGCGGCGGGAGCGCGCTGTTGACCGGGCTCGCCCTCTGGCGGCTGCTCGCGCTCAGCCGGGAGCGGGAACGCACCCGGCTCGCGCTGACCGCGAGCGAGGCCCGGCTGCAGCTCCTGCTGGAGAGCGCGGCCGACGTCATCGCCATCGTCGACGCCGCGGGGTCGGTCACCTACATGAGCCCGGCCGTCCAGTCGCTGCTCGGTCGTCCCCCGGCGTACTACGTCGGGCGCGACGCCGTCTCGCTGGCCGACCCCCGCGACCAGCCGCGCCTCCGGGCCGCCGTCGCCGCGGCCGGCCGCTCGTCAGGCGGGGACTCCGGCGTCGTGGACACCGACATCCGGGTGCAGCACAGCTCGGGTGGGACCCGGTGGGTCGAGATGCGGATCAGCGGTCGCGTGGACGCCGTCGGCATCGAGGGCTGGGTCGTGAACTTCCGGGAGGTCACCGACCGGAAGCTCTTCGAGGACGAGCTGCGCCGTCAGGCCCGCACCGATCCGCTGACCGGGCTGCTCAACCGCACCGCCTTCAACGAACGGCTGGCCCAGGCCACCACCGCCGCCGCCCCGGGCGCCGCCCCGGCGGTGCTCTTCGTCGACGTCGACGACTTCAAGAGCGTGAACGACACCCTGGGGCACGCGGCCGGGGACGACCTCCTGCTGGCCGTCGCCGCCCGGCTGTCCGCCGACGTGCGGGGGGACGACGTGGTGGCGCGGCTGGGCGGCGACGAGTTCGCCCTCCTGCTCGACGACGCCGACGGCGACCGCCTGCGCGAGGTCGCCGACCGCCTGCTCGCGGCGCTCCGGGCCCCCGTGGAGGTCGGCGACCGCACGATCACCGTGACCGCCAGCATCGGCGGCGCGCTGGGCGTGGCCGGCTGCACGGCCGAGGAGCTGCTGCACCGGGCGGACACCGCGATGTACGTCGCGAAGCGGTCGGGCAAGGACTCGCGCGCCCTGCTGGCGGCGACGGACGCCGTGCTCGGCTGAACCCGCTCCACGGGTCAGGGCTGCTGCGGCAGCCGGCCCAGGCCCACGAGCAGGCGGCGCAGCAGCGCCGCGAGCTGCTCCCGGTCCCCCGACGGCAGGGCCTCCAGCAGGCGCCGCTCGGTCTCCAGGTGGTCGGGCAGGGCCGCGTCCAGGGCCGCCCGGCCGGCGTCGGTGAGCGTGACCACGACGGCCCGCCCGTCGGCCTCGCTGCGCTCACGGGTGATCAGGCCGCGCTCCTCCAGCCGGTCCAGCCGCTGGGTGATCGCCCCGGAGGTGACCAGCGCCGTGCGCATCAGGGCGGTGGGAGTGAGCTGGTAGGGCGCTCCCGCCCGCCGGAGCGCCGCCAGGACGTCGAAGGACGGCGCGTCGAGACCGTGCCGGGCGAAGGTGTCCCGCTGCGCGAGGTGGACCTCCCGCTGCAGCTGCGTGATGCGCCCGATGATCCCCATCGGAGAGCAGTCCAGATCCGGGCGTTCCCGAGCCCACTGCTCGAGGATCAGGTCGACGGCGTCCTCCACGTCGCTCACCGTAACGGCCCCGACCGCGCAGCCAGGCCGCCGCGCATCAGCGCAGCCGGCTGCTGAGCCGGACCGAGAAGCCGGACGGACCGGGGAGCAGGTCCACGTGGTCCCACAGCTTGCGCGCCAGCCACAGCCCCATCCCGCCGTTGGCGAGGTCGACCCCGTGCGCGGGGCGGAACCCGGCCCAGGGCAGGTCGAAGCCGGCGCCCTGGTCGGTGATCGTGCACACCAGGCCCTCGCCGTCGGCCCACACGTACGCGGAGACCGGTCGGGACCCGTGCCGGAAGGCGTTGGAGGCGATCTCGCTGGCGGCCAGGTGCAGGTCCGCGGCCTGGTCCCGGTCGGGCACCCGGGCCGTGATCACCGTGCGGAGCTCCTGGCGGAGGTAGGCCAGCGACGGCGCGTCCTCGACCGCGAGCGCCGGCGCACCGGCCTCCATCGGCTCCCGGGGGAGCGGCAGCCGGCGCACGTAGTCGGCGGGTTCCTCGAACGCCCCGCTCCGCTCCACCCGGCCGCCGGTGAGCAGCTCGGGGTGCGTGGCGGCCGCGCCGGCCAGCACCTCGGCCGGGAGCTCGCGGCGGTCGAACAGGCACAGCGCCGAGACCGGCCGTGCGGCCAGCAGGATGTTGACGGCGGCCTCGTAGCGCAGGCCTTCCCGCCAGTTCCGCGGCGTGGGGCCGAACTGCACCTGACCGACGACGCGCAGCCGGCCCGAGCCGGTCTCCCTCGCCCGTCGCATCAGTTCCCAGGTGGCGGCGACGGCATCGGGCACGGAGGTGTCGAGCAGGGACACCCGGGGGTCCGCTGCCAGGGCGCCGGCGCGCTCCCCCAGCCCCCCGCCGATCAGCGCCGCCGTCTGCGGCGGGCAGCAGAGGACGACCAGGTCGTCGTCGCGCAGGCCCTCGTCCAGGTAGGGCAGGACGGCCGCGAGCAGCTCCGCGTCCGAGCCGACCAGCGCGGCGGTGTGGGTGCGCACCTGCTGCGCGGGCGCAGGGTGGCAGGCGACCGGGCCGGCCACCGCGGCGTCCCCGTCCCTCACCTGAGCCATGCAGCCCCCTGCGCCCTCGGGCCGGAGCCTTCCGGCCGGCTGGTTGAGCATTCTGCGACATCCTGGGCCACGCGACACCGGCAGCGCGCGGCGGGGTGGGTCCCGTTCACCCCTTGGGGCGGCCCGGGGGCGGACGCACCGGTGGCGGCGGGGTGTCCACCCCACCGCCACCGGCCGGCGTCAGGTCACTGCTGGAAGGCTCCGGCGACCTTCCGCAGCTCGCCGGACATGCGCACGAGGTCGCCGGCCGCCGCCTGCATGGCGACCACCCCGGCGGAGGTCTCCTGCGCACCCTGGGCGACCTCGGCGACGGTCCCGGCGATCGACCGGCCGCTCTCCGCGGCGTCCCCGATCGCCCGGCTCATCTCGTTCGTGGTGGCGGTCTGCTCCTCGACGGCCGAGGCGATCGTCGTCTGGTAGTCGTTGATCTCCGCGATGATCGTGGTGACGTCGCCGATGGCCCGGACGGCGCTGCCGGTGTCGGTCTGGATGGCCTCGACCCGCTTGGCGATGTCCTCGGTCGCCTTCGCCGTCTCCTGCGCCAGCTCCTTCACCTCGTTCGCCACCACGGCGAAGCCCTTGCCGGCCTCACCCGCGCGGGCCGCCTCGATCGTGGCGTTCAGCGCCAGCAGGTTGGTCTGCTCCGCGATGCTCGTGATCACCTTCACCACGTTGCCGATCTCCGCCGAGGACTCCCCCAGCTTGCCGATCGTCGCCGAGGTCGACTCCGCCGCGGAGACGGCGCTGCCGGCGATCCGGGCGGCCTCGGCGGCGTTGTGCGCGATCTCCCGGATCGAGGCACCCATCTCCTCCGCTCCCGCGGCGACCGCCTCGATCCCGCTGCTCACCTCGCGGGTCGCGCTGGTGACGCTCTGGGCCTGGCCCTGCGAGCGGTCGGCCGTACCCGCGATCGACTCGCTGGTGGACGACAGCGTGCGGGCGGCCTCCTCGAGCAGCTGCGAAGCCTGGCCGACCTCGGTCACGACGCCGGAGACCCGTCCCAGCGTGGTGTTCACCGCGCCGGCGAGCTGGTCCAGCTCGGTCCGGCCGGCACCCTCGTCGAGCCGGCGCTTGAGGTCACCGGTGCAGAGCACCTCGGTCATGGTGCGCAGCGGCCGGCTGATGCTGCGGGAGATGACCAGCGACAGCCCCACGATGAGCAGGATGAGCGGCGCCGCCCAGAGCGCGACCGTGACCAGCTCCTCCCGGAAGGCGCCGTCGAGGTCGGCGACGTAGATGCCCGAGCCGACCACCCAGCCCCACGGCTCGTACCCGGTCACGAAGGAGATCTTGGGCTGCGGCTCCTCCTCGCCGGGCTTGGGCCACAGGTAGTCGACGAAGCCGCTGCCCTCGGCCTCGACCACCTCCACGAACTCGACGAAGAGCTTCTTGCCGTCGGGGTCCTCGTTGGCCGAGAGGTCCTGCCCGTCGAGCTCGGGCTTGATCGGGTGCATGACCATGCGCGGGGTCATGTCGTTGATCCAGAAGTACTCCTCGCCGGAGTACCGGAGCCCGCGGATCGCGGCGGTCGCCGCCGCCTGCGCCTCCGCCCGGGTCAGCTCGCCGGCCACCTCCTGCTCGCCGTAGTGGGTGATGACGCCCAGTGCGGCCTCGACGGCCACGCGGGCCTGGGTGCGCTGCTCCTCCTCGATCGTCGAGCGCACCTGCAGCGCCCCGATCACGGCGATGGTCGCCATCCCGATGACCGCCACGAGCACCAGCGTCATCAGACGGGTGCTCACCTTCACACCGCGCAGTCGCCCGGTCATGGATGCTCCTTCGGTCGGATCCCTCGCCCCCGTACTCGGGATCCGCGGCCCGGGGTCAACCCGAGCGGGTGGATCGACACCAATCGGTGACCTGGCTCACCACCCGCCCCTGCCGCCTCAGCGGCGGGTGGAGACGGTGACCGTGAACCTGGGGTCCTGACCGGCCACCCGCGTCGGCCCCACCACCCGGTTCAGCGCCGGCCGGTACCGCAGCGCCGAGTTGTAGACGGTCCAGAGCTCACCGCCGGGGCGCAGCACCCGGGCCGCCGCCACGAACAGCCGGTCGGCGGCCGTCGTGACGACCGCCGCGCCGACGTGGAACGGCGGGTTGCAGACCACGAGGTCGACGCTGCGGTCGGGCACGGTCGCGGCGGCGTCGTCCCGGCGCACCTCCACGCGGTCGGCCACCCCGTTGGCGGCGGCGGTCGCCGCGGCCGAGGCGACGGCCGCGGCGGACTGGTCCACGGCCAGCACCCGCAGCCCCGGTCGGCTCCGGGCGAGCAGCGTGGCGAGGACGCCGGTACCGCAGCCGAGGTCCACGGCCGTCCGGGCGTCGGGGGCCATCTCCGGCAGCGACCGGAGCAGCGCCCGGGTCCCGACGTCGATCCTCGTGCCGGCGAACGCGGCGCCGTGGGCGCAGACCGTCAGGTCGAGGTCGGGGTGCTCCTGGCGGCGGGGGAAGGACGACCGTCCCGGCCGCGGTCCGCGGGCCACCAGCACCCTGGACTTCTGCCGGGCCAGCGTCGCCGACACCTCGCCGAACGACGCACCGAGGACGTCGTTCATCGCGTGCGTCATGTGCTTCACCCGGCCGCCCACCAGGACCGTGACGTCCGGCGCCGCGGAGGCGGCGACCACCTCGGCGATCTCGCGCAGCGCGTCCAGCGCCTTGGGCGCCTTGACGAGCACCAGCCGGGCCCCGGCGGCCAGCTCCGGGCCCAGCGGCAGCACGCGGTACCGCCCGGCCAGGCCCACCCGCTCGGCATTGGCGGCCAGCGCCCGCTCCCCCACCAGCAGGTCCTGCCCGACCCGCACCCCGGCGAGGCCGTGCCGGGCGGCCAGCCCCAGGGCGAGCGCGCCGTAGGAGTCGTCGACGACCGCGACCTCGCCGGCCGCGCAGCCGGGGACCGGCTCGGCCGCCAGGTCCAGCAGCAGCCGGTCGGTCGCGTCGACGGCGACCAGGTCGGGGGCCTCGACGTCCGGTTCGCGCCGCAGCGCGGCGAGCACCTCGTCGGCGGTGGGTTCCACGGCGGGCTCAGGAACGGGGCGTGGCGGCGACGAGGTCCACCACCACCCGGGCGAGCTCGGGGCCGACGTCCTCCTGCAGGAAGTGCCCGCCGCCGGCCAGCCTGGTGTGCGGCATGCCCTGGGCACCGGGCACCAGCTTCTGGAACACCCGCTCGCCCCCGCCGGTGATCGGGTCGCCGTCGGAGAACGCCGTGAGGAACGGCTTCTCCCAGCGCGAGAGCACCTCCCAGGCCGCCCGGTTCGCCGCGGCCGCCGGGTCGTCCGGCGAGGTCGGCACCAGGGCGGGGAACTGCCGGGCCCCGGCGGTGTACCGGTCGTCCGGGAACGGGGCGTCGTAGGCGGCGACCACCTCGGGTGCGAGCCCGCCGACGGTGCCGTTGCCGACGATCCGGCCGATCTGGAACTCCGGGCTCTCCTGGGAGAACCGCTGCCAGGCCAGGAACGCCTCGCTCATCTTCTGGTCGCCGGTGGGCAGGCCGGTGTTGGCCACCACGACCCGGGCGAACCGGTCGGGGTTCTCGGCGACCAGCCGCAGCCCGATCAGCCCGCCCCAGTCCTGGCCGACGAGGGTCACGTCGCGCAGCCCCAGCTCGTCGAGCAGCGCCTGCCGCATCCACTCCACGTGCCGGGCGTAGGTGTACGCCGCGCGGTCGACCGGTTTGTCCGAGCGGCCGAAACCGACCAGGTCGGGCGCCACGACGCGCAGGCCGGCGTCGACGAGGACCGGGATCATCCGGCGGTAGAGGAAGGACCAGGACGGCTCCCCGTGGAGGAGCAGCACCGTCTCGCCGTCGGCCGGGCCCTCGTCGACGTAGGCCACCCGCAGCCGGCCGCCCCCGCCGTCGTCCACCTCGACGTAGCGGGGCTCGTACGGGAAGTCGGGCAGACCGGTGAACCGCTCGTCGGGCGTCCGCAGGATCTCCATGCCTCAGTCTTACCGGCTCGGGACGCAGCCGGCGCCGGGGCGGATCAGCTGTCGGAGCTGTCGACGCCCAGGCCCACCGGGCAGGAGACGCCGGTCGAGTGCACCGGGCAGTAGCCGTTGGGCACCTTGTACAGGTACTGCTGGTGGTAGTCCTCGGCGTAGTAGAACTCCCCCAGCGGCGCGATCTCCGTGGTGATCTCGCCGTACCCGGCCGCCTTCAGCCGCTCCTGGTAGGCGTCGCGGGTGGCCAGCGCGGCGGCCTCCTGCTCCGGGGTGGCGTAGTAGATCGCCGAGCGGTACTGGGTGCCGATGTCGTTGCCCTGCCGCATGCCCTGCGTCGGGTCGTGGTCCTCCCAGAACGCCTTCAGCAGCTGCTCGTAGGAGGTCACGGCGGGGTCGAAGACGACGAGGACCACCTCGGTGTGCCCCGTGCGGGCCGAGCAGACCTCGTCGTAGGTCGGGTTCGGCGTGTGCCCGCCCGCGTAGCCGGCCGCGGTCGAGTAGACACCGGGCAGCTCCCAGAAGACCTTCTCCACGCCCCAGAAGCAGCCCGCGCCGAAGACGGCGGTCTGCATGCCCTCGGGGAACGGCGGCTGGATGCGGTTGCCGTTGACGGCGTGCACCTCGGGCACGTGCGGCAGCGGGTCGGGGCGGCCCGGCAGGGCGTCCTCGGGCGACACCGGCTGGGTCTTGGATCGGGAGAAGAGCATGCCCCCACTCTAGGTCGGTCGTGCAACACCGATCCCGGCGTGGAGCGCGTTCCGCGGGCCGCCGCCAGGGGGCTTGTCCTGGACGGACCCCGACGCTACCGTCCTTCCATAAGATTTGACTTATGGAGGAAGCAGGGCATGACCACCATCGATCCGGTCGCCACGGCCGGGCTGGTCACGCGCGAGGTCCGCACCGCCTCCCGGGACGGGGCCCCGACGCGCATCGCCGTCGCAACGCGCACCTACCGCGCCGACCGGGCCGAGGTCTGGGGCGCGCTCACCGACGCCGAGCGGCTCCCCCGCTGGTTCCTGCCGGTGAGCGGCGACCTGCGCCCCGGCGGCCGCTACCAGCTCGAGGGCAACGCGGGCGGCGTGGTCGAGCGGTGCTCGGAGCCCGAATCCTTCGCCGTGACCTGGGAGTTCGGCGGGATGGTCTCCTGGCTGCAGGTGGACCTCACGCCTTCGGACGGCGGGACCGCCCTGGAGCTCAGGCACGAGGCGCCGGTCGACCCCGAGTTCTGGGCGCAGTTCGGGCCGGGCGCGGTCGGCGTGGGCTGGGACCTGGCGCTCATGGGCCTCGGGCTGCACCTGGAGAGCGGTGCCCCCGTCGACCCGCAGCTCACGGCCACGTTCGGGCTGACGCCGGAGGGGGTCGAGTTCGTCCGCCGGGCCGCCTCCGGCTGGGGCGACGCAGCGGCCGCGGACGGGGACGACCCCACCGTCGCGCGCGAGGCGGCCGACCGTACGGTGGCGTTCTACACGACCCCGCCGTCCGAGGATGCTGCCGGGAGCTGAGTGAACGGGACCTTCGAGGCGCTGGGCGATCGCACCCGCCGGCAGATCCTGAAGCTGCTCTCCACCGGCGAGCAGCCGGCGGGGGCCGTCGTCGCCGCGCTGCAGGGCACCGCACCGATCTCGCAGCCCGCGGTGTCCCAGCACCTGCGGGTGCTGCGGGAGGCGGGCCTGGTCACGGTGCGCGCCGAGGGCACCCGCCGGCTCTACGCCCTCGACCCGTCCGGCCTGGCGGCGGCCCAGGCCTGGCTCGTGGCCCTGGCCGACCCGCTGGCGGCATTCGCCCAGCCCCTCGACGCGCTGGCGACCGAGGTGGCCCGGGGGCAGCGGGCCCGGCGCACGGCACCGGCCGAGCAGCCGCAGCCGAGGACCGGGGAGCGCGACGGCCGCTCGGCCTGACCGCCCGGGGCCACGCGAATGGGACGAACTCGTGGCCATCACGCGCTGATCACCACGAGTTCGTCGCACCCGGCGCACGCGCGCTCCGCCCGGCAGGATGGCCGCATGCCCATCCGGACCCGCGAATGGCAGCTGGCGGCCCGGCCGCACGGCGAGCCGACCCCCGACGACTTCCGCCTGGTCGAGCTGGAGCGACCCGACCCGGCCGACGGCCAGATCGTCGTCCGGATGCTGGTGATGAGCGTCGACCCGTACATGCGTGGCCGGATGAACCCCGGGAAGTCGTACGCGGCCCGCTGGGAGATCGGCGAGACGATGCGCGGCGGTGCGGTCGGCCGGGTGGTGGAGTCCCGCTCCCCCGACGTCGCCGAGGGCGCCCTGGTGCTCGCCGACGCCGCCTGGCGGGACGTCGCGGTGCTCGACGCCGCGCACGTCCGCGTGCTGCCCGAGCTGCCGGGCATCCCGCCCAGCTACCACCTGGGCGTGCTCGGCATGCCGGGCCTCACCGCCTGGGCGGGGCTGTTCCGGCTGGCGGAGTTCCGGGAGGGCGACGCCGTGTTCGTCTCCGGCGCCGCGGGCGCGGTCGGCAGCCTCGTCGGCCAGTTCGCCCGTCTCCACGGCGCCTCGGCGGTCGTCGGCAGCGCGGGGACGCCGGAGAAGGTGCGCTGGCTGACCGGGGAGCTGGGGTTCACCGCCGCGTTCGACTACCACGACGGCCCGGTCGCGGAGCTGCTCGCGGCCGCCGCGCCCGACGGCATCGACGTCTTCTTCGACAACGTCGGCGGCGAGCACCTGGAGGCGGCCATCGGCGCGTTCAACGAGCACGGCCGGGCCGCGCTGTGCGGGGCGATCTCCGGCTACAACGCCACCGAGCCGGCCCCGGGTCCGCGCAACATGTTCATGATGGTCACCAAGAAGCTGAGCCTGCGCGGGTTCATCGTCGGCGACCACGCCGATCTCGCCCCGGAGTTCAGCGAGAAGGTGGGCGACCTGCTCACGTCCGGGAAGCTCGTCGTCCGCGAGACCGTCCGCGAGGGGCTGGACGACGCGGTGGACACCTTCCTCGACCTCCTCCGCGGGGGGAACACCGGGAAGATGATCGTCAAGCTGGCCGACTGACCCGGCGGTTCCCCGGGACCACGGCGGGGCAGAGTGCACCGCATGTGGCTCTTCTTCACCCGCCGGCTGCGCATGTGGCTGATCCTGACCATCCTGGTCCCGCTGGCCACCGGCGTGCTGCGCCGGCTCGGGCACGCCCTCGAGCGGCGCCGCGGGCCCTCGTCCCTCAGCAACGGCCTGCTCAAGGCCGGTGACCTGGGCGACCGTGCCCGGGCGAGCCTCCGCGGCGGCCGCCGGTCCCGCCGGGCGTGACCGGACCGGTCCTGGAGACCCGCCCGGCGACCGGCCGACCCCGCGCCGTCGCGCTGTTCTGCCACGGCGGGACGGTGGCCAGCGTGGAGCCCCCCAAGGAGCGGGCGCTCTCGCTGGTGCGCATGCGGGCGATCGAACAGTTCGTCTCCTCCGCCGGCGCGGAGCGGGGGCTCACCACCTGCCTGCTGCGCTACCGGGTGGCCGGCTGGAACGGCGCCGCCGCGGACGCCTACGCCGACGTGCGCTGGACGCTGGACCGGATCCGTGCCGAGCACGGAGAGCTGCCGGTCGTGCTGGTCGGGCACTCGATGGGCGGGCGGGCCGTGCTGCGCGCCGGGGGGCACGACGGCGTCGCGGCGGTCTGCGCCCTCGCGCCGTGGACGCCTCCCGGCGAGCCCGTCGGCCACCTGCGCGACCGCACCGTCGCGATCCTGCACGGCCGGGGCGACCGGTGGGTGCCCGCGCAGCTCTCCGCCGATTTCGCGGTCCGGGCCCAGCGCGCGGGCGCGCGGGTGGCCCGGTTCACCATCACCGGCGGCCACAGCATGCTGCGCTCGGCGCACCGCTGGCACGCGTTCGCGCGTGACGTCGTCCTGGCCGGGGCGGGGCTGGCGCCGATGCGGCCGGACGTCGCGGCCGCGCTGGCACGGCCGGCGCCGGACGGGCTCGCCGTGCCGCTCTGAGGACGGCAGATCCGCTGCGATGGTCGGCAGGAGCGGGCCTCGTCGGCGGCGGGCGGCACCCCTAGCGTCGGCCCGGTGATGGACTGGAGCACCGAACCGGCCGTGGCCGCCGCCCACTTCGCCCGGCGGCTGGCCGTGGAGACCGACGTCAGCGACGTGCACGCCGCACTCGAGTCGGGGGCGCCGGGGTTCGTCCTGCTCGACAGCCGCAGCACGCAGGCGTGGGACCAGGGGCACGTGCCCGGCGCCGTGCACCTGCCGGGCGCCGAGATCCCCGACCGGGCGGCCGCGGAGCTGGACCCCGCGGTCCCGGTCGTCACCTACTGCTGGGGTCCGGGTTGCAACGGCGCCACCCGTGCGGCGCTCCGGCTCGCCCTGCTCGGCTACCGGGTGCGCGAGATGATCGGCGGGTTCGAGTACTGGGCGCGGGAGGGCCTACCGGTGGTCACCGACGAGGGCGTGCACCGGCCGGCGGTCGATCCGCTGACCGCCCCGGCGCCGGGGGGCAGCTGCGGGTGCTGATCGCCGGCACCGCGCCGGAGGCCCCCGCCCCCCGGGCTACTCGGCGGACCCTGGCCGGGTCATCGGCTTGTGGGACCTGCCGGCGAGCGCGTCCGGCATGAGCGCCGAGAGCCGCCCCATCAGCTTGCTGCTCACCGAGCCGGCGAACACCGACGCCTCGCCCTTCATCAGACCCTCGAAGCCCTGCCGGGCGACCTGGGCGGGGTCGTCCTTGCTGTCGCTGGCACCCAGCCTGGTGTCGGTGGCGTCGGCCCGGTCGAAGAACTCCGTGTCGGTCGGCCCGGGCAGCAGGGCGGTGACGGTGACGCCGGTGTCGGTCAGCTCCTCGCGGATGCCCAGCGCGAGGAACTGCACGAACGCCTTCGTCGCGGAGTAGACGGTCTGGAACGGCTCGGGCGCCTGCGAGGCGACCGAGGAGGTGAAGAGGATCCGCCCCTCCCCCTGGACCACCATGTCCTGCACCACCCGCTTGGCGAGGTGCAGCGTCGACACGCAGTTCAGCTCCACCATCCCGATCTCGGCCTCCAGATCGGTCTCGGCGAAGCGACCCCCGATCCCGACGCCGGCGTTCAGCGCGGCGGCGGCCAGCGGCCGGCCTGCCGCGCGCACGGCCGCGACGACCTTCTCGACCTCCGCGCGCACCGTGAGGTCGGCCCGGACGGGCGAGACGGCGGCGCCGCGCTGGCGCAGCTGCTGGGCCGCGGCGTCGAGCTCGGCGTCCTCGGCGACGACCACCAGATCGAAGCCGTGCTCGGCGAACTGCTTGGCCAGCTCCAGCCCGATGCCGCTGGACGCACCGGTCACGAGGGCGAGGGGACGGGCGGTTGCTTCGGACACAGGACCTCCACGGGTGGATCGGCGGACGGCCACCTCCGTGCCCAGGAAGAGGCCCGCGCACGCCTGGCGCGTGTCGGCGGCCGTCCGGCCGGGGTAGCCCGTCGCCATGGAGGTGCGCGTGCGGCCGGCCCCGGACCTGCGGTGGCTGCTCGCCCCGCGGTACCGGGGAGCGGGCGAACGCCGGCTGCCCTTCGACCCCGACGCGACGGCCGGGCACCTGGTGCAGGCCGCCGGGATCCCGCTGACCGAAGTGGGGACGATCCGGGCGGACGGCGCACCGGCGACGCCCGCCGACCGGACCGCCCCCGGCGCCGTGCTCGAGGTGGACCCGGCGCCGCGGCCGGTCGCCGTCCCGCCCGGTGGGTTCCTCCTCGACGTCGGGCTGGGCGCCCTCGCGCGGCAGCTGCGGCTGCTCGGGGCCGACGCCGCCTGGTCGAACGACGCCGACGACGCCGCGCTGGTCGCCCGGGCGGCCGCCGAGGGCCGGGTGCTGCTCACGCAGGACCGGCGGCTGCTCATGCGGCGCGCCCTGCCGCAGGGCGCGCTCGTCCGCGGGAGCCGGCCCGGCGAGCAGCTCGACGACGTGCTCGACCGCTTCTCCCTGCCGCTGGCGCCGCTCACCCGCTGCACCGCTTGCGGGGCCGCCGTCCACCCGGTGCCGAAGGACGAGGTGGCGGCGGAGCTGGAGCCCGGCACCCGCCGCACCTACGACGCCTTCGCCCGGTGCCCGGTGTGCGGGCGGGTGTACTGGCGCGGCGCGCACGCCGCGCGCATCGACGCGCTGGTCGAGCGGGCCCGCCGGACCGGGCGGGGCAGGCAAGCCTGACCTTGGCCCCGGGGGGCCACGGGTCGGCCCCGGCGTGACACGCGGCGCGGGCAGGGAGCGAGCGACCACCCACCCGGAGACCGCCTGCGAGGACCGCCGTGTACCTGTCGAAGACCGAGGCCGCCGTCCTGCCGACGACGCTGCGCGCCCCCGCGCACCGCCCCCCGCTGGCCGAGCCGGGCCGCCGCCGGTTGTGGTCGATGCTCGGTCCGGCCTTCGTCGCCGCCGTCGCCTACGTCGACCCGGGCAACTTCGCCACGAACTTCGCCGGCGGCGCCGCGTTCGGGTACACGCTGCTGTGGGTCATCGTCGCGGCCAACCTCATGGCGATGCTGATCCAGTCGCTGACCGCGAAGCTCGGGCTGGCCACCGGCCGCGACCTGGCGACGCTGTGCCGCGAGACGCTGCCCAAGCCCGTGACCCGGGGGCTGTGGCTGCAGGCCGAGGCGGTGGCGATCGCCACCGACCTGGCCGAGATCGTCGGCGGCGCCGTGGCGCTGTACCTGCTCTTCGGGGTCCCGCTGCCGATCGGCGGCGTCATCACCGCCGTCGTCGCCTTCGTCCTGCTGGCGGCGCAGTCCCGCGGGTACCGCCCGTTCGAACGGGTCATCGCGGGGCTGCTGCTGGTCATCGGCATCGGGTTCGGCTACACCCTCCTCGGCTCCGGCGTCGACCCGGGCGGGCTGGCCGGGGGCATGGTGCCCTCCTTCGACGGCGCGGAGAGCGTGGTGCTGGCCACCGGCATCCTCGGGGCCACGGTCATGCCGCACGTGATCTACGTGCACTCCGCGCTCACCCCCGGCCGCTACGGCGACGCGGTCACCGCCGGCCGCACGCACGAGGGGCGCCGCCGGCTGCTGCGGGCTCAGCGGATCGACATCGTCGTCGCCATGGGCCTGGCCGGGCTGGTCAACGCCGCGATGCTGGTCATCGCCGCGCAGCTGTTCACCAGCGACAGCGGCGTCGACAGCCTCGAGGGCGTGCACGCCGGGCTCGGTGACCAGCTCGGCACCGGCGCCGCGCTCGCCTTCGCCCTCGCGCTGCTGGCCTCGGGGTTCGCCTCCTCCTCGGTGGGCACGCACGCCGGCCAGGTGGTCATGGCCGGGTTCCTCAAGCGGCACATCCCGGTGCTCACCCGCCGGCTGATCACCCTGGCCCCGGCGCTGGCCGTACTGGTGCTGGGCGGGGACCCCACCACCGCGCTGGTGTGGTCGCAGGTGGTGCTGTCCTTCGGCATCCCGTTCGCCCTGGTGCCGCTGCTGTGGCTCACCAGCCGCCGCGACCTGATGGGCGGCTGGGTGAACCGCCGGACCACCACCGTGGCCGGCAGCGTCATCGCGGTCCTGATCATCGGGCTCAACGCCCACCTGCTGGTCGGCCTGCTCGGCTGAATCAGCAGGCACCTCCCGATCGGGCGGCGCACCCGGCCGCACCGGTCAGACGCCGCGCCAGGCGGCGTCGAAGAAGCCGATCTCCAGCTGCATCGCCCGGGAGTAGGCCGCCCGCAGTGCCGGGGTGTCGACGGCGACGGCGTCGAGCAGCCGCTCGAGCGTGGCGGCGAGCTCCTCGAAGCCCGGGTCGGCGTAGGTGCGCACCCACTCCTCGTACGGGCCCGACGCGCGGTCGGCCAGCGACTGCCCGAGATGGGCGTAGAGGCGCATGCACGGGGTCATCGCCGCGCAGGTGAGCGCCACGCCGCCCAGCGAGGCCGTGGCCAGCAGGAAGTCGGTGTAGGCCGACGTCGCCGGCCCCGGCCGGACGGCGGTCAGGTCGATGCCCCAGCGCTGCGCGTAGGACGCGTGCAGCCCCAGCTCCTCACGGACCCCGGCCAGCAGGTCGGCGAAGACGTCGAGGGTGGCGCGGTCGGGGCTGTGCGCGACGCCCAGCGCGTAGGCCCGGGCGAACGCCTCCAGGAAGAACGCGTCCTGGGCCACGTAGCCGGCGAACCGGTCCCGCGGCAGCGTGCCGTCGGCGATCCCCTGCACGAACGGGTGCGACAGCGCCGCGGCGGCGAGGCCGGCCTCGGCGGTCCAGAGCTCACGGGCCAGGCTCATCCCGTCGCCACCGCCATGTCCCAGAACGCGACCTCTGCGGTGACCACCTCGAGGAAGACGCGCTCGTCGCCTCCGCCGACCGCGTCCACCGCCGCGGCGAGGTCCGCCACGTACCCGCCGAACTCCGGCGCCGTCCAGTGCTCCACGAACTCCCGGTAGGCCGGTGCACCCGGGAGCGCGGCCGACCAGGCGTCGAGGTAGGTGCGCTCGATGGTCCACAGCGCGGTCAGCGCGGCCGGGACATCGGCGCCGTCCAGCCGCTCGAGCAGCTCCGCATAGGCGGTCGTCGCCGGCAGCGCGGGCGCGGAGAGGTCCAGTCCCCGGGCCGCCGCCCGCTCCTCGAACCAGTCCAGCTCCTGGACCAGGGCCAGGGCTCCGCGGGCGAGCACCTCCTGGGCCGGCCGGGGCGCCCGGGCCAGCAGCCGCGCCTGGAAGCGGAGGAGGTCGGCGACGAACCGCGCGTCCTGCACCAGCCAGGTGTCGAAGGCCGACGGCGCGATCGTGCCGTCCCGCACGGCGGCGAGGAAGGGATGGCGGGTGGCGTCCGCGAAGGCCTCGGCATGGCGGACTGGCAGCTCGTCGACCGGCACGGGCGCCGACTGTACGAGACGGCCTAGGGTGGCGGTGTCACGGCCGAGGCCGTGGTGCGGGAGCTCGGATCGACCGGGCTGAGAGGGCGGCTGCCGCGCCGCCGACCGCTGGAACCTGACCGGGTAATGCCGGCGTAGGGAGCGATCATGAGCACGTCCGGAACCGTCGGCGCAGCCACCCGCGGGGGAGATGCGCCCCTCACCCTGTCCGAGCCGCCGCCCAGGACCCTGGGCCTGCGGGAGACCGCCGGCCTCTGGGCCAGCCTGGGCATCAGCCTGCTGCTGCCCGTGGCAGCCACCTTCGTGGTCCTCGCCGACCGGCCGCTGTGGCACACGATCGGGGCCATCGTCGTCGGCGCGGTCATCGGGTCGGTGCTGCTGGGGCTGGGCGCCGCCGCCGGCGCCCGCGAGGGCGTGCCGGCGATGGTGCTGCTCCGCGGCCTGCTGGGCCGGCGGACCTCGTTCCTGCCCACCGGCTTCAACCTCGTGCAGTGCGTCGGCTGGGCCGCCTTCGAGATCCTGATCATCTCCGAGGCCGCCGCGCGCGCCCTCGACGCGCCGCGCTGGCCGTTCGCGATCGCCGCGGGCGCCTTCGCCACCCTGATGGCGCTGCGCCCGCTCGGTGTCGTGCGGGTGCTTGCGCGCTACGCCGTCTGGGCGGCGATCGCCGCGATCGCGTACCTCTTCGTCCAGGTCCTGTCCGAGCCGCTGCCACCGGTGACCGAGGGCGGGGCGACGTCCTTCTGGACGGCGGCCGACATCGTCATCGCCCTGCCGATCTCGTGGTTCCCGCTGGCAGCCGACTACACCCGGCACGTCCGCAGCGGCCGGACCGCCTTCGTCGGGACGGCGTCCGGCTACGGCCTGGCCACCGTGGCCATGTTCAGCCTCGGGGTCATCGCGCTGGCCGCCTACGGCCGCGGCGGGCTCGACGTCATCGACGCGATGCTCGCCGTCCCGCTGGGTCTGGTCGCCGTGCTGGTGCTGCTGGTGGTGGAGGTCGACGAGGCGTTCGCCAACGTGTACTCGACGGCGGTGTCGGCCCAGAACGTGGTGGCCCGGCTCGACCGCCGCGTGCTCGCCGTGGCGGTCGGCGTCGTGGCCACCACCCTCGCCCTGGCCTTCGACCTCGCCGCCTACGAGCCGTTCCTCTTCCTGATCGGCGCGGTGTTCGTCCCGCTCATCGGCGTCTTCGTCGTCGCCTACTTCCTGCTGCCCCGGGGGGCGTGGGACACCTCCGACACCGCGCGCGCCCGCCCGCTGCTGCTCCTCCCCTGGGTGGCCGGCTTCGTGGCCTACCAGCTCACGCTGCCGACCTTCTTCGCCGGTCCGGGTGCGGCCTGGACGACGTGGTGGACCGAGCGCCAGACCGACCTCGGCATCGACCCGGCCAACGGCTGGTCGGCCTCGCTGGTGAGCCTCGCCGTGGCCGCGTTGCTGACCGTGGCCGTGGCCCTGCCGGGCGCGCTGCGGCACCGCCGGGCGGCGGCGTGACCGCGTCCCTCGGGGGCCTGCACGTCCTGACCGACGCCCGGGTCGGCCGGGCGGCGCTCGACGCGGTGACCGCCGCGGTCGCCGCCGGCGCCCCGGTGGTCCAGGTGCGGTCCAAGGACGCCTCCGACCGGGAGCGCTACGACTTCGCCCGCCGGGTGGTGGAGGTCTGCGCGGGCGCGGGGGCGACCTGCCTGGTCAACGACCGCGTCGACCTGGCGCTGGCCGTCGGCGCCCACGGCACGCACCTGGGCGCCGACGACCTGCCGCTCGACGTCGTCCGCCGGCTGGCCGGCCCGGGGCACCTGCTGGGCGGCACGGCCCGGGACCCGGAACGCGCCCGCCTCCTGGTGGCCCAGGGCGCCGACTACCTCGGCGTCGGGCCCGCCTACGCGACGGCGACGAAGGCCGGGCTGCCCGCTCCCCTCGGCCCGGCAGGAGTGCGTGCGGTGGCCGAGGCGGTCGAGATCCCGGTGATCGCCATCGGCGGGGTGACCGTCGAGCGGATCCCGGACCTGCTCGCCGCCGGCGCCGCCGGGGTGGCCGTCGTCGGCGCCGTCTCGGCCGCGGCCGACCCCGGTGCCGCCACCCGTGAGCTGCTCCGGGCCCTGGGCGGCAGACCGTGACCGTCGTCGTCGTCGGCGGTGGGCTGATCGGGCTGTCGGTGGCGTGGCGGGCGGCCCAGCGGGGCCTGCCGGTCACTGTGGTGGACGACGCGCCCGGAGGCGGTGCGTCGCAGGCCGCCGCCGGCATGCTCGCGCCGGTCACCGAGGCCGCCTACGGCGAGGAGGCGCTGCTCCGGCTGTGCCTGGCGTCGCTGGAGCGCTATCCCGCCTTCGTCGCGGAGGTGGAGCGGGCCGGTGGCGTGCCGGTGGGCCTGCGCACGCAGGGCACCGTCGTCGTCGCTTTCGACGAGGACGACATGCGCGCGCTGGATGCCCTGCTGGACTTCCAGCGCGAGCTCGGACTGGCCGTCGAGCGGCTGACCGCGCGGGCCGCCCGGCGCCGCGAGCCGTCGCTGTCGCCGCGGGTACGGGGCGCCCTGCACGTCCCGGGCGACCACTCGGTGGACGGCCGGGCCCTGCACGCCGGGCTGCTGGCCGCCGCCGAGGCGGCCGGCGTCCGGCTGGTGTCCTCCCGGGTCGCGGAGGTGCGGGTCGTGGACGGCCGGGCCGCCGGGGTGCGGCTGGCCGACGGCACGGAGCTGGCCGCCGACGCCGTCGTGGTGGCCCTGGGCGCGCGCAGCGGCGCGCTCACCGGGGTTCCCCCGCTGCCCGTCCGGCCGGTCAAGGGGCAGATCCTCCGCATGCGGGGGGCCGCCGGCCTGCTGGAGGGGACCGTGCGGGCGCTGGTGCGCGGGCGGCAGGTGTACCTGGTGCCGTACGACGACGGCGTGACCGGGGACGGGCTGATCGTCGGCGCCACCGTCGAGGACCGGGGCTTCGACGCCGCGGTCACCGCCGGCGGCGTGCACGACCTGCTGCACGACGCGCTCGAGGTGGTCCCCGGCGTCTCCGAGCTGGAGCTGGTCGAGACCATCGCCCGGTGGCGGCCCGCGACGGCGGACAACGGGCCATTGCTGGGACCATCGGGGGTGCCGGGCGTGGTCCTGGCGACCGGGCACTACCGCAACGGCGTCCTCCTGGCGCCCGTGACCGGCGAGGTGGTCGCCGAGCACCTCGCGACCGGCGAGCTGCCCGGTCTCGCCGCCCCCTTCACCGCAGACAGGTTCGGAAGGTGATCCGCATGCAGGTGACCGTCAACGGCGTGCCCACCGACGTGGACGACGACTGCACCGTCGCCGCGCTCGTCGAAGCCCGCACCAACGGCCACGGCAAGGTCGCCGTCGCGCGCAACGGCGACGTCGTCCCCCGGAGCGGCTGGGAGTCGACCCGGCTCTCCGCCGGGGACAGCCTGGAAGTCCTCGCCCCCACCGCAGGAGGTTGACCCGATGACCGTGCACGAGGTGGTCCCCGCGCTGGAGCAGGAGGAGAAGGCCGATCCCTTCCTCCTCGGCGGGGAGACGTTCACGTCCCGGCTGCTGCTGGGCACCGGCGGGGCGCCCAGTCTCGAGTCGCTGGAGCGGGCCGTCGTGGCCTCCGGCACCGAGCTGGTGACGGTGGCACTGCGCCGGGTGGAGGCCTCCAGCAGTGCGGCGATGCTCGAGGTGCTGGACCGGTGCGGGGTGCGGCTGCTGCCCAACACGGCCGGGTGCCGGACCGCCCGGGAAGCGGTCCTGACCGCCCGGCTGGCCCGCGAGGCGTTCGACACCTCCTGGGTGAAGCTGGAGGTCATCGGCGACGAGCACACGCTGCTCCCCGACCCGATCGAGCTGTTCGAGGCGGCCGAGGAGCTCGTCGCCGACGGGTTCACCGTGCTGGCGTACACCACGGACGACCCGATCCTCGGGCGCCGGCTGGCCGACATCGGGTGCGCGGCCGTCATGCCGCTGGGCTCGCCGATCGGCAGCGGCCTGGGCATCCGCAACCCGCACAACATCGCGCTCCTCCGCGAGGCGGTCGACGTCCCGGTGGTGCTGGACGCGGGCATCGGGACGGCGTCGGACGCGACGCTCGCGATGGAGCTGGGCTGCGACGCCGTCCTGCTCGCCTCCGCCGTCACCCGGGCGCGGGAACCGGAGCGGATGGCCCTGGCGATGCGCCACGGGGTGGAGGCCGGCAGGCTCGCCCGGGGGGCCGGGCGCATCCCGCGGCGCTGGCACGCCGAGGCCTCCACGTCGATGCAGGGGCTGCCCGAGCTGTGACGCCGCCCCGCCTCCTGGTGCTCACCGACCGCACCCAGTGCGACCGGCCGCTGGTGGACGTGGTCGCGGCAGCGGTCGAGGCCGGAGCGCGCGCGGTGGTGCTCCGGGAGAAGGACCTGCCCGCTGCCGAGCGGGACCTGCTGGCCGCGGAGCTGGCGCCCGTGATCGCGTCGGTGGGCGGCGTGCTGCTGCGCGCCGGTGCGCCCGGCGCCACCGGGGCGGTCCACCTCTCGGCGAGCGAGCCGTTCCCCGCACCCCGCCCGCCGGTCGTCGGCCGGTCGTGCCACTCCGCGGCCGAGGTGGCGGCCGCCCGCGCCGAGGGATGCGACTACGTCACCGTCTCGCCGGTCTTCCCCACCCCGTCCAAGCCCGGCTACGGCCCCGCGCTGGGGCCCGAGGGCCTGCGCGCGATCCTCGTGCCAGGGGCACCGCCGGCGCTCGCGCTCGGTGGGGTCCTCCCCGAGCACGTGCCCTCGCTCCTGGCCGCAGGGGCGCACGGGGTCGCCGTGATGGGCCCGCTGATGCGCGACCCGGGGCGCGCGGCCGCGTACCTCGAGGCGATGCCCCCGGTCAGCCGCCCGGGACCCGGCGCCCGGCCGCAGGCTCCGTCCCCACCGTGGCCGGGCTAGTCTGGCGGCACAACCGAACACACACATTCGCAGCAGGGGAGCGCTTCGGCGCTGAGAGTGCGGGACACCGCAGACCCTCGAACCTGATCCGGGTCATGCCGGCGCAGGGAGCCTGGAGGAAGAGACATGGCCGATCCGGCCGTCCGTTCGTCGAACGCTGCGCCCGCCCGGGAGCGCAGCAACCGCTGGCGCACCGTCGACATCGTCGTCACCGCCGTCCTCGGCGCCGCCTTCGGCGTCGTCTTCTGGGCGTGGGGCCTGCTCTGGGCCGGCACGGGGACGGCGTTCGCCGCCTTCCCGCCCGCCCAGGCGTTCATGTACGGCGTCTGGCTGATCCCCGCGGTGCTCGCCCCGCTGATCGTCCGCAAGCCCGGCGCCGGCCTGTTCGCCGAGCTGGTCGCCGCGATCGTCTCCGCGCTGCTCGGCTCCGCCTGGGGGACGACGACGATCGTCTACGGCCTGCTGCAGGGCCTGGCCGGCGACGCCGGCTTCGCCGCCTTCCGCTACCGCCGCTTCGGCTGGGCGCCCGCGCTGCTGGCCGCCGTCCTCACCGGTGCGACCGCCGCCGTCCTCGACCTCGTCTACTACTACCCGGACTGGTCGGCGGGCTGGAAGACGACCTACGTCGCGCTCGTCGTGGGCAGCACGGCGGTCGTCGCCGGGATCGGCAGCGTGCTGCTGGCCCGCGCACTGGCCGCGAGCGGCGCGCTGTCGTCGTTCGCCTCCGGTCGCACGCGGGTCTGACGACGTCCGGGGCCACGGGCCCGGCCGCCGTCCGGCTGGACGGGTGGGGCTTCCGGCACACCACCCGGCGGGCCTGGGCGGTGCGGGACGTCGACCTGCGCATCGCCCCCGGCGAGCGGGTGCTGCTCACCGGCCGTTCGGGCGCCGGCAAGTCCACGCTGCTGCGCGCGCTCGGCGGGCTGCTGGAACCGGAGAGCGGTGACGTCGAGGGGGAGATCACCGTCGACGGCGGGCCGCCCGACCGCCGCCGTCAACGGGTCGGCACGGTCTTCCAGGACCCGGATTCCCAGCTGGTCATGACCCGGGCCGGCGACGACGTCGCCTTCGGGCTGGAGAACGTCGGGACGCCGCGGGACCGCATCTGGCCGGCGGTCGACGCCGCCCTCGACGCCGTCGGCTTCGGGCTCGGCCGCGACCGGGCGACCGCCGCACTCTCCGGCGGTCAGAAGCAACGGCTGGTGCTGGCCGGCGCCCTCGCCCCCCGCCCGGGTCTGCTGCTCCTGGACGAGCCCACCGCCCAGCTCGACCCGGACGGCGCCGCGCTCGTGCGCACGGCGGTGGACCGCGCGGTGGCCGACCGGTCGGCCACCCTGGTCGTCGTCGACCACGACCTGGAGGCGTGGCTGCCGCTCGTCGACCGGGTCGTGGAGCTGCTGCCGGGCGGCGGGCTGACCGAGCACGCCGCCGGCTGGACGCCGCCGCCGCTGCGGTTCCCGGCGCGCCGGGCCAACCCACCGGCCGGCGAGGCGCTCGTGCGTGCCGAGGCCGTCAGCTACACCCACCGCGGGTCCGACCGCCCGGCGCTCGCGCCGACCGACGCGGTTCTCCTCGCCGGCCGGACGCTCGCCGTGACGGGACCGAACGGCACCGGCAAGTCCACGCTGGCCCTGCTGCTCGCCGGGCTGCGCGCGCCGACCGGCGGGCAGGTCAGGGTCGGGCCGACCCTGCGCGCCGGGCTGCGCCGACCCGACCGGCCGCCGGCGCGGTGGCGGGCGGCCGAGCTGGTCGAGCGGATCGGCACGGTGTTCCAGCAGCCCGAGCACCAGTTCCTGACCGGACGGGTGCGCGACGAGCTCTCCCTGGGACCGTTGCGGGGCGGGGCCGACCGGACGGCGGCCGGCCGGCGCGCCGACGAGCTGCTCGAGCGGCTGGGGCTGGCCCCGCTCGCCGAGGCCAACCCCTTCACCCTCTCCGGTGGCCAGCAGCGACGGCTGTCGGTGGCGACCGCGCTGGCGACCCGGCCGCCGGTGCTGGTGCTGGACGAGCCGACCTTCGGCCAGGACCGCGACACCTGGGCCGAGCTGACCGCGCTGCTGGCCGAGCAGCAGGGCGAGGGCCGTGCACTGTGCCTGGTCACCCACGACACGGCCGTCGTCGGCGCGCTGGCCGACGACGTGCTCCGCCTCGGCGACCCGGTGCCGGCACCGTGAGCGCCCCCCTCACGCTCGGCCCGGCCCGGGCCGTCCCGCTGTCGGCGATCAATCCCGTCGCCCAGCTCTCGGCGATCGTCGTCCTCACCGTCGTCCTGCTCGTCAGCGGTGACTGGGTGACGCCGTCGGTGGTCCTCGCCGCGGAGCTGGCGCTGCTGCCCGCGGCGGGCCTGACCACGCCGCGGTCCGTCCTGCGCCGCACGTGGCCCCTGCTGCTGAGCGCGGCCGGTGTCGCCTGGGTCAACGTCGCGTTCGGCACACTCGACGGCGCGGCGGCGTGGCTGAGCGGGGCCACCTGGGGGCTGCGGGTGATCGCGTTGGCCCTGCCCGGCGTCCTGCTGGTCTCCTCCACCGACCCCGTGCGGCTGGCCGACGCGCTCACCCTGCACTGGCGCGTCCCCACCCGCTTCGCCTACGGGGCGCTCGCCGCCCTGCGGCTGGTGCCGCTGCTGGCCACCGAGTGGCAGACCATCCGCCTCGCCCGCCGCGCCCGGGGCGTCGACGCCGGTGCCAGCCCGGTCGCCCACGTCCGGCTGTTCGCCGGCACCGCCTTCGCACTGCTCGTCGGCGCGATCCGGCGGGGGAGCCGGCTGGCGACGGCGATGGACGCCCGCGGCTTCGACTCCGGGATCCCCCGCAGCAACGCGCGGGGCTCCACGCTGCACCGGCGCGATGCCTGGTTCGTCGCCGCCGCCGTCGCGGTGTGCGTGCTCGCCGTGGCCGCGAGCGTCCGATCCGGATACTGGTCGCCGGTGTTCGTCGGCTGACGGTGTGATCCGCACGACATCAGGTTTGACGCCCGGGGCCACGACCCATAGGTGATGGTTAGGCCAGCACGCGGCAGCAGCGGGCCTCGACGGAGGAGAGCACAGGCGTGACAGGGCAGGCGGCCGGCACGATCTGGCCCTCGGCGTACCCGCCTGCGGCCGAGCCCGTCCTCGTCTGGGACCTGCACGACGTCGCCGAGCTCCCGGGTGTGCGCGCGCAGGTCCGCCACCGGGTGACCGGCCCGGGGATCGGTGACCTGCTCGACCGGCTCGTGCTCGCCCTGGACGAGATGGCGTCGAACGCGCTGCGCCACGGTGGCGGTGAGGTGCGGGCGGCCCTCCGCACCACCGGCGCCGCCTACCTCGTCGAGGTGACCGACCAGGCGCCGCACCGCCCGCCGGCACCGGCCGTCGGCCGCGACCCGAGCCTGGGGGGACTGGGCCTCTACCTGATCGCCGAACTGGCCGCCGCGCACGGCTGGTACGTCGCCGCGGGGCGCAAGCACGTCTGGGCGATGCTGGGCCGCTGAGCGGCCGTCAGCCGTGGGGGTGCAGCCGGACCGCCACGAGCGCGACGTCGTCCTGCAGCGCCTCGGCGGGGCGCAGCCGGTCGAGGACGGCGTCGCACAGCTCCGGCAGCGGCCGGCCCCCGAGGTCGGCCAGCGCCGCGCGCAGGCGGGCGGTGCCCTCGTCGAGCGAGAGGTCGCGCCCCTCGACCAGGCCGTCGGTGTAGAGCAGCACGGTCGTCCCGCGGGGCACCGTCACCACCGTCTCCGTGCGCCGCGTCTCCGGGTCGACCCCGAGCATCAGCTCGGCCCGTTCCCCCGCCAGCTCCTCGATCCGCCCGTCCGGCCGCAGGACCAGCGGCGGCGGGTGGCCGGCGTTGGACCAGCGCAGCCGGGTCATGCCGGCGGCGCGCTCCTCGGCCGTCTGCTCGACGCGCACGACCGCCGCGGTGGCCAGCGTGCCCACGTGCAGGCCGCGGATGGCGGCGTCGAGGTCGGTGAGCACCTCTGCGGGGCCGATGTCGCGGTAGGCGATGCCGCGCAGCATGCCGCGGAGCTGCCCCATCGCCGCGGCCGCCTCGGTGTCGTGCCCGACGACGTCGCCGATGACCAGCACGGTCGCGTCCGAGGGCTGCTGGAAGGCGTCGTACCAGTCGCCACCGACCTCCGCCACCGCCATCGCCGGCTGGTAGCGCGCCACGATCTCGGCGGAATCGGGTTGCGGCGGTGCGGTGAGCAGGCTGCGCTGCAGACCTTCGGCCAGCCGGCGCTGCTGCTCGTAGAGCCGGGCGTTGTCCAGCGCCAGCGCCACCCGGCCGGCGACGTCGCGCACAGTGGCGACGTCCTCCTCGTCCGGCAGCGGGCGGTCGGCGGACCGGTAGGCGCTGAGCGCCCCGAGCGTCCGGCCCCGGGCGGCCAGCGCCATCGTCACCGCCGACCGCGGCGCCAACCGCCAGAAGGCGTCGCTGACGTCGCCCGGTGGCAGGGTCTGCCCCACGGCCACCCCGACGTCGGGGACGACCAGGACCTGCCCGGAGGCGAGCGCCCGCATGATGGGGGCGTCGGGGGGCAGGGCGGCCAGCCGCAGCGCGGCGTAGCGGCGGACGGCGTCCCGGTACTCCGGGTCGCGGTGCCAGCTGGCGACGTCCCGCATCCGGCCTTCCTCGTCGGCGAGGCTCAGGATCGCCCAGTCGCCGAGCTCGGGCACGAGCAGCTCGGCGACCCGCTGCAGCGCCTCCTCCTCCCGCTGCCGGGTGTTCAGCGACGCCGACACGGCCGTGGTGGCGTGCGCGACCAGCGCGAGCCGGGCGGCGCTGCGCCGGGCCTTCTCCTCGGCCGCCCGGCGCTCGGTCACGTCGAGGAAGGACACCGACAGACCGTCGGGCGTGGGCCAGGCGCGCACCTCGAACCACGCGGCCAGCGGCGGCGGGTAGTAGGCCTCGAACAGCTGCTCCTGCCCGGTCGACACCGCCGCCCGGTAGTGCCGTTCGAAGTCGCTGTCCACGGCCGCCGGGAACCGGTCCCAGACGACCTGCCCGATCAGCTCCTCCCGCGAGGCGCCCAGCACCCGCTCGGCCTCGGCGTTGACGTAGGTGAAGCGCCACTCCCGGTCCAGCGAGAAGAACGAGGCCTTCATCGCCTCCAGCAGGCGGGCGAGGCGGACGTCCTCCTGCCGCTGCGGCGTCGTGTCGTAGGCGGCGCCGAGCAGCCGCACCGCGGTACCCCTGTCGTCGGAGACCGCCCGGCCCCGGCCCCGCACCCAGCGGGTCAGCCCTGTCGGCAGCACGACCCGGAACTCGGCCTCGTAGTCGCCGCGCCCCTCGATGGCCGTCTGCAGGGCCTCGGTCGTCCGCTCCCGGTCGTCGGGGTGCACCCGGGCGACGAAGGAGTCGATCCTCTCGTCGAACCCCGCTCGCTCGTAGCCGAAGAGGGCCAGCATCCGGTCGTCCCAGAGCAGCCGGCCCGTGACCAGGTTCCAGTCGAAGCTGCCGATGCCGGCGGCGTCGATGGCCAGCTCGAAGCGCAGCCGGTGCGCCTCGTACTCCGCCGTGAGCGCCATGAGCTGGAGCTCGGTGCTGACCGAGTCGGCGAGCTGGCGGAGCAGGGTCACGTCCCGCTCGGTCCAGGCCCGTGCCCGGGGCTCGTACGCGCACAGCGCACCGATCGGGTCCCCACCCGTGGCCCGCAGGGGGATGCCGAGGAAGGCGCCGACCTGCCCGGACCGGACGGGGTCGCGGTCGGCCACCCGCTCGTCGCGGGCTGCGTCCGGCACGACGAGGGGGCCGTCGGCCGTCGCGGCGACGGCGCACAGCGAGGAGGCCAGCGGCAGCCGGGCCCCGATGCCGCCGGGTGGCAGGCCGGTGCCGGCCACCGCGGTCTGCACCTCGCCGACGAGGGAGACGTCGACGGACTCGCAGTCCAGCAGCCGGGTGGCCAGGTCGGTGAGCCGCTGCAGGCTGCGGTTGCCGAGGGCCTCGCCGGCCAGCCGGCGCACCGCCTCGGCGCGGTCGGCGATGCCCGTCGCCGAGCGTTCGCCAGCGCCCAGGGGGGCCGGCCCGTCGGGGAGCTCGGCGGCGGTCACGTGGGTTTCCCTCCACAGACGGTCCGCGGGTGGCCGGCGGCACGGCTGCTCCGTTTGCGCGGCGAGAGGTGCAGAGCCTGTCACACCGGTCGGCCGGGCGCGCGGATCGCGTCTGCAAGGGGACCGTGAGGAGGGCGGGAGAGGGCGGGTGGGGGTTCGGTAGCCGGGGCGGGCGCCCGGACGGGGACCGGACCGGCGAGCGGTCCGGCCCGGGGGGGGGGGGGGGGGGGGGGGGGGGGGGGGGGGGGGGGGGGGGGGGGGGGGGGCGGGGGGGGGGGGGGGGGCGCGGCTGGGCGGCGGGCGCCCGTGCGGGGGG
>NZ_JBJHAJ010000033.1:0-41639 GCF_054051015.1 Blastococcus sp. SYSU DS0616
CCCCCCCCCCCCCCCCCCCCCCCCCCCCCCCCCCCCCCCCCCCCCCCCCCCCCCCCCCCCCCCCCCCCCCCCCCCCCCCCCCCCCCCCCCCCCCCCCCCCCCCCCCCCCCCCCCCCCCCCCCCCGCGGCCCCGTCCAGGGACCCGCCGCGAGCTCGCGAGGGGTGGGGAGGACGGGGTCCTTCTCCTGCTACTGCTGCGAGCCGTACGGCGGGTCGGCGTCCGGCGGGTCGATCTCCGCCGGACGGTTGCGCGGGTCCGCCGCGGGACCGGACTCCCGCACGTCCTGCTTCACCTGCGACAGCGGCGGCGGTGTCGGCACCGCCGGGGCGCTGTCGGTGATCGACGACAGCTCGATCTTGGCCTCCGGCTGGTCGGCTGCCCGCGGCAGCTGCGACTCGAACCAGCTGCTGGTGTCCAGGCCGCCGTCCTTCGGGCCGCCGCCGCCGTCGCCGGACGGCTCGACGTCCATCCACGACTTCCCGCCCTCGGCGCCGCCCAGGCTGGCCAGCCCCTCGAGCGCCTTGCTGAACTCGCTGGGCACGATCCACATCTTGTTGGCGTCGCCCTGGGCGATCTGCGGCAGCGTCTGCAGGTACTGGTAGGCCAGCAGCCCCTGGTCGGGCTTGCCGTCGTGGATGGCCTGGAACACCGTCTCGATCGACTTCGCCTGCCCCTGCGCCTGCAGGTAGAGCGCGGCGCGCTCACCCTCGGCGCGCAGGATCCGGCTCTGCCGCTCGGCCTCCGCCTCGAGGATCGCCGACTGCTTCTTGCCCTCCGCGGAGAGGATCGCCGCGGCCTTCTCACCCTCGGCGGTCGTGATCGCCGACTGACGGGCACCCTCGGCGGTCAGGATGATGGCGCGCTTGTCGCGGTCGGCGCGCATCTGCTTCTCCATCGAGTCCTGGATGGACGGCGGCGGGTCGATCGCCTTGATCTCCACGCGCGCCACGCGCAGCCCCCACGGCCCGGTCGTGCCGTCGAGGACCGAGCGCAGCTGGCTGTTGATGCCGTCGCGGCCGGTCAGGGCGCCCTCGAGGTTGAGGCCACCGACGACGTTGCGCAGCGTGGTCGTGGTCAGCTGCTCCATGCCGGTGATGTAGTTGGCGATGCCGTAGACGGCCAGTCGCGGATCAGTCACCTGGAAGTAGACGACGGTGTCGATGCCGACCTGCAGGTTGTCGGCGGTGATGACCGGCTGCGGCGGGAACGAGATGACCTGCTCGCGCAGGTCGATGGTGGCCCGCACGCGGTCGATGAACGGCACGAGGATCGACAGGCCCGGCGACAGGGTCCGGCTGTACCGGCCCAGTCGCTCGACGACCTTGGCCTGCGCCTGGGGGACGATCGTCACGCTCTTGGCGATCACGATGATCACGAGCACGGCGATGACGATCAGTGCGATGAGTGCCGCATCCACGGCGAGCTCCCTTCGTCGGGGGTCACCGTTGATCCTGCCCTGCCGGGTCCCCCGGGTCAGCACCTTGGGGACAGGCGTCACTCCAGCGCGTCGCCGACGACCGCCGTCGCACCGTCCACCTGCAGGATGCGCACCGTCTCACCGACGCCGAAGGACTCCGCGCTGTGCTGGCTGCGCGCACTCCACTCGTCGGCCCCGAGCCGGATCCGGCCACCGGAGGCGTCCACGGGCTCGGAGACCTCCGCCGTCTTGCCGATGAGCGTGTCGACGCCGTCGAGCTGGAGCGGGGTGCGATCGGTCAGCTGCCTCTTCGCCAAGGGGCGCACCGCCACCAGGAGCACCCCCGACACGATGATGAAGGTGGCGAGCTGCAACCACAGCGCGCCACCCAGCAGCGCGACGGTCATGCCACCGAGTGCGCCACCGGCGAGCATGAGCAGCACCAGGTCGAGGGTGAGCATCTCGCCGACGGCCAGCGCCCCTGCACCGATCAACCACAGCAACCACGCCATGCACCAAGTCTGGCAGAGCCGCGGCCCCGGGAGGCCGCGCGGCGGCCCGGCCGCGCCCACGTAGCCTCGACCGGTGCACGACTACCCCGCCGGCCGGCTCGCGGTCTGGACGACCGCCTGGCTGGGCGGGCGCGCCTCCTACGACGAGACGCTGGAGGCGCTGACCGGCGAGCACGCCCACCTCGTGGCCGGCATGCCCGGGAGCGCCGGGACGGTGCCGCTCGGCGAGGCGCTGACCGCGCTGCGCGGCCTGGGCGAGCAGCGGCTGCGGCTGGTGCTGCCGGTACCCGGCGACGTGCGCGGGCTGCCTGCGGTGCCGGGCCTGGCCGCCGCGGCGCTGGAGGCGGGGCAGGCCGCCGTCGGGACCCGGCTGGTCCTGGTCCCGCGGACCGGCCCGGAGGTCGTCACCTGGACGGCGTTCCCGCTCGACGGTGCGGCGCCCCCGCCGCCGCCTGCGGAGGGCAGGCTGCGCGCGGTCTCCGGGGCGCTCGACCTCGCCGTCACCGACGCCGCCCGGACGCTGGCGGACCTGGACCTGGCACGCTGGCACCCCGAGGTCCCCGCGCTGCTGGCCGACCTGGCACGCCCCAAGCCGGCCCCCGGCCTGCCGTTCGACCACGACCCGCTGGCGCTGTCGGTGCTCGGGCGGGCGCAGCGGCTGGCGGCCGTGCTCGACCTCGCGGCCACCGACGCACCCGGGGCAGCGGTCAACCAGGCCCAGATCGCCGCCCGCGACGCCGCCCTGCGTCCGCTCTCCGACGCGGTGCGCGAGGCGGTCACCGCCGCGTACAACGACGTCCCCCGATGACACCGCGGCCACGTGCCGTGCCCTGCACCGTGCAGCCGTTGCATCGGGGGTAGGGACGACCCCGCCACGCTCTGGGGGTGTTCCGCGCGCCCTGCGGGTCCTGCAGGGCCCCGGAGCGGGAGCACGGCCCCCGGAGCGGGTCAGCCGGCGGCGGGACGGCTCGGCGTGGGCGCACCCTCGCCGCGCTCTGGGGTGTTCCGCACGCCCTGCGGGTCCCGCAGGGCCCCCGGAGCGGGAGCACGACCCCCAGAGCGGGTCAGCCGGCGGCGGGACGGCTCGGGCGCGGCGGGACGAAACAGCAGGACGCCGGGCAGTTGGTGCCCAGGCGCGGCTCGCCCCCGGCGCGTCGCTCCTCGAGCAGCCCGCGCAGCGAGGTCACGAACGCCGGGTGCGTCCCCGCCGTCGCCGCGCGGGCGAAGGCGAGGCCCAGCCGCTCGGCGGTCTCCTTCGCCTCGTTGTCGAGGTCCCAGATCACCTCGAGGTGGTCGCTGACGAAGCCGACCGGGAAGAGGACGACGGCAGTCTCCCCCGCCCCCGCCAGCCCCTCCAGGTGGTCGTTGACGTCCGGCTCCAGCCACGGCACCGACGGCGGGCCGCTGCGGCTCTGCCACACCAGGTCGAACGGCCGGCCCGGGGCGGCGAGGTCGACGACCTGCTGCGCGGCGGCCATCAGCTCCGCCTCGTAGGCGTGCCCCTCCGGTCCGGCGACGGCGGCCATCGTGTCCGGGATGCTGTGCGCGGTCGCCACGAGGCGGGCGGAGGCGCGCAGCTCCTCGGGGAGCTCGGCCAGCGCCGCGGCGAGCGCGTCGGCGTTGGCCCGCACGAAGCCGTCGGCGTCGAAGTAGTGCGGGAGCTTCTCCGCGGTCGGGCCGCCCGGGGCGGCGGCGTCGCCGGTCAGCGCGGCGCGGGCGCGGGCGATGTCCTCGTGGTACTGCCGGCAGCCGGAGAAGGAGGCGTAGGCCGACGTCGCCAGCACGTAGGCGTGCTGGATGCCGTCGTCGGTCATCTGCTGCCAGACGTCCTCGACGTAGGGCGCCCAGTTGCGGTTGCCCCAGTAGACCGGCAGGTCGATCCCCGCCGAGCGGAGCTCCGCCTCCAGCGCCGCGAGCAGCGCCTTGTTCTGGTCGTTGATCGGGCTCACGCCGCCGAAGTGGTGGTAGTGCTCGGCGACCTCCGCCAGCCGCTCGCGCGGGATGCCCCGCCCGCGGGTGACGTTCTCGAGGAAGGGCATGACGTCGTCGTGGCCCTCCGGGCCGCCGAACGACAGGAGCAGCAGCGCCTCCCGCCGGCCGGGCGGGGCAGGCTCGGCCGACGGCGCGACGCCGCCGTTGTTGCGGACGGCGAGCGCGGGGTCCTCGTCGGGTCGCTGGCCGGCAGGGGTGATGTCGACGATTGCGCGGGGCACGTGGGTTCTTCCTGTTGCGGGGCGTCGCCGGATGCACTCACACGCCGACGGCGTGGAAGCCCCCGTCGACGTGGACGATCTCGCCGGTGGTCGCGGGGAACCAGTCCGACAGCAGGGCGACGACGCCCTTCCCGGCGGGCTCGGTGTCGGTGACCGACCAGCCCAACGGCGCGCGGCCCTCCCAGGCCTCCTCGAACTGCTTGCTGCCGGGGATGGACTTCATCGCCATGCTGCGCAGCGGGCCGGCGGCGACGATGTTGGACCGCACGCCCTCCGGGCCGAGTTCGCGGGCCACGTAGCGGCTGACCGACTCCAGCGCCGCCTTCGCCGCGCCCATCCAGCCGTAGACCGGCCAGGCGACGGTCGCGTCGAACGTCAGCCCGACCACCGAGGACGGGTTGGCCAGCAGCGGCCGGCAGGCCTGGGTCAGCGAGGCGTAGGACCAGCTCGACACCTGGAACGCGGTGGCGGCGTGCTCCCAGGCGACCTCGGGGAAGCCCTCGCCCATCGCCTCCTGCGGCGCGAAGCCGATGGAGTGCACCACGCCGTCGAGGCGGTCGAAGCCCTGCTCGCGCAGCCGGTCGGCCAGCGTGGCCAGGTGCTCGGTGTTCGTCACGTCGAGCTCGACGACGGCGGCCTCCTGCGGCAGCCGCTTGGCGATCCGCTGGCACAGCGACAGGGCGCGGCCGAAGTTCGACAGGACGACGGTGGCGCCCTGCTCCTGCGCGATGCGGGCCGTGGCGAAGGCGATCGACGCCTCGGTCAGCACCCCGGTGATCAGGATCTTCTTGCCGTCCAGGATGCCCATCAGTGCCCCATTCCGAGTCCGCCGTCGACCGGGACGACCGCCCCGGTGATGTAAGCCGCCGCGTCCGACGCCAGGAAGCGCACGACGCCGGCGACCTCGTCGGCGTCGGCGTACCGGCCCAGCGGCACCTGGCCCAGGATCTCCTGCTGCCGGGCCTCGGGCAGCTCCGCGGTCATGTCCGTGGTCACGAACCCGGGTGCCACCACGTTCGCGGTGATGTTCCGGCTGCCGAGCTCGCGCGCGATCGACCGGGCCAGGCCCACCAGCCCGGCCTTGCTCGCCGCGTAGTTCGTCTGTCCGGCCGAGCCGAGCAGCCCGACCACCGAGGACACGAACACCATCCGGCCGGCCCGGGCGCGCACCATCTTCGGGGTCGCGCGCTTGGCGACCCGGTAGGCGGCGGTGAGGTTCGCGTCGACGACGTCGGCGAAGTCCTCTTCCTTCATCCGCATGAGCAGGCCGTCGCGGGTGATGCCGGCGTTGCTCACCAGCACCTCGACCGGCCCCTGGTGCTCCTCGACCTCGCCGAAGGCGCGGTCGACGTCCTCGGCGCTGGTGACGTCGCACCGGACGCCGAACAGCCCGTCGGGGGCGCCGCTGCCGCGGTGCGTCACCGCGACCGAGTCGCCCTGCTCGGCGAACGACCGGGCGATGGCCAGCCCGATCCCCCGGTTACCGCCGGTCACCAGTACCGACCTGCCCACGTGCCACTCCCCTGCGCCGACGACCCGGTGTTCCGGTCCGAACCTAGCCCTTGGGCGCAGGTCACACCGCCTACCGGCCGGTAGGGGCCGCGGGGGACGACGCGCGCGCGTCGCAGCGATCGTCCACGCTGACGGGATGTTCTTCCTCTTCGGCTTCGGGACCAAGCAGCGGGACGCGGGCCCGGGGGCGACCCGCACCTGTCCCCGGTGCGGCAACACCGCGCGGTGGACCCGGGTCCGGCAGTTCCGGCAGCTCACGGTCTTCTTCGTGCCCGTCCTGCGGTGGCGACGCCGGCAGCTCGAGGTGTGCCCGGTCTGCGGGGCCGCGGTGGACGCCCGGGCCGGGTGATCAGCGCCGGCCGCCGGCCGTTCCGCCGTCGGACCGGCCCGCGTCCAGGGCGCGCGCGACCGCCCCCGCCGCCTCGGCCAGGTGGCCGACCCACTCCGGCAGCCGGTCGCGGGAGTACCGCGCGGAGGGTGCGGCCAGGGAGAGCCCCGCACCGTCGAGCCCGCCCGCCGCCGGGACGGCGACCCCGACCGCCGTCAGCCCCGCCTCGGTCGCCTGGTCGTTGAGGGCGAAGCCCCGACGCCGGACCGTGCGCAGCTCCCGCTCCAGCCGGGCGGCCGCGGGCTCGTCCAGGCCGGCGAGGACGTCGGCCCGGCGCTCGGCGCCGAGAGCGGCGAGCACCGCCTTGCCGCCCGAGGTGAGGTGGGCGGGCAGCGCCCGCCCGGTGCGGTCGCCGACGCGCAGCACCTGGTGGCTCTCCACCGTCGCCACGAACCGGACCTCCCGACCGGCCAGCAGCATGACGTTGGCCGTCTCCCCCACCGCGTCGACGAGCCGCCGCAGGTGCGGCAGGGCGGCGTCCCGCAGGAGGGCGACCGACGCCGGGGGCGCCGTGGCCGGACGCAGGGCCGATCCGGGCCCGTACCGGCGATCGGGCAGCTGCTCGGCGAAGTCCCGGTAGACGAGCATCCCGAGCAGCCGGTGGGCCGTGGACGCGGAGACGCCCAGCCGACCGGCGACGTCGGTCACCCGCATGGGGCCCTCCTGCTGCAGAAGGCTGGCCAGCAGGAGAGCGGAGTCCACCGAGCCGATCGCGTACGCGGGCTTGTTCTTCACCGCAGAAAACTCTATTCCCCTCCGCGGGAAGTGGGGCAGCGTCGCGGGTGCCAGCACACGTACGGATGTCAGGGGACGAGACGTGCAGTTCTACCTCGACGGCTACCGGCCCGGCGACCCGCTGGTCGAGGAGCCGCACCCGTCGGTCGCCGACCGGCCGGAGGGGCTGCCCACCGAGGCGGACGTCGTCATCGTCGGCACCGGCCCGGCCGGGCTCGTGCTCGCCGCGCAGCTGGCCGCCTTCCCCGACATCCGCACCGTCGTGGTCGACCGGCGGGACGGGCCCCTGCAGGTGGGCCAGGCCGACGGAGTGGCCTGCCGCACGGTCGAGATGTTCGAGGCCTTCGGCCTGGCCGACCAGCTCGTCGCGGAGGCCTACTGGGTCAACGAGGTGGCCTTCTGGCGGCCCGACCCGGCCGACCGCACCCGCATCGCGCGGACCGGTCGCGTCCAGGACGTCGAGGACGGGCTCTCGGAGTTCCCGCACGTCATCGTCAACCAGGCGCGGATGCAGGCCTGGCTCCGCGAGCACATGGCCCGCTCGGCCAGCCGGCTGGCGCCCTCCTACGGGCTGCACGCCACCGGCGTCGACGTCGACACCAGCGGCACCTCGGACCACCCGGTCACCCTCACCCTGCAGCACCTCCGGGGCGGGCGGGCGACGGGCGAGGTCTCGACGGTCCGGGCGCGGTACGTCGTCGGCTGCGACGGCGCGCGCAGCAGCATCCGCACGGCGATCGGCCGCGAGCTGGTCGGCGATGCGATGAACCAGTCGTGGGGTGTCATGGACGTCCTCGCCGTCACCGACTTCCCCGACATCCGGCTGAAGGCGGCGATCCACTCGGCCAACCAGGGCAACCTGCTGATCATCCCGCGCGAGGGCGGCTACCTGGTCCGGCTCTACATCGAGCTCGACGCCGTCGCCGACCGCGAGCTCCGCGACCGGCGCGCCGTCACGCCGGAGAAGCTCGCCGCGGTGGCCAACCGGATCCTGCACCCGTACTCCATCGAGGTGAAGGGCGTCGGCTGGTGGTCGGTCTACGACATCGGCCAGCGGCTCTGCGACAGGTTCGACGACGTGCCGGCGGAGGAGACCGCGACGCGCCTGCCGCACGTCTTCATCGCCGGCGACGCCTGCCACACGCACAGCGCCAAGGCGGGCCAGGGCATGAACGTCTCCATGGCCGATGCCTGGAACCTCGGCTGGAAGCTGGCCGCGGTGCTGCGCGGCACCGCCCGCCCGGAGCTGCTGCACACCTACTCCGCGGAGCGGCAGGCGATCGCCCAGGAGCTCATCGACTTCGACCGCGAGTTCGCCCGCATGTTCAGCGCGCCCCCGAAAGAGGACGAGAGCGACCACGGCGTCGACCCCGAGGAGTTCCAGCGCTACTTCGTGCAGCAGGGCCGGTTCACCGCCGGCGTCGCCACGCGCTACGCGCCGTCGATGATCACCGGGAGCGCCGAGCACCAGTCGCTCGCCTTGGGCTACCCCGTCGGCATGCGCTTCCACTCCGCCCCGGTGATCCGGGTCGCCGACGCGAAGCCCGTGCAGCTGGGGCACGTGGCCCGGGCCGACGGCGCCTGGCGGCTCTACGTCTTCGCCGACTCCGCCGAGCCCACCGACCCCGGGTCGCGGGCCCGGGCGTTGCTGGAACACCTGGGGTCGGCGAACTCACCCCTGGCCCGGTACACCCCCGACGGCGCCGAGCCCGACTCGGTGATCGACGTCCGCGCGATCTTCCAGCAGGAGCACCGCGAGCTGGCCGTCGACCGGTTGCCGGCGGTGCTGCTGCCGCGGAAGGGCCGCCTCGGGCTGGTCGACTACGAGAAGGCCTTCTCCCCCGACCACGCCGCCGGGAACGTCTTCGCGATGCGGGGCATCGACCGGGAGCGCGGCTGCATGGTCCTCGCGCGACCCGACCAGCACGTGGCGGCGGTGCTGCCCCTGGACGCGGGGGACGAGCTGGCCGACTTCCTCGCCGGAGTGCTGGTCGAGGCACGGTAGCGGCCCGGCGCGAGCCCCGGCATCGGTGAGCGCACCTGCGCCGCGTCCCCCCACCCCCGCACGGCGGCACCCGGTGTGCCCGCCCGGGAACAGGGGTAGGCGCGTTGCCGGCCAGGGCCGTCCCCGGACGGCCGCCACGACCAGGCACCGAGGAGTGATCCGCCCGCCATGCCGTTCTGGCCGCGCCGGCGTCGGGAGCCACCCTGGGTGCGCCGGTTGGGCGGCGGGCACCCGTGGCTGCTCACCGCCGAGCAACGCGGGAACTCCGCGACAACGCTGCCGGCGTGGCGGGAGGGCAACGCGGTGGACGCGGTCGTCGACGGGCGCCCCTATCTCCGGCAGCTGCGCGCGGTGCTGGACGCCGCCGGCGCGGAGGACCTCGTCCTGCTGGCGAGTTGGCGCGCCGAGCCGGAGGAGCTGCTCGACGACGACGGTCCGCCGTTCGCCGCGGCACTGGTCGGCGCCGCCCGCCGCGGTGCTGACGTCCGGTTGCTGCTGTGGCGGTCGCACGCGACGGCGCTCGGCTTCACCCTCGGCCCCCACCGGGAGCTGGCGCGAGCGGTGCACGCGGCGGGGGGTGAGGCGGTGCTGGACGCGCGGGTGCGACCCCTGGGGTCGCACCACCAGAAGCTCGTCACGGTCACCGGCGCGACGGGTGAGGTCGCGTTCCTCGGTGGCATCGATCCGGCCCGGACCCGCCGGGACGGGCCGGCGCACACCGGCGACCCGCAGCGGCAGCGGTTCAACGCCGCGTACGGCCCGACCCCGGCGTGGCACGACGTCCAGCTGCGGCTGACCGGGCCCGCGGTGCACGACCTGGCGACCGTGTTCCGGGAACGGTGGGCCGACCCGGCACCGCCGGTCCGCTGGCCCTGGCAGCGCGTGACCGACCGGTTGCTCGGGGCGGCCCGCCCGGTCCACCCCGTCCCGCCGCCGTCACCTCCACCGGCGCCGAGCGGCACCTGCACGGTGCAGCTGCTGCGCACGTACCCCCGCCGCCGCCCTGCGCATCCCTTCGCCCCGGAAGGCGAGCGCAGCATCGCCCACGGCTACGCGAAGGCGCTCGCCCGCGCCCGTCGGCTGGTGTACGTCGAGGACCAGTACCTCTGGTCCAGCGAGGTCGCGCGGATCTTCGCGGCCGCGTTGCGCCGGTCCCCGGAGCTGCGGTTGATCGCCGTCGTCCCCCGGCACGTCGACGGCGAGGGGCGCCTCGACCGGCCGGCCACCCTGCGCGGCCGCAACGCGGCCTGGCGCACCGTGCTGGCCGCCGGGGGCGAGCGGGTGCAGTTGTTCGACCTGGAGAACGAGGCCGGCTTCCCCGTCTACGTGCACGCCAAGGTGTGCATCGTCGACGACGTGTGGGCCGCCGTGGGCAGCGCGAACCTCAACCGGCGCTCCTGGACCCACGACTCCGAGCTCACCGCTGCCGTGCTCGACGAGTCGCGCGACGGTCGGGAGCCGGTCGACCCCGGTGGCCTGGGCGACGGCGCACGGACCTTCGCCCGCCGGCTGCGGCTCGACCTGATGCGCGAGCACCTGGACCGGGCCGAGGGCGACGACGCCGACCTCCTGCACGCCGACGACGCGGTGGCGGCGATGCGTCGATCCGCGGCGGCGCTCGACGCCTGGCACGACAGCGGCCGCCGCGGACCGCGACCGACCGGCCGGCTGCGTGCCCACCCCCGGCGCAACGGGCCGCTGTGGAAGCGCTGGCTCATCACACCGGTCTACGACGCTGTCTACGACCCCGACGGGCGCCCCTGGACGATGCGACTGCGGCGGGAGCTCTGACCCGACCCACCCGAGGCCGGGCGCCCTGTCCCCGAGGTGGGCGTCGGCGAGTTCCGGTCCTGGCTCACCGAGTCGTGGGTGGACCTGCTCGTCGGCTGAGTCGATCCCGCCTCCGGCCGCGCCGCAGCCAGCCGCCGCCGTACAGCGCCCACAGCACGAGCAGCGGCTGGAAGAACAGCCGGGCGAGGCGCTTGCGGTCGGTGTCCAGTCCGAAGGCGTCGGTGCCCTCGAGGTACTGCGCGACGTTCCCGGGGAAGATCACCACGAAGAACACCGCCAGCAGCCCCCCGACCAGCCGCCGCTTCCGCGGCAACGCGAGGAAGGACGCACCGAGCGCGATCTCGGCGACGCCCGAGCCCAGCACCGTCAGGTCCTCGTCGACGGGGAACCAGCCGGGCACCTGGGCCTGGAACTCCTGCCGCTGGGTGGTCAGGTGCAGCACCCCGGCGCCCACCATCGTCGCGCCGAGCAGCAGCCGGGCAGCGGTACGGGGCAAGGAGGTCATGGCGCAGCGTAGGCAGGGGCGTCGACCCACCCACCGCGCTCGTTGACACGCCGGTCCGGCCGCCCGTAGACAGCGGAGGTGGACAACGACGTGTCGCGCCGGGTGGCGCTCGAGGTGGCCGACGGCGTGGCGACGGTGCGGCTGGACCGGCCGGAGAAGCTGAACGCGCTGGACCCCGCGATGTTCGAGGCGCTCGTCGCCGTCGGGACCGGGCTGATGGAGCGGGACGATGTCGGCGCGGTGGTGCTCACCGGGGCCGGCCGGGCCTTCTGCGCCGGCCTGGATTTCGGTTCCTTCGCCGCGATGGCCGAGGGCGGCGAGCGCGTCGTCGTCGCCCGGGAGCCGCTGGGCGCGGCGGGTGCGCTGGCCCAGCAGGCCGTGCACGTGTGGTCGCTGGTGCCCGCCCCGGTGATCGCGGCGGTCCAGGGCGTCGCGTTCGGCGGCGGCCTGCAGATCGCCCTCGGTGCCGACATCCGGCTGGTCGCGCCCGACGCGCAGCTGTCGCTGATGGAGATCCTGTGGGGCATCGTGCCGGACATGTGCGGCACCCAGCTGCTGCCCGAGCTGGTCGGCCGCGACGTCGCCAAGGAGCTCGCGCTGACCGGGCGGAAGGTGTCGGGTGCCGAGGCGGTCCGCCTCGGGCTGGCCACCCGCGAGGCCGCCGACCCGCTGGCCGCCGCGCTCGAGCTGGCCAGCGAGATCGCCGGGCACAGCCGCAGCGCCACCCGGGCGGTCAAGCGGCTGGTCGACCTCGCCGGGCGGGTGCCGCTCGCCGAGGGGCTGGCCGCCGAGCAGGCCGAGATCGGCGCCCTCATCGGCTCGCCGGAGCAGGCCGCGGTCGTCCGCCGCCGGCTCGGGAACCGCGCCTGAGCAGCCGCTCCCGACCCGCTACCGCGGGACGAGGACCGACCAGGCGGCGGGCTGCACCCGCCACGTGCGGGCGACGGCGATCTCGTCGAGCTCCCCGTCGGCGTCGACGGCGACGGTGCTCCCGGACAGGCGCACCTCCCGGGCGCGCGCCACCAGCACGTCGTCCCGCTCGACGTGACCGCCGGTGGTCAACGCCGTCCCGAAGGCCACCCGCGCCACCGGTCCGGTGGCGACGCTCACGACGACGTCGGCCTCCCCGTCGTCGGGCCGCGCGTCCGGCGCCAGCGGGGTGCCGCCCCCGATGGTCGAGCCGTTGCAGATCCCGACCATCAGCACGCCCAGCCGGCCGTCGGCGGCCCACTCGCCGGTCGCGGCCACCTCCCCGTCGATCTCGACGCACAGCTCCCACCCGGCGCCGGACACCCCGGCGATCGCGGCGCCCAGCGGGTAGGCCGCCGCGCCGAGCCGCCTCTTGAGCCGGTGGGCCTCGGCGGCCGCCTCGGCGCCCACCCCGGCGTGCACGGCGTTCACGACGATCCCGCCCGCGTCGTCGCGCAGGAGGTCCAGCCGGCGGGGCCGGCCGGCCAGCACCGCGGCCGCGCCCTCGGCCGGGTCCAGCGGCAGCCCCAGGCTGCGGGCCAGGTCGTTGCCCGTGCCGCAGGCGATGATGCCGACGGGGTCCTCGGGCGTCAGCCGGCCCACCCGGTCGAGGGCGGCCACCACCGCGTGCACGGACCCGTCCCCGCCCAGCGCGACCACCCGGCGGCCGGTGTCGTCGCGCAACACCTCGTCCAGCTCCGCGGCGTCACCGGTGGCGGCGACGGCGACGTCGGCGCCGGTGCGCAGCTCTGCCACCGCCGCCTCGACCGCCTCGTCGTGCGCGGTACCGGCCGCCCGGTTCACCACCAGGAGCAGTGCGTCGTCGGGCACGGGGCCTCCTCGCTCGACTCGTCGGGACGGGGACGCCCCCTGTGGCAGCATGACGGTCGCCGACCGTAGCGCTGCCGAGGAGCCGCCGTGCCACTGCCCGCCACCTGCCCCCGCTGCAGCAGCGAGCTCGAGCGGGGACACATCGCCGGCCAGTCGATCTACCTCAACTGGATCCCCGAGGGCGAGTCGGTCGGGGTCACCGCCCTCGGCAAGGAGCACCTGGCCACCGGCTCCCTGCTCCGGGCTCCCCAGCTCCCCGCGGCGCGCTGCCCCTCCTGCGGGCTGGGGGTCTTCTAGCGGGCAGCGCCCCGCCGGGCCCGGGCCGCCTCGGCCAGCTCGGCCAGCATCAGCTCGGTCGTCGGCAGGTCGACGCAGGCGTCGGTGACGCTGCAGCCGTACTCCAGCCGCTCCGGGTGCCGCTGGTCCAGGTCCTGCCGGCCGGCGACCAGATTGCTCTCCACCATCACGCCGCGGATGGCCTGCTCCCCGCCGGCGATCTGGCCGGCCAGGTCGCGCACCACCTCGATCTGGCGCAGGTGGTTCTTCTGGCTGTTGCCGTGCGAGGCGTCGACGACGACGACCTCCGGCAGCCCGCGCGCGGCCAGCCGGCGCTTGGTGTCGGCGATGTGCGCGGCGGAGTAGTTGGGGCCGTCCTTGGCGCCGCGCAGGATGACGTGGCCGGTGTCGTTGCCCGTCGTCGACAGCTGGGCGGAGACGCCGTGGGCGTCCACGCCCAGGAACTCGTGCGGCGCGCGCGCCGTCACCATCGCCTGGATCGCGGAGTCGACGCTGCCCTCGGGCGAGTTCTTGAACCCGACGACCGAGGAGAAGCCGGACACCCGCTCCCGGGCGGTCTGGTCGGTGACGTTGCGCGCCCCGACGCCGTTGTAGGTGACCAGCCCGTTGACGTACTGCGGCGTCAGCGCGTTCAGCGGTTCGGCGGCCACCGGCACACCCGCCGCCGTGATGCGGCGCATGAGCATCCGGGTGGCGACGAGTCCGACGCTGATCCGGCTCGACCCGTCCAGGAACGGGTCGTAGGCGAAGCCCTTCCAGTCGACCTCGGTGCGCGGCTTCTCGGTGTAGGTCCGCATGAGGATCTCGAGGTCCGCACCGTGCCGTTCGCGCATGCGCGCGATGAAGGCGGCGTACTCGAGGGCGGCCTCGGGGTCGTGGATCGAGCACGGCCCGGCGATGACGGCGAGGCGGTCGTCGGCACCGGTGAGGACGCCGGCCACCGCCCGGCGGGCCGCCCGCGTCGTGGCGGCCGAGTCAGGCGGTACCGGCACGGCGGCGGCGACCGCGGCCGGGGTGACGACGACGCTCAGGCCGGTGATCCGCGCGTTGACCAGGTCCGACAGGTCGGCGGCGTCGTCCGGTGCGACGCCGACCTGCCGCTGGACGACGGGCAGCAGCTCGGCCAGCTCGGCGTCGATCCGCCGGTTGACGCGGGTCTGCACCTCGAGCAGCAGCTCGGCCACCCGCGTCGCCGCGGCCAGCATCGGTTCCGCGGTCTGCTGGTCGGTCATCGGTTCTCCAGGGCGTCGGTGAGCAGCGCGACGAGCGCCTCCAGCTGGACATCCGCCGAGGCCTGCATCTCCTCGTCGGAGCCGTCCAGGGCCCGCGCGGCCAGCCCGGCCTTGCTGTCGATGAGCTCGGCGATCCGGGCGTCGAGGGTCTGCGCGGCGATGATCCGCCACGCGGTGACCGGCTCGGTCTGCCCGATGCGGTGGCTGCGGTCGATGGCCTGGGTCTGCTCGGCGTCGGTCCAGGACAGCTCGGCGAGCACGAGGTCCGACGCGACCTGCAGGTTCAGCCCCACCCCGGCCGAGGTCAGCGAGCAGACGGCGACGGCGACGTCCGGGTCGTTGACGAACGCGTCGATGTTGCGTTGCCGCACCGAGGGCGTCTGGTCACCGCGGATCGAGGAGTACCGCAGGCCGATGCCCTCGAAGGTCTCCTCGGCCACGTCCATCACGTCGACGTGCTTGGCGAAGAAGACCACCTTGCCGGCGCTGCGGGCCAGCTGCGCGGCGTAGTCGGCGGCGAGCCCGGCCTTCGCCTGGCCGATGCGGCGCATCATCCCGAAGACGTTCTCGCCGGTGGTCTTCGTGCTGGTGTCCTTGAGCTCCCAGCCGGCGACCTTGCGCACCAGTTCGCGGTCGATGCCCTCGACCTCGGTGGCCGACTCGCGCGCGGCCAGGGCGCTCTCGTAGCGCTTCACCAGCCGTCGGGCGAGCTCCCGCTCGGCCGCCCGGATGGACCGGCCGGCCTTGTCGTCGAGCTCGACGGGGAGGTCGGCGATGCGGCGGGCGGGGATGTCGGCGGCCACGTCCACCTTGCGACGGCGCACGATGCCCTGGTCGATCACGCACTGGCGGGCCGCTGGGTAGAAGCCCGGGTCGGCCGGGGTCAGGCCGGTCTCCTCGAGGCACTCCATCAGCCGCCCGAGCGGCTTCTCGTCGTCGATCCAGCCGAGGAACTGCCAGATCGCCCGGAAGTCGTCGATGTCGTTGATCAGCGGGGTCCCGGTGAGGGCCATCAGCAGCGGCCGCCCGGCGCGGGTCCGGATCCGCTCGGAGAGCTCGAGCACGTGCTGGGAGCGCTGCGAGGTCTTGTTCTTGATGAAGTGCGCCTCGTCGACGACCATCCCGCCGAAGCCGAAGCCGCCCAGCCAGCCCACGTGCCGGTCGAGCACCTCGTAGTTGACGATCACGATGTCGGCGAAGCCGTCGGCGTTCTCGCCGTTGCCCTGGATCACGGTGGCCCGGCGCTGGGGCACCCAGCGGGCGGCCTCCCGGGCCCAGTTGGTCTTGACGACGTTGGGGACGACGACGAGCAGCGGGAACGCCTGCGCCGCCTCGGCCGCCAGCAGCGACTGCGCCGTCTTGCCCAGGCCGGGCTCGTCGGCGAGCAGGAAGGTGCGGTGGCCGTTCGCCGCCGCCGCGACCAGCTGCCCCTGGTGCGGCATGAGCTCCAGCCCCGCCGGGGTGAACTGGGAGCTCGGGAACGGCAGCGGCATGCACGCCGGGGCGCCGCCGCCGGCGCGCTCGAAGGAGTTGAACAGGGGCTCGAGGAGCTCCCAGCCGGCCAGCCGGCGCGGGCGGACGGTGCTCTGCCGGGCTGCCTCGAAGTCGGGGGCGAGGAACGGGTTGGCCAGCTGCCGCGAGATGACCGACTGCGGCACCACCTGGCGCTCGGCGGCGGCGGAGGTGGCGGCGGCCACGGGGGCGGCCGGGGCCGGCGTCGGGTCCTCCTCCACCGGCACCTCGACGCCGGCTGCGGCGAGCAGCTCCCGCCGGTGCGACCGCGCCGCCTCCGAGGCGACGGCGTCGTCGGAGAGCAGCGCCAGCAGGCCGGAGTTCCGCACCGCGGTGGTGGCCAGGATCGTCGCGATGCCGTCCAGGCGCTTGAGCTGTTCGGCCCGGCGGGCCTCGCCGGTGTCCTGGTCAGCCTGCACCCGGGCGCGCTCCTCGCGCAGCACCAGGGCGATCGCCTGGAACTCCGCGCGCACGGAGGGGGTCACGCGGTCGCGCTTGACCGCCGCTTCGACGTCCCGGACGGCGCGGGCCAGCACGGCGACGACGTCACCGTCGCGCACGCGCCGCTGGGTGCGCGGGGCGCCGCGCCGGGCGCTCGTCGAGCGCCGTCCTGGTCGAGCCACGAACTCCTCCTCTGCACTGCCCGGCACGGTCGCCGCGGCAGGACGTGCACGCGGCCCCGCGGGCGGACGGTGCAACCGCACCGGCACCGCCCAGTACCGCGCGGACCCGGACCCGCTGGTGCACCGGGCACCGACGCGGGGGCCATGCCCCCGAGCCGGGTTCGGTCCGCCGGCCGCCGGTCGATGGCGGCGGCACCGACCGCGCGAGCAGGCGTGCTGCCGGGCGGGGCGGTGCCGGCGAGCAGCCGGTACGCCCTCCACAGTAGCCCCCCGGCGGCCTCGCGGCGGGAGCGCGGGTCCGTGGGCCCGCCCCGGCCGCACGCGCCGGTGCGGCGCGCGTCGGTCAGGCCGGTCGTGGCGCAGGGGTACGCGCCCGCGTGCCCGGCGCGGTCGAGGAACCCGTCCGGGCGGGGGCCGGTGCGGCACCGCGCCCCGCGCGTACCAGCCCGACCGCGACCGCGAAGGCGACGGCGCCGGCCCGGTTGCCGCAGTCGAGCTTGGCGAGCAGGTGTTCCACGTGCGTGGCCACAGTCCGCTCCCCCACTCCGAGGGAGCGCGCCACCATCCGGTTGGTCGCGCCGGTCGCCAGCGCGGCCAGCACCTCGAGCTCGCGCAGCGACAGCCCCGCCGGTGGTGCGGACGCCCGGTGCTCGACCACGACCCAGCGGCCCGCCGGACGCGCTTCCACCGCGAGCAGCTCCGCGCCGGTGATCACCAGCAGGTGACGCCCCATCCGCGAGGGCCACCGCGCCGGCTGGAGCAGGGCGGCCAGCGGAGATGCCGGTGCGACCAGCGACGGCCGGCCGGACGGCGTCAGCACCAGCCACCGCCCGTCCGCCGGCGACCAGGCGAAGGCCCCCGCGTCCTCCGCCACCGGGACCGCTGCACCTTCCAACGGATCCAGGAGACAGGTCAGGTCCGCCGACATCAACCGGAGCACGCCCGCCGTCTCGTCGTCCACCTCCCCGTCCGCGGTGGAGGCGTGCACCGAGCCGACGTACCGCCCGGCCGCCGACAGGCACAGGGTCACGCCGTCGGTGAACCGGGCCGGTCGGATCACCTCCTCGAACATCAGCCCACGACGCTGGTCGGGCCGGATGTCGTGCACCCGCAGCGGTCGCCCCTGGCTGCGGGCGACCGGGAACCGCGGGTCCTCGTGGAAATGCGCCTCCATGAGCGCGAGCGCGTCCTCGCGGTAGCCGGCGCTGGCCACCGTCCGGTGCCGCCCGCGCACCGGGTCCCACTGCGAGACGGCCGCGGCCGACGGTCGGACCACGGACAGCAACGCTTCGAGCACCGCATCGGCGCGACCGGACTGGGCCTCGCCGCGAACCACCGCATCCGCGGCGTCCCGCACGGCCAGGGCGGCGCCGAGCCGCGATGCCCCTGAGCCGGAAGCGGACCTCATGCGGCATCCAAGCACGCACTCGAGCCACCCGGTAGCTGCCCGGTGGTCCGCATTTCCACCGATGTGCACCGCCCGGCCACCGGGCAGCATCCGTCGCCGACGCGAGAACCGGCCGACGACGAAGGAGTGACCGTGGAGGTCTCCGAGTACACCGAGCACGACGCCACCGGGCTGGCCGGCCTGGTCCGCACCGGGCAGGTCTCCCACGAGGAGGTGCAGAAGGCCGCCCGGACCGCCGTCGAGTCGGTCAACGGTGAGCTCAATGCCCTCGTCGGCGACCTGTTCGACAGGCCGCTGGCCGCCAGCGCCGACGGCCCGTTCGCCGGGGTGCCCTTCGTCATCAAGGACCTCGTCATGCATGCCGAGGGCGTTCCCCAGCGGGACGGCTCCCGGCTGCTCGGCCCCGGCATCCCCTTCCCCTACGACACCGCGCTGATGCGGCGGTTCCGGGAGGCCGGCCTGGCCGCCATCGGAGTGAGCGCCTGCCCCGAGTTCGGCTTCAACGCCACCACCGAGTCGGTGGCCAACGGCCCGACCCGCAACCCCTGGGACACCTCCCGCTCCCCCGGCGGCTCCAGCGGTGGATCGGCGGCGCTGGTCGCCGCGCGTGCCCTTCCCGTCGGGCACGCGAACGACGGCGGAGGTTCGATCCGCGTGCCGGCCGCTGCTACCGGCCTGGTCGGCCTGAAGCCCTCCCGGGGGCGGATCACCGTCGCACCCGACTTCGCCGATCCGCTGCTCGGCCTCGGCGTCGAGTTCGCCGTGACCCGGACCGTCCGCGACGCGGCCGGGCTGCTCGACGCCCTGCACGGCTCCGAGCCCGGCGACAAGTACCTGCTGCCGGAGCCGGTGACCAGCTTCCGCGACGCGGCACGCCCGCCGTCGCGGAAGCTGCGGATCGCCGTCGCCACCGCTGCGCCCAACGGCGTCCCGGTCGACCCCGCCTGCGTCGCTGCCGTCCGCGCCGCCGCCGAGGCCCTCGCGGCGGACGGGCACGCCGTCGTCGAGGCGGCACCGGAGTTCGACGTGGAGGCGTTCGACACGGCCAACCTCGCCGCCTGGTGCAGCTTCCTGGCCGACGGGGCGTACGGGGCCGCCGCCGCGCTCGGTGTGGAGCTCGGCAGCGACGTGCTGGAGCACGCGACGCTGGCCTGCGCCGAGTACGGCGCCTCTCTCACCGCGATGGACCTCTACGCCGCCGACCGCGTGTTCAACGCGACCACCCGCGCCATCGCCCAGTTCTTCCTGCGCCACGACGTGCTGCTGACGCCGACGACGGCCGCCCCGAACACCGCCCTGGGTCACCTGGACCAGAACGACCCGAGCCTGGACGCGCGGGGCTGGTACGACCGGATCTTCGCGTTCGCGCCGTTCACCGCGCCCGCCAACGTGACGGGCATGCCCGCGGTCAGCGTCCCCGGCATCCCGACGGCCGAGGGGTGGCCGGTCGGGGTCCAGCTCTGCAGTCGCTACGCCGCCGAAGAGACGCTGCTGTCCGTCGCCGCCTTCTTGGAGGAGGCGCTCCCGTGGGCCGGCCGCCGGCCCGCGGTCCTCGCCGGCTGAGCCCTGCCGCCGCGCGCAGCGGGGACCGCGACGGCGTGGTGCGCAGGTCTCGTCGCCCGCCCGGTCGACAGGCCGCTGCACGCCGGGACCGCCGCGTCGGGGGCGTGGGCCCGGGAGGGGCCGCGTAAGCTCTGCCTGAGCCCAGACATCGTCCGGGCACCCCTGGTGCGTCAAAACAGCGGCGCAGCGAAGTGAGACACCCGGTACGGGTGCGCCGCCGAGGTCACCTTCGGTATGAGCCAGACCGGAGGCCCTGGTGGCCCGCATTCCCGACCGCCGATCCACCCACGCCACCGCTGCGCTGGAGAACCTCGGGCGGCTGTCGCTGCGCGAGCTGTCGATGGAGAGCCTGCTGCAGTCACTGGCGGACCGGGCCAAGAGCGTCATGCCGGGCGCCCCGGAGGCATCGGTCACCCTCGTCATCGGGGGTGAGGCCACCACGGTCGTGGACACCGGCCCCCTCGCCCGGGACCTGGATCGCGCGCAGTACGCGAGGGACGCAGGACCGTGCCTGCACGCCTCCCGCACCGGCGTCGCGACCGAGATCGTCGACACCCGCATCGAGCACCGCTGGCCGGACTACGCGCGGCAGGCCGCCGAGCGCGGCAACCTCAGCTCGCTGTCGGTGCCGCTCGTGTTCGCCGGTGAGCAGGAGCTCACCGGTTCGCTGAACATCTACGCCCGCGAGGCCGCCGCCTTCGACGAGGCCAGCCGCACGGTGGCGACCGGGTTCGCCCCCTACGCGGGGATCGCCGCCGCGAGCGTGCAGGCCTATCGGGGCGCCCAGGAGATGGCCGACCACCTGCAGGCCGCGCTCGCGTCCCGCGCGGTCATCGAGCAGGCCAAGGGCATCCTGATCGAACGGCACAAGCTCACCGCCGACCAGGCGTTCCACCTCCTGGTCACGGCGTCGATGACGACGAACACCAAGCTGCGCGACGTCGCCGACCACCTGGTCCGCACCGGGGAGCTCCTGAGCCCCTGACCGTGGTGCCGTCGGCCCCCTGCCGGCCGCGTGGCGAGCGGAGCGCTCGGGGCCCGTCCACCCGTGTGGGCCAGGGACTGCGACGCAGGGCCGAGGGCGACACATGAGGAGACGCCCGGTCAGCGCATCTCCCCCGCACCGACGTAGGGGAAGGGGCTGGTGAGGAGAGCGCCCTCCGCGAACCGCGACAACCGGAAGTCGGAGTCGGGGATGTCGGCGTCCGAGCTCTTGCCGTCGACGACCAGGTCGGCGACCAGCCGTCCCACCGCCGGCGAGATCTTGAACCCGTGCCCGCTGAAGCCGGCGGCGACCACGAGCGCCTCCACCGGCGTCTCCGAGATGACCGGGTTGAAGTCCGGGGTCACGTCGTAGCAGCCGGCGTAGGTGCCGGCGACCGAGGCGTCCGCCAACCCCGGGAACCTGTGCGAGATCTTCTCCACCGCCATCTCGAGGAACTCGTCGGTGGCGCGGTTCAGGTAGGCGTCCGGGTCGGCGGGCTCCGGCGTGGAGAGGTCGCTGTTGCCGAACAGCAGCTGCCCGCCGCCGTCGGCGCGGATGTACTGCAGCGACACCAGGTCGGAGAAGACCGGCACCGGGCCGAGGTCGACCCCGGGGTCCAGCAGCACGATCGGCTCGCGGTGCACCCTGATCGGCAGGTCGAGGCCGTGCTCCGCCAGCAGCGGCACCGACCAGGGGCCGGCCGCGACGACGACGGTGCCGGCGCTGATCGCCGTCCCATCGGCCAGCCGGACACCGGTCGCGCGGCCGCCGTCGGCCAGCACCTCGGCGACGGCTGTGCCCTGGCGGATGCGGACGCCGAGGCGCCGCGCGGCCGCAGCGAACCCCTGGGCGGTCTGGTACGCGTCGCCGTAGCCGCCGCGCGCCTCCCAGGCGAAGGCGGCGAAGTCGGACAGGTCGGCCACCGGCCACAGGCGCGCGACCTCGGCGCGGTCGATCTCCTCGGTCTGCACCCCGACCGCCCGCTGGTTGGCCAGGCTGGCCCGCAGGGCGGCGACGTTCGGCTCGCCGACGCCGACGACGTACCCGGTCTGCCGGAAGCCGACGTCGTCGCCGAGGACGTCCGCGGCGTTCTCGAACAGCTCGAGGCTGCGGGTGGCCATCGCCGCCAGCGAGGAGACCCCGTAGTGGCACCGCACGATGCCGCTGGACTTGCCGGTGCCGCCGGAGCCGACCGTGTCCCGCTCGCAGACGACGACGTCGGTCACCCCTCGTCGAGCCAGCGACCAGGCGATGGACGTGCCCTCGAGCCCGCCGCCCACGACGACGACGTCGGCGGTGGTGGCCGTCGCGGTCACAGCCCGTGCCCCGGGATCCAGCTGGTGCCGGCCAGCGGCACCCGGGCCATGGCGGCGGCCTCGATGGTGAGCGCGACCAGGTCCTCGGGCTCGAGCGAGTGCAGGTGGGCCTTGCCGCAGGCGCGGGCGATGATCTGCGCCTCCATCGTCATCACCCGGATGAAGTTCGCCAGCCGCCGGCCGCCCTGCACCGGATCGAGACGCTGCGCCAGCTCGTCGTCCTGGGTGGTGATGCCGGCCGGGTCGCGGCCCGCCTGCCAGTCGTCGTAGTACCCCGCCGCCGACCCGAGCCGGCGGTACTCCGCGTCCAGGTGCGGTGCGTTGTCGCCGAGGGCGATCAGGGCCGCGGTGCCGATCGCGACGGCGTCGGCCCCCAGGGCCATGCACTTGGCGACGTCGGCGCCGTTGCGGATACCGCCGGAGACGACGAGCTGGACCTTCCGGTGCAGCTCCTCCTCCTGCAGCGCCTGCACGGCCTGCGGCAGCGCCGCGAGCGTCGGGATGCCGACGTGCTCGATGAAGACGTCCTGCGTCGCGGCGGTGCCGCCCTGCATCCCGTCGAGCACGATGACATCGGCCCCGGCCTTGGCGGCGAGCTTGACGTCGTAGTAGGTGCGGGTGGCACCGATCTTGACGTAGATCGGCTTCTCCCAGTCCGTGATCTCCCGCAGTTCCCGGATCTTGATCTCCAGGTCGTCGGGGCCGGTCCAGTCCGGGTGCCGGCAGGCGCTGCGCTGGTCGACGCCCATCGGCAGGGTCCGCATGCCCGCCACCCGCTCGGTGATCTTCTGGCCGAGCAGCATCCCGCCGCCGCCGGGCTTCGCCCCCTGCCCGAGCACGACCTCGATGGCGTCGGCCATGCGCAGGTGATCGGGGTTCATGCCGTAGCGGGACGGGAGGTACTGGTAGACGAGGTGCTTGGACTGGCCGCGCTCCTCCGGGGTCATCCCGCCGTCGCCGGTGGTCGTGGAGGTGCCGACCTCGCTGGCGCCGCGGCCGAGCGCCTCCTTGGCGCGGCCGGAGAGCGCACCGAAGCTCATGCCGGCGATGGTCACCGGCGTGGCGAGGTGCAGCGGGTAGGTGGCGTTGCGGTCGCCGAGGACGACGTCGGTGTCGCAGCGCTCCCGGTACCCCTCGAGCGGGTAGCGGGACATGCTGGCGCCGAGGAACAGCAGGTCGTCGAAGTGCGGCACCCTGCGCTTGGCGCCGCCGCCGCGGATGTCGTAGATGCCGGTCTCCGCGGCGCGCTGGATGTCGGCGATGGTCGCGCGGTCGAAGGTGGCGGACTCGCGGAGGGCAGGGTCGGGGGGCAGGGCGGGCTGGCGCAAGGCAGGGTTGTCGGTCACGGGGTGCCCTTTCTCAGTACGCCGAGGCGTTGTCGACGTGGAAGTTGTAGAGCTGCCGGGCGGAGCCGTAGCGGCGGAAGGACGACGGGTCGGCGTCGACCCCGGAGGCACGGAGCAGGCCGGCCAGCTCGGCGAGGTGCTCGGCGCGCATCTCCTTCTCCACGCAGTCGGCCCCGAGCGACCTCACCGAGCCGGCCACGTAGATGCGGGCCTCGTAGAGGGAGTCGCCGAGCGCGTCGCCGGCGTCGCCGCACACGACCAGCCGGCCGGCCTGGCCCATGAAGGCGCTCATGTGGCCGACGTCGCCGCCGACGACGATGTCCACGCCCTTCATCGAGATGCCGCAGCGCGCCGCCGCCGACCCCTCGACGACGAGCAACCCGCCGTGCGCGGTGGCCCCGGCCGACTGCGAGGCGTTGCCGCGGATGCGCACGGTCCCGCTCATCATGTTCTCGGCGACCCCGACGCCGGCGTTGCCGTTGACGGTCACCGTCGCGGCCTTGTTCATGCCGGCGCAGTAGTAGCCGACGTGCCCGTCGACCACGACGTCGATGTCGGCGTCCAGGCCGACGGCGATGTTGTGCCGGCCGTCGGGGTTCGCGACCCGCCAGGTGGGGGCCTTCTCGGCGACGTCGACCGCGTGCAGCGCGCTGTTGAGCGCGCGGACGTCGGACACGGTCAGGTCCACGAGGGTGGGCTCGGCCAGCTCCACCCGTCCCTCCGCGAACTCCAGGGACGTGCTCAGCGCTGCCATGCGTAGACCTCTTCCGGCTCGGGCTCGAAGATGCGGGCGTTCTCGATGCCGGGCAGCCCGGCGAGGGCGCGGTACTCCGACGCCATGGCCACCCACTGCGGCGTCTCGGCGACGACGGCGGGCTTGCAGGCGATGGCGTCGCGGACCACGGCGAAGCTGTCCCGGTTGGCGACCAGCAGGGTGTAGAAGCCGTCGAACCGCTCGCAGAGCAGCTTCAGCGACTTCTCGAGGTCGTAGCCGGCGGCCAGTTGTGCGGCGACGAACCGGGCGCCGACCTCGGAGTCGTTCTCGCTGTCGAACGTCATACCGGCGGCCCGGAGCTCGCGGCGGATCGTCGCGTGGTTGGCGAAGGATCCGTTGTGCACCAGGCACTGGTCCGGGCCGACCGAGAACGGGTGCGAGCCCTGCGGCGTCACCGCGGACTCGGTGGCCATCCGGGTGTGCGCCACCCCCTGCCAGCCCTGCGCGGCGGCGAGGCCGAACTCGGCGGCGAGGGCCTGCGGGTGGCCGACCCCCTTGAGGACGGCGAGGTCCTCCCCCTGGCCGATGACGATCGCCTCGCCCTTCCCCACCCGCCCGACCGCCACGCGGACGGCGGCGACGAGCGTGTCGGGGTCGGTCGCGGCGTGCACCAGCAGCGTCTGCCCGGCGTCGACCACCACCGCCTCGGGTAGCCGCTCGCGCAGCGCCGTCCCGACCTCCTGGGCGCTCGCGTCTCCCGGGAGCAGCGACACCGTCGACTCCCCCGGCGGCGACCAGCGCGGATCGCCGTAGACGGCGATCCCGGCGGAGTCCGGTCCTCGCTCGGTGATCTGGCAGAGCATCCCGGTCAGCAGCTCACCGAGCCGGGGGTACAGGGAGGGCTCCCGCAGGTGGAGCCCGGCGATCCCGCACATGGGGGTGGTTCCTCTCGACGATCCGGCTGGTCAGAAGGCGGTCACGTAGCGGTCGACCTCCCAGGAGGTGACCTGCCCGTGCCACTCGAAGAACTCCTCGCGCTTGACGCCGGCGAAGTAGGCCGCGACACCCGGGCCGGCGACGTCGAGAGCACCCGCGACCACCGGGTCGCTCTCCATCGCCTCGACCGCGTGCAGCAGCGTGGGAGGCAGCGGGCTGCTGGTGGCGGCCCCCGGGTCGCCCGGGTCCAGCCCCCGGCGCACCCCGTCCAGCCCGGCCGCCAGCGCCGTCGCCGCGGCGAGGTAGGGGTTGGCCGAGCCGTCACCACCCCGCAGCTCCACCCGGTTGCCGTCCGGCACGCGGAGCAGGTGGGTCCGGTCGTTGCCGCCGTAGGACGCCGTCCGCGGGGACCAGGTGGCGCCGGACCGGGTGCCCGTCGCGCCGGTGCGCTTGTAGGCGTTGACGGTGGGAGCGAGGACCGCCTGCAGGCCGCAGGCGTGCTCGATCAGACCGGCGACGAAGGAGTAGGCCAGGGCCGAGAGCCCGAGGCCGCGCGGGTCCTCGGCGTCCGGGAAGACCGGTGCGCCACCCCGCCACAGCGAGAGGTGCATGTGCAGGCCGCTGCCGGTGCGGTCGGTGAACGGCTTGCCCATGAAGGTGGCCGTCATGCCCCGCTGCTCGGCGAGGACCGAGAGCAGGTACCGGAGGGTGACCACCCGGTCGGCGGTGGTCAGCGCGTCGGCGTAGGCGAAGTTCTGCTCGAACTGCCCGTTGCCGTCCTCGTGGTCGTTGGCGTAGTTGCCCCAGCCCAGGGAGTTGATGGCCCGGGAGACCTCGGTCAGGTGGTCGTACATGCGGGTGAGGCCGCGGGCGTCGTAGCACGGGCGCTCGGAGGTGTCCCTCGGATCGGCCGGGCGCAGGGCGCCGTCGGGCCCGCGCTCGACGAGGAAGTACTCGACCTCCGCGCCGACCTTGAGGTCCAGGCCGAGCTCCGCGGCGCGGGCGAGCTGTTCCTTGAGGATCACCCGCGGCGCATACGGCCAGGGCCGGCCCTCGACGTGCGGATCGCAGTGCACGATCGCCAGGCCGGGACGGATGAACGGCACCGGCATGTACGAGGCCGGGTCAGGGATCGCGATGAGGTCCGGGTCCTTCGGCTCCTGACCCATGGCGCCGACGGCGTACCCGGCGAAGCCGACACCCTCGGTCTGCAGCTCCTCGACCGCCTCGACCGGGACCAGTTTGGCGCACGGCTTGCCGGTGAGGTCCACGAAGAGCGCCAGGATGAACTGCGTGCCGTCGGCGCGGGCCCGCGTGGCGAGGTCGAGCACCTCGGGTTCGGCCGTGACGGCGACGGGCGGGGCCTCGGGACGGGTGGCGGTGAGCGGCACGGGATCCTCCTGCGGCTGTTCACTGACATGAACCTCTGTCACGTAGGAGTGAACACGGCCACCGTTTCCGCGGCGTTACGGTCGCGCCAGGTTCGTGTTGCCGCAGACCTCGCGCGACGCGCCGGAGGCCGGCCCCATCGGGGACCGGCCTCCGGTGTCACGTGGCTGCGCCGGGGGGCGGCGCAGGTCAGCGCGGCGACGTCGGGGCGACGGCGACCGGCGCGGGGGGCACCTCGTCGAGGCCGTAGACGGTCGCGCCCACCCGGGTCGGGCTCACGCCCCGGTCGAAGTCGTACGCCGACTCGGCGTGGACGGCGACGTCCAGGCCGGCGTCCTCCGTCGCCTCGTCGACGCGCAGCCCGATCGTGCGCTGCAGCGCCCAGGCGATGGCGTAGGTCATCACGAACGAGAAGGTGCAGGTCGCGACGATCGCCACCAGCTCGCGCCAGACGATGTCGAAGCTGCCACCGAGCAGGACGCCCTGCACCCCGCCCGGCGAGTTCGACGCGCCGATGAGCATGACGCAGAGCGTTCCGGCGATGCCGCCGACGCCGTGCACGGCGAACGCGTCGAGGCTCTCGTCGATGCCCAGCTTCGTCTTCCAGGTCACCGCCCAGGCGACGAGGGCGCCGGCGACGAAGCCGACCACCAGCGCGCCGGCGGCGTTCACCGTGTCGGCCGCAGGCGTGATGCCGACCAGTCCGGCGATCGCCCCGGACGCCATGCCGAGCGTCGTCGCGTGGCCGTCGCGCAGCCTCTCGACCAGCAGGAAACCGAGGATGCCGGTGGACCCGGCGAGCAGCGTGGTCAGGACGACGTACTGCGCGAGGAAGTTCGCCCCGGCCGCCGAGCCCCCGTTGAACCCGATCCAGCCGAACCACAGGATCCCGGCGCCCAGGACGACCAGCGGCAGGCTGTGCGGCCGGTGCGTCGGCGAGCGCCGCTTGCCGAGGACCATCGCGAGCGCCAGGGCGGCGACGCCGGCGTTCATGTGGACCGCGGTGCCACCGGCGAAGTCGTGCAGCTGCAGCACGTTGCGCATCCAGCCACCGACGACGCCGCTCTCCTCGTCGTCGAAGGCGAACACCCAGTGCGCGAGCGGGAAGTAGACGAGGGTCAGCCAGACGGCGGAGAAGACCAGCCACGAGCCGAACTTCATCCGGCCGGCCGCGCCGCTGGCCACGATCGCGATCGTGATCGCGGCGAACAGGATGAAGAAGGCGGTCCAGTAGACGCCTTCCGCGCCACCGGTGCCGCCGTCGTCGTGGAAACCGGCGAGACCGAGGTGGTCGACCGGGTTGCCGATCAGGCCCCAGCCGCCGAGCGAGTCGCCCGACACCAGCCCGTAGCCGAAGAGGACGTAGAGGACGCTCGTGACGGCCAGCGTGCTCATGACCATCATCACCATGTTGAGCACGTTCTTGCTGCCGAGCATGCCCCCGTAGAACAGGGCGAGGCCCGGGAACATCAGGAGCACGAGCGCGAACGCCGCCAGGAGCCAGGCGAGGTCGGCTGCAGGCATGAGCCACTCTCCTCAGGTGAGTCGGGCGGGACCGGCCACGCCACGAGATCGGTGGATCGCACCCGGACACACGGGTGCGGAACGCCACGCCGGCGACCACCGCCCGACCGGCACCGAGGGCACCGGGGCGCGAGGCGGTCGTTGCGTGTCACGTCGTGAAACGCAGTCTCATGGTGCTGGACGCCCTCGTGGTTACGCGGACGTGAATCTGCGTTACGAAAGCGAGAGCTGCCGCCGCACGGGTGCGCGGTGCGGCCGGTCGCGACCTAGACGACGTGCCCGTAACCGGTGACGGTCAGGAAGCGGATGGGGAGCTCGATCAGCTCGACCGGCCCGTGCGGCCCCTCGCCGTCGAAGATCAGCGAGTCGCCGGGGCGCATCTCGTAGCGGGCTTCCCCGTGGCCGTAGATCAGCGCGCCCTCGAGCACGTAGATGAACTCGGTGCCGGGGTGCTGGAAGAGCGGGAAGACCTCGCTCGCCTCGGTGAGCGTGACCAGCAGCGGCTCCAGCCGCTTGTGCTCCCCGCGCAGCGCCCCCAGGAGCTGGTAGAGGTGCCCCACGTTGCTGCCCCGCCGGACGATCTGCGCCCCGTGGCCGGCCGGGGTGAAGACCGCCTCGCGCTCGGCGTCCACGCCCCGGAACAGCGCCGTGACCGGCACTGCCAGCGCCTCGGCCAGGCGCGCCAGGCTGGACAGGCTGCAGGAGGTCTGGGCGTGCTCGATCTTGGACAGCATCGCCTTGCTCAGGCCGGTCGTCCGCGCGAGCTCGGCCAGCGAGACGCCCTTGGCCAGCCGGAACTCGCGGACGCGCATCGCTATGACGTCCTCCAGCTGTCCGCCGGGCGCGTCGTCGTGCCCGCCGGGCTCGGGGGTTGCCTCCACGGCGCGAGCATAGGGGCCGCTCCGGCGGACGAGCGGGCTCCGCCGCGGCCGCATGACCCGGACGGGAGGGGCGTCACCGCACCCGCGAAGGGTCCTCGTCACCGACTCGTTACAGCGCCGACACCCATCGAATCGTCCACTGGCGTTACATATCGTCCACCCGCAGGGATCGGTCGCCCCGACGGGTCCCGCGCTGAGGAGGCGGACATGAGCACCACCGGCACCATCGTCTTCGGACACGCGAGCGGCACCTACGAGGGGCTCCCGAGCATGGAGGTCCCCGGCGTCAACGCCGCCATCGGCGACACGTTCGCCAACCCGGGGGGGTCGGAGCTGTGCTCCGGCTTCTTCGAGCTGCTCGCGGGCGAGCCGCTGGACTACACGTACACCTACGACGAGATGAAGGTCGTGGTGGAGGGCGAGTTCCACCTCACCGACCTCGACAGCGGCGCGCAGGTGATCGCTCGCCCCAAGGACGTGCTGTTCTTCCCGAAGGGTTCGCGGATCCGCTTCGAGACCCCCGACCGGGCGCTGGGCTTCTACACCGGCCAGCGGTCCTTCGCCCCCTGATCGGCATGGGCATCGAGCACACCAGCGTGCCGCGGTGGGCGGCCGCGCCGCCGGCCTTCCCCCACGGCGTCCGCAGCGCCGCCGTCCTGGGTCTCGACGAGGCCGCCGACCCCGTCGTCTCCGCCTGGGCGGCGCAGGCCGCGGCCGCCGGCGCGGCGGTGAGCGTGCTGCGGGCGCGCAGCACCGCCGAGGCGCTGGCCTGGGTGGGTGCCCGGGCCGGCGAGGCCGTGGTCGGCTGGCGGCTGCTCGTGGCGGGCCCGGAGGACGGCGTCCTCCGGGCCCGCGCCCGGGCCCTCCGGCTGGGGGCGGTCCCGGCCGAGGTGCTGACCCACGTGACGGGGGTTCCCCGCCGCCGGGTCCACTGCGCCCACTGCGCGCACGAGACGGAGACCCCGGCCGCCCTCGGCGCGACCTGCGTCTGCCGGGGCTGCGGGCGGACGCTGCACGTCTACCACCACGTGTCCCGGCGGCTGGGCGCCTACCTCGGGTACATGGTGGACGCCGAGGACGCCGCCCCCGCCGCTCCGGTGGAGGTGCCGGCATGACGACGATCTCCCCGCCTGCACCCGCGGATGCCCCGACGCGCACCGGCCGGGGCGCGCTCCGGCTCCGGGTGGCCGGCGTGCGGGCGGCGGCAGCCGGCATCCGGTCGGTCGAGTTCGTCTCCGCCGACGGTGGACCGCTACCCGCCTTCCCACCGGGCAGCCACGTGGTGCTGCACTGCGGCGACCGGCGCAACGCCTACTCGCTGACCGGCTCCGGGACAGCCCCGGTGCGCTACTCGATCTCGGTGCTGCTCTGCCCCGACGGGTCCGGCGGCTCGCGCTGGGTGCACGAGCTCGTGGCCGGGGACGTCGTGGCGGCCGACGGGCCGCGCAGCGCGTTCGCCCCGGTCGCCACCGCACGGCACCACCTGCTCGTCGCCGGCGGCATCGGCATCACCCCGCTGCTCTCGCACGCCCGCGCCGCGGTCCGCTGGAAGCGGGACTTCACGCTGCTCTACGGCTACCGCCCGGGCGCTGGAGCGCACCTGGACGAGCTGCGCGAGCTCTGCGGCCCGCGCCTGGAGGAGCACCCGGAGGTGGCCGGCTTCGTCGCCCGCATCGAGGCCGCGCTCGCCTCCGCCCCGCTCGGCACCCACCTCTACGCCTGCGGGCCGGCCGCCCTCCTCGACACGGTCCTCGGGACGGCGGAGCGGCTGGGCTGGCCGGAGGCGCGGGTGCACACCGAGCGCTTCTCCGCCGCCGCGCTCGACCCGGGGGATCCGTTCGAGGTGACCCTCGTGCGGTCCGGACGGCGGGTCGGGGTCCCGTCCGGGGCGAGCCTGCTGGAGGCCCTCGAGGACGCCGGCGTCCCCGTGCCCAACCTGTGCCGGCAGGGGGTCTGCGGCGAGTGCCGCGTCCCCGTCGTCTCCGGCTCCCCCCTGCACCGCGACCTCTTCCTCGGCGAGGCCGAGAAGGCCGCCGCCGACAGCGTCATGTGCTGCGTCTCCCGCAGCACCGGCCCCACCCTGGAGCTCGACCTGTGACAGCCACCGACATCCGCGACCGGGCCCTGCCCGCCCGCATCACCTCGTTCCCCTTCCCCTTCCCGACCGACACCTACCGGTACAGCGCCAACGTGGAGCCGGCGGTCGCGCCACGGCCGACCGCCGCCGGCAGCTGGGGCGAGCACGTCCTGCACGTCGACGAGTACTACGCCTCCGACAGCGCCGAGTGCGCCGCCCTGCTGGCCGCGGACCCCACACGGCTGCAGGAGCTGCCGCACATGAGGCCGGCCGCCTGGGACGCGATGCTCTACGTGATGGGCGAGCTGCAGCGGGCCCGCCCGGAGGTGTTCGCGCTCGACCGCCTCGGCGGGGACCGCTGGCGCTGGCGCAACGAACTGCTGGGCATCGGGCAGCAGTTCACCTTCGGTGACGACGCGACGCTGCCGTCCGGTCCGCTCGAGTTCATCGCACCGCAGGTCCAGGACGACCTCGTGCTCCTCGACCAGCGCGAGGGAGCGCTGTGGGCCGACGCCGGCGTCGTCACGGCGGCCGCGGACTGGTCGATGCGCTTCGACGTCGGCATGAGCTTCCCCGAGATCCACGGGCCCGTCCCCCGTGTGCACCCCGAGGGCGTCATCGACCGCGCCCACCAGTTCCTCATGCGGCTCCAGCCCGGGGAGGCCTACCGCCGCACGAACTGGACGATGACCGTCGGCCGGCGGCTGGACACCGCGACCGAGACCTATCCCGAGTGGGGCCCCGACCGGCGTCTGGTCCTCGAGCAGGACCTCGGCTCCCGGCTGCACCTGCGCGTCGAGGTCCAGCACCTCGTCCGGCTGCCCAGCTCCGGGGCGGTGCTGTTCCTCATCCGCACCTACCTGCTGCCGCTGGAGGACCTGGCGCGGGTGCCCGCGTGGCGCGACCGCTTCGCCGCCGTCCTCGAGGAGCTGCCGGAGGACATGGCCGACTACAAGGGCCTCACCCGCTTCCGCTCCGCCGCCGTCGCCTGGCTGCGCGGTGCGGCATGACCGCCGTCCTGACGGGAGAGCAGCTCCGGCCGCGCCGCACGAGCGTCCCCTCGTGGCCGGCGCAGCCCCCCTCGCTGGACCTCACCGGCCGCGCATTCCTCCTCGTGCAGGTCGGCGGCCGGGCCGCGGAGGTCGTCGACCGGTGGGCGGCCGAGGCGCGCGAGCACGGCCGGCCGGTGCGGCGCTGGGGGCTTCCGGGCGTGGACGGGTCGTCGGCTGCCTCGCTCGCCCGCCGCCTCGACGGGATGCACGTCGGCGACCGGGTGCTGGTGGCCGGGCCCGAGGCCGACGTCCTCGCCCTGGTCGCCCTGGCCCGCGGGCTGGGCTTGCTGCCCGAGGAGATCACCGCCTTCGCCGTCACCCGGGGGCCGATCCCGGTGTTCTGCGCCCACTGCGAGACCACCGCACGGCTCCCGGTGGCTCCCGGCGCGGAGGTCGACTGCCCCGGGTGCGGCCTGCGGCTCGAGGTGCACGAGCACGCGTCGGGGCACCGGGGCAGCTACCTGGCCTCCGCGGTGACGGCACCTGGGGAGGCGGGATGAGCGTTCCGGCGACGCAGCTGCTGCGGGTGACGCGGATCGAGGCGGTGACCGACCGGGTGCGGCACATCGTGCTGACCGACCCGGAGGGCCGGTCGCTGGCCGGGTACGCGCCCGGCAGCCACGTGGTCGTGACCGCCGGCGGCACCCGCAACGCGTACTCGCTCACCGGCTCCGGGATCGCCCCGGGCGACTACCGGATCTCCGTCCTCCGCACCGGGGACGGCGGGGGCTCGGCCTGGCTGCACGACGTGCTGCGGGTCGGCGACCTGCTGCCGGTGGAGCCGCCCCGGTCGGCGTTCCGGCCGGAGCTGGCCGCGCGGAAGGCTTTCCTCGTCGCGGCGGGCATCGGGGTCACGCCGATCCTGTCGCACCTGGCCGCCGCCCGTGCGTGGGGACGCCCCGTGGAGGTCGTCTACGGATACCGCCGGGGCGAGGCCGCCCACCTCGAGGAGGTCCGCGAACTCGCCGGTCACGACCTGGTGGAGGCGCAGGGCCGGGTGGCCCTGGCCGGTGCGCTGCGCGAACGCATGGCGGTCCAGCCCTGGGGCACGCACGCCTACGCCTGCGGCCCGACCCCCCTCCTGGACCTGTTCACCGCGACGGCGCGCGCGGCCGGCTGGCCACCGGCCCGCGTGCACCTCGAGCACTTCCAGGCCCGGGAGCTCTCCCCCGGCCGGCCGTTCACCGCCCGGCTGCGGCACAGCGGCCGGGAGCTCCCGGTGCCCAGCGGCACCAGCCTGCTCGACGCGGTGCTCGGCGCCGGCGTCGACGTCCCCCACATGTGCCGCCAGGGCGTCTGCGGCCAGTGCCTGGTCCCCGTGGCCGCCGGCCGCGTGGAGCACCGGGACCTGGTTCTCGATGACTCCGACCGGCAGTCCTCGACCCACATGCTCGCCTGCGTGTCGCGGGCGGCCGACACCCACCTGGAGCTGGACCTGTGAGCGATCTGCCCCGGCTGCCCTGGCCCTTCGCCCCCACCGACCGGTCCTTCCGGTACACGGTCAACGTCGAGCCCGCCCGCCGGCGCGTGGCGACGCCCGCCGGGTCCTGGGGCGAGCACGTCGTCGACCTGGGCGACGACTACGCCGAGCAGATGGCGCTGCGCCGCGACGTGCTGGCCCGCGACCCCGGGCGGCGGCAGGTGCTCCCGCACATGGAGCCGGCGTGCTGGGACATGCTCCTGTACCTGCTCCGGGAACTCGTGACCGCCCGCCCGGACGCCATGCACCTGACCGACCTCGGGTCCGGGGTCTTCTCCTGGCGGAACGACCTCCTCGGCATCGAGCAGTCGTTCGTCCTGGGCGATGCCGCCACGCTGCCGACCGATCCGCTCACCTGGATCGGCTGCCAGGTGCCCGACGACATCCTCATGGTCAGCGAGCGCGGCGGCCGGCTGTGGTTCGACGCCGCGCTGGTCACCTGGGCCGCCGCGTGGTCGGTCAAGTTCGACATCGGCATGCACCTCGACGAGATCCACGGCCCCGTGCCCCGGCTCAACGAGGACGGCGTGACCAGCCGCGCCACCCGGTTCATGCGGGGCATCACGGCCGACCAGACCTACCGCCGGGTCAACTGGACCTTCTCCGCCCACGGCTCACCGCGGCGCGACATCAGCCTGGAGGCCAAGCCGGAGTGGGACGCCGACATCCCCCAGCTGGTGCGGGACGGCGACTTCGGCCGGCTGCAGCTGCGCATCGAGCTGGAGCACCTCACCCGGCTGCCGTTGACGGGAACGCTGACGTTCAACATCCGCACGTACATGGCGCCGTTGGCCGAGATCGTCACGGTCCCGGGCTGGGGCGAGCAGCTCTCCGCGATCGTCGCCGAGCTCCCGGCCGACATCGCCGAGTACAAGGGGATCGCGCCCTACCGCGACGAGGTCGTGGCCTGGCTGGCGGACGCCGTGCACCCCACCGTCGCGGCCTAGCCGCACCTGGCGCCGCTCCCGGGGTCGTCCGGCGCACCTCGCCGGGATGCTGCGGTCCGCTGCCCCAGCCTCCCTGCATGCGTGCGGTGCCGAGGACCCCCGGCGGGCCCGGGGTCCTCGACGTCGTCGACATCCCGGACCTGGCGGCCAGGGGCGGGCCGACGCGAGCGGCCGGCCCGCCGCCTCCCCGGTCCGCCTCACCGGGGCAGGCTCTCCGCCCGCCACATCCAGAGCTGCTTCTCGAGGGCACCGGTCGTCTCGATCAGCAGGTCCTGCGACACCGGGTCGTCCCGTGTGTCGTCGATGCGTGCCCGCATCCGCGCCACGACCTCGTCGAGCGCGTGGACGAGAAAGCTGATCGCCTCATCGGCCGGGAGCCAGGCGAGCGGCGGCTGCGACAGCGCCGACTGCTCCTGCAGGGCCGTCGACCGGCCGTCGGGCAGCACGCCGATCGCGACCGCACGCTCGGCGAGCGCGTCCGAGTACTGCCGGGTGGTGGCGACGACGTCGTCCAGGTGCAGGTGCACGCTGCGGAAGTGGGGCCCCACCACCGTCCAGTGCACCTGCTTGGCGACCAGCCCCAGGTCGACCAGGTCGACGACGGCGCCCTGCAGCGCCTCCCCGACGGTCTTCCGGACGTCCTCGGGCAGCCGACTCCTCATCTCGGTCATGGGCGGTTCCTCCTCCAGCGGTCGTAGGGATGGGTGCCACGTCCCTGCGACAGGGCCGTGGCGGTGGGCTCACTTCAGGACGATGTCGTCACCGGCGACGTCGACGTGCACGGTGTCGCCGTCCCGATAGACGCCCGAGAGCAGCTCCAGCGCCAGCGGGTCGACGATCGCGTGCTGGATGAGCCGCTTCAGCGGCCGCGCGCCGTAGTCGGGGTCGTACCCGCGACGGGCGAGCCAGCGCCGGGCGTCGTCGCTGACCTCCAGCGTCAGCTTCCGCTCGGCCATCCGCGTCTCCAGCTGCCGCAGCTGGATCTCGAGGACCTGCTCGATGTCGTCCTCGGTGAGCGACCGGAACCGCACGATCTCGTCGACCCGGTTGATGAACTCCGGCTTGAAGAAGTCCGCCGGGTCGCCGGGGAGGTTCGACGTCATGATCAGCACGGTGTTGGTGAAGTCCACCGTGCGGCCTTGACCGTCGGTCAGCCGGCCGTCGTCGAGGACCTGCAGCAGGACGTTGAAGACGTCCGGGTGGGCCTTCTCGATCTCGTCGAGCAGGACGACGGCGTACGGACGCCGGCGGACCGTCTCGGTGAGCTGCCCGCCCTCGTCGTAGCCGACGTAGCCCGGCGGCGCACCGACCAGGCGGGACACGGAGTGCTTCTCCATGTACTCGCTCATGTCGATCCGGACCATCGCCCGCTCGTCGTCGAACAGGAACTCCGCCAGGCTGCGGGCGAGCTCGGTCTTGCCCACGCCCGTCGGGCCGAGGAACAGGAAGCTGCCGATCGGCCGGTTGCGGTCCGCCAGCCCGGACCGGCTGCGCCGGATGGCGTTGGCGACGGCGCGGACGGCGGCGTCCTGCCCGACCACGCGGGCGTGCAGCACGTCCTCCATCCGGACCAGTTTCGCCACCTCGCCCTGCATCAGCCGGGCGACGGGGATGCCGGTCCAGCGGCTGACCACCTCGGCGACGTCCTCCTCGTCGACCTCCTCCTTGAGCATCTTCTGGGTGGACTGCAGCTCGGCCAGCCGCTCGGTCGCCTGCTCCACCTCACGCTCGACCGAGGGGATCCGCCCGTACCGGATCTCCGCGGCCCGGGTCAGGTCGACCGCGCGCTCGACCTCGCCGCGCAGAGCCTCCAGCTCCTCCTTGAGCTCCCGGATGCGCCCGATCGCCTCCTTCTCGGCCTGCCAGTGCGCCTTCATCCCCGCCGACTGCTCGCGCAGGTCGGAGAGCTCCTGGTCGAGCGCCGCGAGCCGGTCGCGGCTGGCGTCGTCGGTCTCTTTGGCCAGGGCCACCCGCTCGATCTCCAGCTGCCGGATCCGCCGCTCGATGACGTCGATCTCCGTGGGCAGTGAGTCGATCTCGATCCGCAGCCGGCTGGCCGCCTCGTCGATCAGGTCGATCGCCTTGTCGGGCAGGAACCGGCCGGTGACGTACCGGTCGGAGAGCACCGCGGAGGCCACCAGCGCGGCGTCCTGGATGCGGACCCCGTGGTGGACTTCGTAGCGCTCCTTGAGGCCGCGGAGGATGGCGATCGCGTCCTGCACCGACGGCTCGCCGACGAAGACCTGCTGGAAGCGGCGCTCGAGAGCCGGGTCCTTCTCGATGTGCTTGCGGTACTCGTCGAGCGTCGTGGCGCCGATCATCCGGAGCTGGCCGCGGGCGAGCATCGGCTTGAGCATGTTGCCGGCGTCCATCGAGCCCTCGGCCGAGCCGGCGCCGATGACTGTGTGCATCTCGTCGAGGAAGGTGATCACCTGGCCCTCGGCGTCGGCGATCTCCTGCAGGACCGACTTGAGCCGTTCCTCGAACTCGCCGCGGTACTTCGCACCCGCGACCATCGACGCCAGGTCGAGCGCCACCAGCCGCTTGTTCTTCAGGCTCTCCGGGACGTCGCCCTCGACGATCCGGCGGGCCAGCCCCTCGGCGATGGCGGTCTTGCCGACGCCGGGTTCACCGATGAGGACCGGGTTGTTCTTGGTCCGGCGGGACAGCACCTGGACGACGCGGCGGATCTCCTCGTCCCGGCCGATGACCGGGTCGAGCTTGCCCTTGCGGGCCTCCTCGGTCAGGTCGCGGCCGTACTTCTCCAGCGCCTGGTACTGCTCCTCGGCGTCCGGGGAGGTCACGCGGTGACTGCCGCGGACCTGCTGGAGCCCGGCGAGCAGCTGCTCACGCGACACCTGCAGGTGGCCGGCGACCGCCAGCAGCAGGTGCTCGGTGGAGACGTACTCGTCGTGCAACTGCTGGCGCACCCGGTCGGCCTCCTCGATCGCGGCACGCAGCTCGCGACCGACCTGCGGCTCGGACCCGTAGGCGTGCGGCAGCCGGTCGAGGGCCTCGGTGACGCGGTCCCGCAGTCCGGGGAGGCCGATCCCGGCCTTCTGCAGCAGCGGCAGGACGACGCCGTCCTCCTGCCCGAGGAGCGCCGCGACCAGGTGATCGGGCGTGACCTCGGGGTGCGACTCCTGCCGTGCCCGCTCCACGGCGGCCTGGACTGCTTCCTGGGTCCTGCGCGTCCAGCGGTTCGGGTCGAATGCGCCGGCCACGGTGGAACACCTCCTCACTGTCGTTGATCTGTCGGTGGCGGGGTGTCGGCCGGTGCCTCACACCCCGAGGTGGGCTCGCGGCGACCCGGGGGTCGCCGCCGCCAGTGCCTGCACGGCAGCCCGCTGGCGCTCGTCCAGCTCCCTCGGCACGTCGACCTCGACGGTGACCAGCAGGTCGCCCGCGCCGTCGGCGGCCGGCACACCCCGGCCCGGCACCCGCAGGGTCGTCCCGCTCCGCGTCCCGGCCGGGATCCGGACCCTGACCGGGCGGTCGAGCGTGGGCACCCGGACGTCGGCGCCCAGGGCCGCCTCGGCGAAGGTCACCGGCACGGTGACCGCGAGGTCACGGCCGTCCCGCCGGAAGAACGGGTGCGATGCCACCCGGACCCGCACGACGAGGTCACCGGCGGGCCCGCCGTTCTCACCCGGCTCCCCGCGTCCGGCCAGCCGCAGCGTCTGCCCGTCCGCGATCCCCGGCGGGATGCGCGCCGTGACGGTCCGCGACCCCAGCCGGAGCCGGCGAGTGGTGCCGCGCACCGCCTGGTCGAACGGCAGCTCCACCGCCACCTCCAGGTCGGTCCCGCGGCGGGGTAGACCGGTCCCCCACCCGCCGTCGTCGGCGGACATGCCGAACAGGTCCTCGACCGTGACCCGGTGCCCCCCGGCCCGGGGACCGCGCCGGTTGACCCGCACGGACCGACCGTGCGGCCAGCCCGGCCCGCCCGTCGACCGACCGGCGGGAGCGAGCCGGCGGACCTCGTCGTACTCGCGCCGGCGCGCGGGGTCGTGCAGCACCTCGTAGGCCGACGTGACGTCCCGGAACCGCTCACCGGCCCCGGCGTCGGGGTTGGTGTCGGGGTGCAGCTCCCGGACCAGGCGGCGGTAGGCGCGGGTGATCTCCTTGTCCGACGCGGACTCCGCGACGCCGAGCACGCGGTAGTAGTCCTTGTCCAGCCACTCGGCGGTCATCGCCACGGTCGTCCACCTCCTTCCCACCAGAGGGCAGCCGGGCTCACGCCCGGCTGCCCTCGTCGACCACCTCGGCGTCGATCACGTCGTCGTCACCGGCGGCCGTCGCTGCGCCACCGTCGGGAGCCTGCTGCTCCTGGAGCCGGGCGGCGAAGGCGGTGCCCGCCGCGGTCAGCCGCTCGGTCGCCGCGCGGAGAGCAGTGACCTCGCCGTGCTCGACGAGGCCCCTCACCTCGCTGACCGCCGCCTCCAGCTGGTCGCGTTCGGGGCCGGTCACGTCGCGGTGCTCGGCCAGCAGCTTCTCGCTCCGGTAGAGCAGGGCGTCCGCGTCGTTGCGGGCCTCGGCCTCCTCCCGCCGTCGGCGGTCCTCCTCGGCGTGCGCCTCGGCGTCGCGGACCATCCGGTCGATGTCCTCGCGGCTGAGGGACGACTGCCCGGTGATGGTGATCGACTGCTCCTTGCCCGTCGCCCGGTCGGTGGCCGAGACGTGCACGATGCCGTTGGCGTCGATGTCGAAGGTGACCTCGATCTGCGGCACACCACGCGGCGCCGGGGGCAGGTCGGTCAGGTGGAACCGGCCCAGGGTCTTGTTGCCGGCGGCCATCTCCCTCTCGCCCTGCAGGACGTGCACCTCGACGGAGGGCTGGTTGTCCGTCGCCGTGCTGAAGACCTCGGTGCGGCGGGTGGGGATGGTCGTGTTCCGCTCGATGATCGTGGTCATCACGCCGCCCTGCGTCTCGATGCCCAGGGAGAGCGGCGTGACGTCGAGCAGCAGCACGTCCTTGACGTCGCCGCGGAGCACACCGGCCTGGACGGCAGCCCCGACGGCGACCACCTCGTCGGGGTTCACACCCTGGTGCGGGTCCTTGCCGCTGAGCTCGCGGACGAGCTCCACGACCGCCGGCATCCGGGTGGAGCCACCGACCAGGACCACGTGGTCGATGTCCCGCGGACCGAGTCCGGCGTCCCGCAGCGCCTGCTCGAACGGCCCGCGACACCGCTGCAGCAGGTCCTCGGTCAGCTCCTGGAACTTCGCGCGGGTCAGCGAGACGTCCAGGTGCCTGGGCCCCTCCGCGGTAGCGGTGATGTAGGGCAGGGTGATCTGGGTCTGCGTGGCGCCGGAGAGGTCGATCTTGGCGCGCTCGGCGGCCTCCTTGAGCCGCTGCATCGCCATCGGGTCCTTCGACAGGTCGACCCCTTCCGCGGTGCGGAACGTGTCCACGAGCCAGTCGATGACCTTCTGGTCCCAGTCGTCACCGCCGAGCCGCGTGTCGCCGGCCGTGGACTTCACCTCGAAGACGCCGTCGCCGATCTCCAGCACCGAGACGTCGAAGGTGCCGCCGCCTAGGTCGAAGACGAGCACGGTCTCGTCCTTGGCGTCCTTGTCCAGCCCGTAGGCCAGCGCCGCAGCCGTCGGCTCGTTGACGATGCGCAGCACCTCCAGGCCCGCGATGGTGCCCGCTTCCTTCGTCGCGGTCCGCTGCGCGTCGTCGAAGTAGGCGGGGACGGTGATCACCGCCTGCGTGACCGGCTCGCCCAGGTACGCCTCCGCGTCACGCTTGAGCTTCTGCAGGACGCGGGCGCTGACCTCCTGGGCGGTGTACCGCTTGCCGTCGACGTCGGTGGCCCAGTCGGTGCCCATGTGCCGCTTCACCGACCGGATCGTGCGGGCCGCGTTCGTCACCGCCTGACGCTTGGCGACCTCGCCCACCAGGACCTCGCCGTTGCGGCTGAAGGCGACGACCGACGGTGTCGTGCGCCCTCCCTCGCTGTTGGGGATGACGGTGGGGTCGCCGCCCTCGAGGACGGCGACGGCCGAGTTCGTGGTGCCCAGGTCGATACCGACCGCACGTGACATGTCCGAACCTCCCTGACTCTCCTCACGTCGGGACGTGGCCGGGACGCCGTGCCGGCGCCCCGGGCAGCGTTCCGACCGACGTGCCACGCAGCCGAAATATTCCCCCGGTCACTGCAGGTTTTTTGGTCCGTCGGTACGAGGTACAACGTGCCCGGGTGGAACCGGGACTGTCGACGAGGGGGTTCGATGGGGACCACGTACTCCACGCGGGCGGCGGAGCCCGCCCGCCTGACCCGACTGGAGGAGCGCTTCGCCGAGCTCGGTGAGCAGCTCGACGACTCGCCGGTGTCGGAGGCACTCTCCGTGCTGCACGCGATGGTGCAGGAGGTGGCGAACCGGACGCCGTCGGCCGGGGACAGCCGTGACCGGCGAGCGGAGACGGACCTCGGGGACGTCGCCGACCTGTACCTGACCGCGCCGCCGATGGGCGGCGCTGCCGAATCGACCGGCTTGACCGTGGGCACCCGGGCGCCTGAGTTCACCCTGCCCGACGCCGAGGGCCGGCCGGTGAGCCTGTCGGACTTCCGGGGCCGACCGGTCGTCCTGGTGTTCTACCCGCTCGACTGGAGCCCCGGGTGCAGCCGGCAGCTGGAGCTGTACCAGCAGGAGCTCGCGGAATTCGAGAGCCGGGACGCCGAGCTGGTGGGGATCTCCGTCGACTCGCTGTACAGCCACGGCGCGTGGGCCGCCGTCCGGGGGATCAGCTTCCCGCTCCTGTCGGACTTCCACCCGCGGGGCGAGGTGGCCCGCCGGTACGGCGTCTGGCGCGAATCCGACGGCTTCAGCGACCGGGCGCTGTACGTGGTGGACGCCGACGGGGTCATCCGGTGGGCCCACGTCTCGCCGCGCGTCGACCACCTGCCCGACATCTACGAGCTGTTCACCGCGCTCGACGAGCTCACCGGCCGCCGCGAGGCGGCCTGAACCGATCGAGCGCCGACACGTGCGAAGGAGGCCTCGATGGCGACCACGTACATGGTCCCGAAGCAGCCGGCCGTCCGGGTGCGGCCGGCCGTCGGGACAGCACCGGTCACCGTGTACGGCAATCGGTGGTGCGGGATCACCCAGATGACCCGCCGACTGCTCGACCGCGCCGGGGTGCCCTACCAGTACGTCGATCTCGACCTCCATCCGGAGGCGGAACGCCGGCTGCGCTGGATGACCGGCGGCGTCCTGAGGAACCCGGTCGTCGACGTGGGCGGCCAGTGGCTGGAGCAACCGACCGTGAGGGAGCTGGAATGGGCGCTGACACGGCACGGCCTGCTCTGACCACCTGCCGGGCCTGCGGACGGCGCAACCGGCTCCCCGCCGCCGCCCGGGGGGGGGGGGGGGGGGGGGGGGGGGGGGGGGGGGGGGGGGGCGGGGGGGGGGGGGGGGGGGGGGGGGGGGGGGGCGCCGCGGCGGCGGTGGTCGGCCGGCGGGCTCT
>NZ_JBJHAJ010000034.1:0-39860 GCF_054051015.1 Blastococcus sp. SYSU DS0616
CTCCCGCGCGGCCGCCGGCGCGGCCCGCCGCCCCCCCCCCCCCCCCCCCCCCCCCCCCCCCCCCCCCCCCCCCCCCCCCCCCCCCCCCCCCCCCGCGTTCGGTGCTGCCCGCGTCAGGCGGGGCGCGGCTGCTCGTCGTCCGGGGCCGGCCGGTGCCAGCCCTGCTGGATCGAGGCGCGACAGCGCGCGGGCTCGTCCCCGCTGGCGGTGAACAGCGCGCCGAGCAGGAAGCGCCCGTGGTCGAGGGCCTCGCGCGGCAGCGGGCCGGTGGCGACCAGCGAGACCAGCCCATGGCCGATGGTCCAGCTCTGGACGGCCAGCTCGAGGGGGTCGACATCGGCGCGGAAGCGGCCGGCGTCCCGGCCCCGGTGGGCGGCCCGGACCAGGTGCTCGAGGGTGGCGTCGGCCGCCGGGAGGTCCTCCAGGTCGACGCTCGCGTCGAACATCACGCGGTACAGGTCGGGGTGGGTGAGGGCGTGGTCCAGGTAGGCCGCCGCCAGGGCGGTCAGGTCGCGCACCGGGTCGGCCGACGTCGGCACCGTCGCCAGGCGGGCGTCCAGCCGGGTGAAGCCCTCCTGGCGGAGCGCCTGCCACAGGCCCTCCATGCCGCCGAAGTGGGTGTAGACGGCCATCGTCGACACGCCGGTCCCGGCCACCAGGGAGCGCAGGGTGATCGGTTCGCGGGACCGCAGCATGACGGCGGCCCGTTCGATCAGCTGGATGCGGACCGCCGGGTCCTTCGGGCGAGCCACAGGGGGACCGTACATGGCATAACGCTGCTATGTTTCGACCGGCCCGGATGCTCCGGGCGCCACGAGCGAGGAGTGAGCATGGCCATCACCCTGCTGAACCCGAGCGGGCTGCCGACGCCCGACGTCTACCACCAGGTCGCGGTCGCGACCGGCTCGCGGCTGGTGTTCGTCGCCGGCCAGGTCGCCGTCGACGCCACGGGCGAGAAGGTCGGCGTGGGCGACTTCGCGGCCCAGGTCGAGCAGGCGTTCCTCAACGTCGGCACCGCCCTGGCCGCGGCCGGGGGGACCTTCGCCGACGTCGCCAGGCTGACCGTCTACGTCGTCGACTGGAGCCTGGAGAAGATGCCCGCCTTCATGGAAGGCCTGTCCCGGGCGGCGGCGACGCTGGGCGTCGCCTCGGCCGCGCCGGCCTCGATGATCGGGGTCTCGGTCCTCTTCGATCCCGACTTCCTGGTCGAGATGGAGGCCACCGCGGTCCTGGACTGAGGTCGGGCCGCTTCACGCCGGGCGCCCGGCGTTCCCGCGGGGAACGCCGCCCCGGCGGACGCCAATTCGCTGGACAGGCGCGCCGGATGATCACCAGGGTTCCTGCCATGGCCACCGAGGTGACGATCCGGAACTACCGCCGCGAGGACTGGGCGGCGATCGCGGCGGCGCACGACGCGGCGCGGTGGCAGGAGCTGGCCGCGACCGTGGGCGTGGAGGCGTTCAAGGACCTGGCGGCCACCGCGGAGGACGAGGGGCTGTTCGACGACCAGGTCTGGGTGGCCGTCGTGGACGACGCCGTCGTCGGGTTCGTCGCCTTCGCCGACGACGAGCTCACGTGGCTGTACGTGCATCCCGACGTCCAGAACCGCGGGATCGGCCGGGCGCTGGTCCGGCACCTCCTGGCGCATGCCGACGGTCTCGGGATCGAGCGCGTCGAGGTGACGGTGCTGGACGGCAACCCGGCGCGGCGGCTCTACGAGCGGGAAGGCTTCACGCTGGTGGAGACGAAGACCGGCGCGCTGGTCGGCAACGAGGCGTTCACCGCGACCGGCCACATCATGGAGCGCCGCCGCTGACGGGTGGTCGGGCGTGCCCGGTCAGCCCCAGGGCCAGTCCGGCGGTGACCACGGTGATGCCCAGCCACACGACCGGCCCCGGCGCCGGGTCGCCCATGGCGACGCCGACCCCGGCGGCGGCGACCGGGGCGACGCCGGTGAGCAGCCCGGCCCGCGCGCTGCCGAGCCGGCCGACGGCGGAGTACCAGAGCACGAAGGCGACGGCGGTCATCCCCACGGCCAGGTAGCCGACGGCGGCCAGCTGCGTGCCGGTCAGGCGGAGCGCTGCGGCCGGCCCCTCGGTGACCAGGCCGAGAAGGCCGAAGACGGCGGCCGCGAGCCAGGTGGTGTGCACCGAGACGCCCCACGCCCCGTGCCGGGCGAGCAACGGCACGGCGAGCAGCGTGAACCCGGCCTCGCAGACCAGGACGACGACCGCCCAGGCCAGCCCCTCGGCGTCGCTGCGGCCGAGTCCCTGCACCAGTCCGGCGCCCACCGTGACGATGGCGGCGGCACCGAGCACCCGGCCGCGCGGCCGGCGGCCCTCCAGCAGCGGGCCGACGACGGCGAGCAGCACCGGCACGGAGGCGACGGCCACGCCGAGGACGGCCGGCTCGGCGTGCGCCGAGCCCCGCACCAGCGCCACGTTGAACAGCACCATCCCGGTGACGACGATCCCGAGCAGCCAGGCCCACTCGGCACCCTGCGGCTGGACGATCCGCCGCCCGGCCGAGCGGGCGAAGCCGACCAGCAGCAGGCAGGCGAGGGCGTAGCGCAGCGACTGCGCGGTGAACAGCGGCGCCTCGGTGAGGACGGCGGAGATGGCGACGCTGCTGCCGACGAAGCCCATCGCCACCGTTCCGGCGAGGACGGCGGGCGCGGCGGGCTGCCGGACGGGGGGTGCATCGACGATCGCGGCCATGGCTGCCATGCTCGGACCGCGTTGGCCCATCCAGTAGGGCCAATGACTGCAGAGCGGAGTGGACCAATGCCGGGGACGGACTTCCTCCACCTGGACCCGGCGGGTGCGCCGGCGCGCGGGGTGACCGACTGGCTGACGTCCGCGGTGCGAGCCGCGGTGCTGGACGGCCGGCTGGCGGCGGGTGACCGGCTGCCGCCGACGCGGACGCTCGCCGCCGACCTGCGGATCGCCCGCGGGGTGGTGGTCGAGGCCTACCAGCGGCTGGTCGACGAGGGGCTGGTCGAGGGGCGGACCGGGCGGGGCACCGTGGTGCTGCCGTCGGCGTCCCCCGTGCCGCCGTCGTCCCCCGTGCCACCGCCGCCCCCGGACCCGGACCGGCTGCCGCAGCCGACCAACCGCCCCGCCGCCGAGGGCGAGATCGACCTCTCGCCGGGGGTGCCCGACCTCGCGGCGTTCCCGCGGGCGGCGTGGCTGCGGGCCGAGCGGGCGGTGCTGCGCGACGCGACGGCGGCCGACCTCGGCTACGGCGATCCGCGGGGCAGCGCGCGGCTGCGGCGCGAGCTGGCCGGGTGGCTGGGGCGCACCCGCGGCCTGCGCACCGACCCGGACCGGATCCTGGTCGTCGCCGGGGTGGCGCAGGCGCTGGCGCTGCTGGCGCAGACGCTGCGCTCTCGCGGGGCGGGCTCGATCGGGGTGGAGGACCCGGGGTCGCGGGGCGCGCGGGAGGAGCTCGCGCACTGGGGGCTCCGGCCGGTCGGGGTGCCGGTGGACGACGACGGCCTCGTGGTCTCCGCCCTGCCGTCCGTGCCGGCGGTGATGGTGACGCCGGCGCACCAGTACCCCACGGGCGTGGTGCTCTCGCCGGACCGGCGGCGGGAGCTGCTGGCGTGGGCGCGCGACGGCGGGCTGGTGATCGAGGACGACTACGACGCCGAGCACCGCTACGACCGGGCGCCGGTGCCGGCGCTGCAGCCGTCGGCGCCGGAGCACGTGGCGCACACCGGGAGCACGTCGAAGACGCTGGCGCCGGGCATGCGGCTGGGCTGGCTGGTCGCGCCGTCGCACCTGGATGCCGACCTGGTGGCGGCGAAGCACGCCAGCGACCTGGGCAGCCCGGCGCTGCCGCAGCTCGTGCTCGCGGAGCTGCTGGGGTCGGGGGCGTACGACCGGCACCTGCGGCTGGTGCGGACCCGGCAGCGGGCCCGACGGGACGCGCTCCTCGGGGCGCTGAGCCGGTTCCTGCCGGGGGCCCGGGTGGCGGGGATCGCGGCGGGGCTGCACCTGCTGGTCACGTTCCCGGGGCTGGACGCCGACGACGTCGCGCTGGCCGGGGCGGCGCGGGACGCCGGCGTCGTCGTCCACCCGCTGTCGTGGCACCGGCTGACCCCGGGCGACCCCGGGCTGGTGCTCGGCTACGCCGCCACGTCCCCCGACCGCCTGCACGTCGCCGTCGAGCGGATGGCCGCCGCCCTGCGGCAGGGCCCGCCCGGGTGAGGACGGGCACTGCCGGTGGTCAGGGTTTGCGGCCGTGGGCCGCCTTGGAGAGCGGCTCCCAGGTGCGCCACTCGGCGAGCCGGGACTCGTAGTCGCGGGTGGCGATCGCCAGCGGGCCGTCGCCGAAGAAGATCCGCAGCGGCGGGTTCTCCATGTCGACGAGCTGCAGCACCGCCTCGCGGGTGGCCAGCGGGTCGCCCGGGTTGCCGGCGCGGGCCCTGCGCTGCTCCGCGGCCTTCTCGCGGAAGGCGTCGTAGGCGGGGTTCGGGGGGGCGTGCTTCGCCGAGGCGCCGCCCCAGTCGGTGGCGTAGGCGCCGGGCTCGATGATCGTCACCTTGATGCCGAAGTCGGCGACCTCCGCGGCCAGCGACTGGCTGAATCCCTCCAGCGCCCACTTGGAGGCGTTGTAGATGCCGATGTTGGGGAACGCGCTGATCCCGCCGATGCTGCTGACCTGCAGGATGTGGCCCGAGCCCTGCGCGCGCAGGTAGGGCAGCGCGGCCTGGGTGACGAACAGCGCGCCGAAGACGTTGGTGTCGAACTGGGCGCGGGCCTCGGCCTCGCTGATCTCCTCGATCATGCCGAACTGGCCGTAGCCGGCGTTGTTGACGACGACGTCCAGCCCGCCGAAGTGGTCGTGGGCCTGCCGCACGGCGGTGAAGGCGGCGTCGCGGTCGTCCACGTCCAGCCGGATCGGCAGGATCTGGTCGCCGAACTGCTGCACCAGGTCGTCGAGGCCGGCCGTGTCGCGGGCGGTGGCGGCAACCGAGTCGCCGCGTTCGAGGGCGGCGATCGACCACTCGCGGCCGAAGCCGCGGGATGCGCCGGTGATGAACCAGGTCCTGGGCATGCGGGGTCTCCTTCGTCGGGCGTCCGCCGTCGTCAGCGCCGGTGCTCCCCGTCATGTTCCGCTCGTTCCCGCGGGAACGAGCCGAGGGCCGCCTCCCCGGTCGGGGAGACGGCCCTCGGCGTGCGGGTGCTCAGCGTCGGGCGGCCACCAGCTCGTCGTCGGAACGGGCCGCGGGCTCCCGCCGCTCGAGCGCCGCGCCCTCGATGTCGACGTCGGGCAGCGCCCGGTCCAGCCAGCGCGGCAGCCACCAGGCCGCCTTGCCCAGCAGCGTCATCACGGCCGGCACGAGCGCCATCCGGACGACGAAGGCGTCGACCAGCACACCGAACGCCAGCGCGAAGCCGATGCTCTTGATGGTGGCGTCGTGGCCGAGGATGAAGCCGCCGAACACCGAGCCCATGATCAGCGCGGCCGCCGTCACCACGCGGGCGCCGTGGCGGAAGCCGCCGATCACCGCCTCGCACGGCTCGGTGCCGTGCACGTGCTCCTCGCGCATCCGGCTGACCAGGAACACCTCGTAGTCCATGGCGAGGCCGAACAGCAGGCCGATGAGCAGGATCGGCAGGAAGCTCAGCACCGGCCCGGTCTGCTCGACGCCCAGCAGGTCGGCCAGCCAGCCCCACTGGAAGACCGCGACCAGCGCGCCGAAGGTGGCGGCGAGGCTGAGCAGGAAGCCCAGCGTCGCCTTGATCGGGACCAGGATCGAGCGGAAGGCGAGCATCAGCAGCAGGAACGCCAGTCCGACGACGACGGCGAGGAACACCGGCAGCGCGTCGGCGAGCTTCTCGGAGATGTCGATGCCCAGGGCGGTGTTGCCGGTGACCGCCAGCTCCGAGCCGGTGCTCTCGACCAGGTCGGGGCGCAGGTCGCGGATGTCGCCGACGAGGTCCTCGGTGCCGGCCGCGGTCGGCCCCTCGGCCGGGATGACGGTGAGGATCGCGGTGTCCCCGGCCTGGTTGGGCACCGGCGGGACGACGGCGGCCACCCCGTCCAGCTGGCCGACGGCGGCCGCGGTCTCGGCGAACGCGGCCTGGGGGTCGTCGGCGTCCGTGGCGTCGATGACCACGGTGAGCGGGCCGTTGAAGCCCGGGCCGAAGCCCTCGGCGAGCAGGTCGTAGGCCTGCCGCTGCGTGGTCTCCTCGCCCAGGTCGCCCTCCGAGGGCAGCCCCAGGCGCAGGTCGAGCGCCGGCAGGGCGACGACGCCGAGCCCCACGACGGCGGCCAGCAGGACGGCGATCGGGTAGCGGGTGACCGTGCGGGCCCAGCGGGTGCCGGCCGACTCCTTGGTGGCGAGCGCGGCCTGGCGGCGGCGCAGCCCCGGCACCGCCCAGCGGTTGAACCGGTCGCCGGCGAAGCCGAGCAGGGCGGGGACCAGCGTCAGGGCGACGAGGACGGCGATGCCGACCATGCCGGCGGCGACCAGGCCCATGGTGGTGAGGAAGGGGATGCCGACGACGGTGAGCCCGGCGAGGGCGATCATCACCGTCAGACCGGCGAAGACGACCGCGCTGCCCGCGGTGCCGACCGCCCGCCCGGCGGACTCCCGGGCCGGCATCCCGGTGGCCAGCTGCTCCTTGTGCCGGATGGTGATGAACAGCGCGTAGTCGATGCCGACGGCCAGGCCGATCATCAGGCCGAGGGTGGGGGTGGTGCTGGTGAGGTCGACGACCGCCGAGAGGGCCAGCACGCCCGACATCCCGACGCCGACGCCGATCAGCGCGGTGAGCAGCGGCAGCCCGGCGGCCAGCAGCGACCCGAAGGTGACCGTGAGGACGACCATCGCGACGAGAACGCCGATCGCCTCGGCGGCGCCCTGGGCGGGGATGGCCTGGGTGGCCTCGCCGCCGAGCTCGACCCGCAGGCCGGCGTCCTCGGCGCTCTCGGCGACGTCGATCAGTTCGGCGCGGGCGTCGTCGGTGATCTCGTCGACCTGCACGCCGTAGGTCACCGTGGCGTAGGCGACCGAGCCGTCGGGGGAGACGGCCTGGGTCTGGAACGGGTCGGTGGCCGTGGCGACCTGCTCGGCCTCGGCGGCCTCGGCGACCGCCTGCTGGATGGCGGCGGTGAGCTCGGGGTCGGTGACCGCGCTGCCCTCGGGGGCGGCGAAGACCATGCGGGCGGTGGCCCCGCCGGCGCCGCCGCCGGGGAAGCGCTCCTGCAGCGTCTCCATCGCGGTGACCGACTCGACGCCGGGGATGGAGAGCTGGGCGTCGGCGTCGCGGCTGAAGGCGCCGGCCAGGCCACCCAGGAGGAGGAGGGCGAGCACCCAGGCGACGAGGACGGTCTTGCGGCGGTGGAAGGCCCAGCGTCCGAGACGGTGGAGGAGGACGGCCACGTGTGCGCTCCGGGGGTCGAGGGTGCGTCGTCGGCTCGCTGGCGCCTAGCCGATCGGCAAGCATGCTACTAGCCGATCGGCTAGGTGAGGGATGAGTCGTGTCACGTAGGGCGGTGTCTACGCTGTGCCGGTGACGAGCGCGGGAACCGCGGGCAGCGGCCGGTCGGCCGGCGCGCAGCGGGTGCTGGACGCCGCGCTCGACCTGTTCAGCGAGCACGGGTTCGAGGGAACCTCGCTCCAGGACATCGCCGACCGGCTGGGCGTCACGAAGGCCGCCGTCTACTACCACTTCCACACCAAGGACGAGATCCTGCTGGCGCTGGTGGAGCCGGCGTTCGACGAGCTGCTCGTGCTGGCCGAGTCGGGCGCGCGGTCCGGGCGCGGGCGGGGTGTGGAGGTCGCCGGCTACGTCGACTACCTGCTGCGGCACCGCCGGGTGGCGGCGTACTTGACCCGGGACGCCACGGCCATGAGCCGACCGGGCCTGGTGGAGAAGGGCACGAAGCTGCGCGGGCAGGTCGAGGCGGGGCTGCTCGGTGGGGACGGCGATGCGCTGGGGACCGTGTGGGGCGCGGCGACCCTGCAGGCGCTGGCCGGGGCGCTGCTGGCCGCGCCGCCGGACGTGCCGGAGGAGTGGCTGCGCGAGGAGCTCACCGAGCTCGGCGCCCACCTGCTCGCCGGCTACCGGAAGGCCGCCCGCCGCCGGGGCGCCGCGGGCTCTCACACCGCCATGAACCCGGAGCGATAGGCGAGGACGACGGCCTGCGTGCGGTCCCGGGTCCCGGTCTTGGCCAGGACGGCGGCGACGTGGCTGCGCACGGTCTCGACACCGACGACCAACTGGGCGGCCATCTCGGCGTTGCTCAGGCCGGCGGCCATCAGCCGCAGCACCTCCTGCTCGCGCGCGGTGAGGCGGGCCAAGCCGGGATCGTCCGTGGTGCCCGACGACCGGATTCGCCGGCGGGCCAGCTCCCGGACGGCTTCGGGGAAGAGCAGGGACTCGCCGCGGGCCACCGTGCGGATGCCGTGCAGCATCTCCTCGGGCGTGGACCGCTTGAGCAGGAACCCGTCGGCGCCGGCCGCGAGCGCCTCGAAGACGTGGTCGTCGTTGGTGAACGTCGTGAGCACGAGAACCCGGGCCGCCGAGCCCGCGCGCACGAGCGCCCGCGTGGCCGCGATGCCGTCCATCCGCGGCATCCGCACGTCCATGAGGACGACGTCGGGGGAGGTGCGCCCGACCAGGTCGAGCACCTCGGCGCCGTCCCCCGCCTCCCCGACGACCTCCATGTCCGGCTCGCTGCCGACGACCGCGGCCAGCCCGCGGCGGATCAGCGGCTCGTCGTCGACCAGTGCCACCCGCAGGCTCATCGATGCCCTCCGCGCGCGTGCACGGGCAGGTGCACCTCGAGCCGCCAGCAGCCGTCGTCCCCGGCGCCGGCGCGCATCGAGCCGCGCAGGTCCCGGACGCGCTCCTCCACACCGACCAGCCCCCGGCCGCCGCGGGCCTCCGCGGGCACGGTGCCGCGGGCGGTGTTGGTCAGGCGCAGCCGCAACTCACCGCCTCCGGCGCGCACCTCGAGCCGGCCCGCTGCGCCAGGCGCGTGACGCAGAACATTGGTGAGGCCCTCCTGCACGATCCGGTAGGCCTCCCGGGAGACGACCGCGGGCAGCCCGTTCACGTCTCCCGCGACGTCGACCGACACCTGCACGCCCGCTGCCCGGGCGTCGGCGACCAGCGGCTCGAGGTCCCGGAGGTCGGGCGCCGGGGCGACGTCCTCCGGGGTGCCCTCGTCCTCGCGGAGCAGCCCGAGCACGTGGTCGAGGTCGACCATGGCCCGGCGGGCGGCGTCCTCGGTGGCGCGGATCGCCTGCTCGGCGGCTGCCGGGTCGCGGGCGAGCAGCCGGCGCGCGGCCCCTGCCTGCACGCTGGCCAGGCTGAGTGCGTGCCCGACGCTGTCGTGCAGCTCGCGGGCCAGCCGGTCGCGGCCGGCGAGCAGTGACACCGACGCTTCCGCCGCGGCGAGCCGCTCGGCGGCCGGATCGGCGAGCAGCCGCGGGGCGAGGGCCGCGATGGCGCGTCCCAGCAGCTCCCCGCCGACGAGGCAGACCACCGCGATCCCCGCGGCCACGGCCACCCGGGCAGGCACCGCCTCGGGCGGCGAGACGCCCGGGAGGATCGACTCGCCCAGCCCGTCGGGGGCCGCGGCGACGACGGCGGCGGTCGGCAGGCCGATCACCAGCAGGGCTCCGGCCAGCGAGCCGGCGGCGACGTGGGCCACCAGCAGGACGGCGCTGCGTCCACGCTGGGCCCGGGTGGTGGCGGGGCCCGGGCGTTCCTGCGGACGTCCGGTGAGCAGCCCGGCGACGGCCGCGCCCTCGATGGAGCGGACCTCGGCCAGGGTGCCGATCGCGGCGACGGGTGCGGCGAGGACCAGCCCGGCCAGCGGGACGAGGAGGAGGACGGGCACCCCGGCGGTCGAGAGCAGGGAGACCGGCCAGGCGAAGACGACGCCGACGGCCAGGCCGATCGCGCCACCCAGCAGGAGGTAGACCCACCGGTGCAGCGAGCGACGGATGGCGGCGGCCGTCGTCCCTCGCTGCACCGGTGCATCCTCGCAGCGGATCGCCGTCACGGGAGCACGGAGAGCGCCGGGTCTCCCTGACCGCACACGCGGCAGGCGCCGCGGCGACGGTAGGCGTACGCGGTCACCGCCGCGGCGAGAGCCAGCCCCCACGGCAGGGTGGGGAAGATCAACAGCAGTGCCGCCTGCATGCCGTCCCCCGCGGTGAGGCCCTCGATGCCGGCGACGACCAGGCCGGGGCTCGCGGCCAGCAGCACGGCGGCGACCAGGCCGCCGGCGAGGACCGGCACGCGGACCGGCACCGGCCGTCCGCGCAAACCGGGGACCCAACCGGGCCACACCTCGCCCCAGGGGCGGATGAGCCCGACGGTCAGCACGGCACCGCCGAGGGCGGCGAAGCCGAGCAGGAGGCCGAACAGCCGGGTCGCCGTCTCCAGCTCGCCGCCCTCGGGAAGGCCGAGCGGCCACGGCGTCAGCCAGGTCATGCGGAGAAGGGCGTAGGGCAGCGGTCCGGCGACCGCGATCCACGTCGCGATCCGCCCCCACCGCAGCGCGTTCGCGGGCTCGGTCCAGCGGGCGGCGGGGCGGCCGCACACCGTGCAGCGTCCGGCCACCGCGCGACGGAGGAGGACGGCCGCCGCCCCCCACAGGAGGGCTCCGCCCAGGACGAGGGTGAGGTGCGCCGGCACGAGGGCGTTCGCTGCCAAGCCGTCCGCGAGCTCGGAGCCCAGCGTCACGAGGGTGTCCCACCCCAGCGCGCCGGAGACCACGCCGGCGACGAGCAGGGCGACCACGCCCAGCAGCCAGGGCCGGGCCCGGCGGTCGCGGACCGAACCGACCACGAGGACGACGACGAAGGCCGCGGGGGCGATGATGGCGCACAGGTAACCGACCAGCGACAGCACGCCGAGGTCGGCCGACACCGCGCCCAGCAGCGCCGCCTCGAGGGCCATCAGCAGAGGCAGCGCGGGAGTCCCCGGCCGTCCGCGCGCCACCACGGCGAGCACCAGGCCGGCGGCGGCCAGCCCGATGACCGTCCAGGTGGTCACGGCTGGCGGGAGGAGGGCGACCAACCCGAACCGGTCGTCGTCGTCGAACGCGGGGAGGCTGCCGGGGTCGAGCAGCCAGCGCAGGCCGAACACCAGGTGCAGGGCGCTCCAGGCGGCCGCGGCCAGCAGGACGCGGTCGAGCAACGCGATCGATCGGGAAGGGGTGGCTTCGGGAGCCGGCGGGTGGTCATGGGCGATGGTCACGGCGACCTCCGGGATGCGGCCCGGGCCGTTCCCAGGCACATCCCCAGGCTCGTGAGCCGGCGGTGCCCGCTGCTCCCCCGCGCGGGGGATCTGCCTCCGCTGGGCGGGTGGTTCAGCCGTCGAGCAGGCGGGCCTCCGGGGCGGGGATCGCCGCCTGCGTGCGGTCGCTCAGGGGGGTCAGGCGGGGTGCCCGCGCCCGTGCAGCGCGGGCACCCCGATGGCGTGCTACCTCCGGCCGAGGCGGTAGCCGACGAGGACGCCGATCAGGGTCAGCACGGCGCCGCCGACGGCGCCGAGCGCCAGGGTCTGCACGTCGCCCGGCGTTCCCGCGGGAACGCCGGCCTTGCCCGCGAAGACCGTCGGCGCGGCCTCGCCCACCGGGGCGGCGTGCTTGCCGGCGACGTCCGCCTCCGTCACCGCGGTCGGGCCCACCGCAGCGGCCGACGGAGCAGCGGCGATCGGCACCGCGACACCCGTCAGCTCGTCGTCGATCGCCTTGAAGAACTGGCCGGCCATCCGCTTGGCCACACCGGTGATCATCCGCTGGCCCACCCCGGCCACCGGCCCGCCGATCACGGCGTCGGCCGAGTAGGTCAGGTTCGTCTTCCCGTCCTCGGCCGGCGACAGGTTGATCGTCACCGTCGCCCGGGCGTTGCCCGGTGCACCCGCGCCCGACGCGTGCATCACGTAGGACGACGGCCGCTGCTGGTCCGACAGCCGCACCTCGCCCGCGTACGTCCCCTTGATCGCGCCGACGCCGACGGAGACGTTCATCTTGTACTCGTCGTCACCGACCTGCTCCAGGGTCTCGCAGCCCGGGATGGTGCGCGCCAGCACGGCCGGGTCGGTGATCACCGCCCACACCTTCTCCGGGTCGCCCGAAAGAACCGCAGAGCCGTCGAGGTTCACGCCATCACTCCAGTCCCCGCGCGGCGCTCGGCCACGGCGGTCTTCTCCGAATCGGGGGAACGCACCAGGTCGTACAGCTCGGTGGGCGAGATCGGCATCGAGGCGATCCGCCGGCCCACCGCGTCCTCGATCGCCGAGGCCAGCGCCGCCGTCCCCGGGATCACGCCGGCCTCGCCGGCGCCCTTGATGCCCAGCGGGTTCAGCGGCGACGGCGTCTGCTGGTGATCGATCACCACGTCCGGGATCTCCGAGGAGTACGGCATCAGGAAGTCCATGAACGAGGCGTTCTGCAGCTGCCCGTCGCCGTCGTAGGCCATCCGCTCGTACAGCGCCCCGCCCACGCCCTGCGCGACGCCGCCGTGCACCTGGCCCTCGACGATCATCGGGTTCACCACGTTGCCGCAGTCGTGCACCACCGCGTACTTCACGACGTCGATCTCCCACGTCGCCGGGTCGATCTCCACGATCGCCGCGTGCGCGCCCGACGCGAACGTCGAGCGGATCGGCGAGTAGTAGTCGCGGTGCTCCAGCCCCGGCGCGTCACCCGCGGCGATGGGCGGCTTCGAGTCGTCCCCGGCCTTGGCGAACTGCGTCGCCTGCCTCGCGGCCTCGTCGAAGGCGTACCGCAGCGGGTTGGACAGGACGGCGACGGTGCGCAACGGGATCGACGTCCCCGGCACGCCCTTCACCTGCACCAGGCCCTCGTCGATCTCCAGGTCCTCCGGCGAGGCCTCCAGCACGTCGGCGGCGATCCGCAGCGCCTTCTCCCGCACCCCGCGGGCGGCCAGCGCGATCGCGTTGCCGCTCATCACCGCGGCCCGCGAGGCGAACGTGCCGACGGCGTACCCGAAGCGGCGGGTGTCGCCGGTGGTCACCTCGACGTCCTCGATCGGCACCCCGAGCTCGGAGGCCACGATCTGCGCGAACGCCGTCTCGTGGCCCTGCCCCTGGGAGGTGAGCCCGGTCGAGACCAGCACCTTGCCGCTGCCGAGCACCTGCACGTGCCCGCCCTCGTACGGGCCGGGCCCGGTGCCCTCGACGTACATGGCCATGCCGACGCCGAGCAGCTTCCCGCGCGCCTCGGCGTCGCGGCGCAGCTCCTCGGCGGCGTCCCAGCCGACGAGCGTCTTCAGCTTGTCCATCAGCCCCGGGTAGTTCCCCGAGTCGTAGATGACCGGCCGGCCGTCCTGGAACGTCAGGTGGTGGTCGTAGGGGAACTGGTCGGGCTGGATCAGGTTCCGCTCGCGGACGACGGCCCGGTCCAGCCCGAGCTCGTCGGCGATGCGGTCCATGGTCCGCTCCATCGCGTAGCAGCCCTGGGGCCGCCCGGCGCCGCGGTACGGCGTCACGATGACGGTGTTGGTGAACACCGACTCGACGATCACCCGGTACACCGGGATCGCGTACGGCCCGACCAGCTGGGTCGCCGTCACGATCGGCACGATGATCCCGTAGGGCGTGTAGGCGCCGTTGTCGTGCCAGATGTGCACGTCGAGGGCGGTGATCCGCCCTTCGTCGTCGTAGCCGACGGTGATCTCCTGGCGCTGCTGCCGCTCGTGCGCGGAGCCGATGAAGTGCTCGCGGCGGTCCTCGGTCCACTTCACCTCCTGGCCGAGCGCGATCGCGGCCATCGGCACCAGGAGCTCCTCGGGCCACGGGTGCACGATCTTCACGCCGAAGCCGCCGCCGACGTCGGGCGCGATCACCTCGACCTTGTCCAGCGAGAGGTCCAGCTTCGCCGCGATCGCCGCGCGCACCGACGTCGACGCCTGGGTGCTCGTGTAGACCCGCAGGGAGGAGTCGTCGGCGTCCCACTTCGCGTGCACGCCCTTGCCCTCCATCGGCATGCAGGCGCTGCGCTCGATGTACTGGGTGAAGCTCATCGTGCGGGGCGAGGCGGCCAGCACCGGCTCGACGTCACCGGTCTCCTGGTGGTGCCGGGCGGCGACGTTGTCCGGGATCTCCTCGTGGACGGCGTGCTGCGCGGCGCGGGCGGCGTCCACACCGACGACGACCGGCTGCTCCTCGTAGGTGACGACGATCTTCTCGGCGGCGTCCTCGGCGATGTACCGGTCGGTGGCGATGACCATGACGACCGGCTCGCCGACGTGGTTGACCTCGCCGTTGGCGAGCGGGAAGCCGGTGCGCGGCGAGGTCAGCTGCGGGTGCGGGATGAGCACCGGCAGCGGCTCGGCCATCGGGCCGGTGAGGTCCTCGTACGTGTAGATCGCGACCAGGCCCTCGACGTCGAGCGCCTCGTCCACGTCGATGGAGACGATGCGGGCGTGCGCGTGCGGCGAGCGCACGAACGCCGCCGCCAGGGCCCGGGACCCGATGTCGTCCAGGTAGCGGCCCTTGCCGGTGATCAGCCGCTGGTCCTCGCGCCGGCGGACCGGCTCGCCGAAGAGCTTCGTCGTCACCGCTCGCCCCTCTCAGGCATAGGAAGCTTTACCTGCGTTTCCAGCCCCAGGACGTAGGGATAGCTTCCTATGCCCGGGGTGGCCGGTGGCATCAGGCGTCCTTCATCGCGGCGGCCGCGGAGTGCACGGCCTTCTTGATGTTGGCGTAGCCGGTGCACCGGCAGAGGTTGCCGCCGACCATCTCGTCGACCTCCTCCTCGGTGAGCTCGGCCGAGTTGTCGCGGCCCTCGAGCCCGGCCGCGATCGTCATCAGGAAGCCCGGCGTGCAGAACCCGCACTGCAGCGCGTGGCACTCGCGGAACGCCTCCTGCACCGGGTGCAGCACCTGCCCGCCCTGGTGGTCCTCGCGCGCCAGCCCCTCGACGGTGCGCACCTCCGACCCGTCCACCTGGACGGCGAGCATCAGGCACGAGCGCACCGGGGCGCCGTCCACGATCACCGTGCACGCCCCGCAGACGCCGTGCTCGCAGCCGACGTGCGTGCCGGTCAGCCCGAGGTCGTGGCGCAGCGCGTCCGACAGCAGCCGGCGCACCGGCACCGTGGCTTCACGTGGAACACCGTTCACGGTGACGGTGATCGTCCGTTCGGTGTCGACGGAGGCGGTCATGCGGCGGTCCTCCCAGCAGCTTCGGCGGCAGCCTCGGCCAGCGTTCGCTCGGTCAGCACCCCCACCAGCAGCCGCCGGTAGTCGGCGCTGGCGTGGATGTCGGTGTCCGGGTCGACCAGGGTGCGCGCGAGCGCCCCGGCGGCGGCCCAGTCGGCCTGGTCCACCGGCGAGCCGGCGACGGCCTCGGTCAGGTCGTGCACCTCGGGGGTGAGCCCCACCGAGACGTAGGCGGCGCGGGCCGACTCCACCCGGCGGTCGGCGTCCAGCGTGACGACGACGCCCGCGCCGCAGACCGCGTAGTCGCCCTTGCGGCGGGCCACCTCGGCGAACGCGGTGCCCGCGCGTGCCGGGAGGGCCGGGAAGGTGGCGGAGGTGACGACGGCGCCGCCGGGGATCGACGTCTCCAGCGGCCCCACGAAGAAGTCGCGCCAGCCGACGGACTCGGTGCCCGACGTCGTCGCCACCGTGACCGAGCCGTCGGTCAGCGCCAGCACCGACGTCATCTCGCCGGAGGGGTCGGCGTGGGCGATCGAGCCCACCGTGGTGCCCCGGTTGCGGACCGCCGGGTGGGCGACGTTCGCGGTGGCCCGGCCGAGCAGGGGCTGGGCGGCGGCCGCGCCCTCGTGCCGGAGCAGCGTGTCGTGCCGCACGAGGGCGCCCACCGTCACGCCCTCGCCGGTGACCTCGACCGTGTCCAGGCCGGGGATCCGGTTGATGTCGACCAGCGTGGCCGGCGCCGCCAGCCGCATCGACAGCAGGGGCAGCAGCGACTGGCCACCGGCCAGCACCTTGGCGCCGTCCTCGGACAGGAGCGTGAGAGCTTCGTCGAGCGTGCTCGGATCCGCGTAGCGGAAGGGGGCGGGCTTCACCGGCTGCGGTCACCTCCGTGCGTGCTGGAAGACGCCACTCTGTCACCGGCACGAAGCGGGCGAAAGTACCTCAGCGCTAAAACTTCGTTGCGAATTCGCTGCGGGTTCCGGCCCCGTCCCGTTTCCGCTGGGCAGGCGTCGGTAGCGCCGGCCGACGACGGCGAGCGGGTCGTCGCCGGCCCGGTCCCATAGCGACCCGGCGCCGCGGGGAACCCGTGCCGGAACGCGCGCCGCCCCCGGTCCCGGACGACGGGTGCTGTCGTCCGGAGGCCGGGGGCGGCGGGGGAGCGGGTCTAGCGGTCGCGCGTGTCCCTGCCGGGGGTGTGCCCGCCGAGGACGCCGGGGCGGCCGACCTCGTCCACCGACGACGGGTCGGTGCCACCCCGCTCGTCGGCGTAGCCGCCGGCCGGGCCCTCTGTCTCCGCCCCGTGGCCGAACGTGCTGCCGGCGGCGGGGTGCGCCCCCTCACGCAGCAGCGCGGCCTTCATGTCCGCCGGAGCCAGGGTGCGGGCGACGTGCCAGGCGACGACGGCGACGATCGAGCCGAGCGCGATGCCGTTGAGCACGAACTCGTCGGTGAAGGTGAGGGTCACGTTGCCGACGCCGATGATGATCCCGGCGGCCAGCGGCACCAGGTTGATCGGGTTGGCGAAGTCGACCCGGTTCTCCTTCCAGATCTTGGCGCCGAGCAGGCCGATCATCCCGTAGAGGACGACGGTGATCCCGCCGAGCACCCCGCCTGGGACGATGTTGATCAGGGCGCCGAACTTGGGGATCAGCCCGAGCAGGATCGCCACCAGCGCGGCCACGTAGTAGGCCGCCGTCGAGTAGACGCGGGTGGCGGCCATGACGCCGATGTTCTCGGCGTAGGTGGTGGTGGGGGAGCCGCCGACGGAGGTGGCGACGACGGTCGCGATGCCGTCGGCCGCGACCGCGCGGCCCATGTACGGGTCGAGGTCGCGCTTGGTCATCTCGGCGACGGCCTTCACGTGCCCGGCGTTCTCCGCCACCAGCGCGATCACCGCGGGGATGACCAGCAGGCTGAAGTTCAGCGAGAACGACGGGCCGGTGAAGTCGGGGAGGCCGAACCAGTCCGCGTCGGCGACCGAGTCGAAGTTGATCCGGTCGCGGGTGGTCTCGGCGCCGGTGCCGTCGGGCGAGGTGATCTGGCCGGCGGTGGCGTCGAGCAGCACCGACAGCAGGTAGCCGAAGATCAGGCCGAGCAGGATCGAGATGCGGGCGAGGAACCCGCGCAGCGCCAGCGAGGCGACGATGACGAAGGTCATCGTCGCCAGCGCGACCCACTGGTCCTGCGGCCAGTACGTGCCGGCGGCGACCGGGGCCAGGTTGAAGCCGATGAGCATGACCACCGCGCCGGTGACGGCCGGCGGCAGCACCTTGTTGATCAGTCCGAGCCCTGCGAAGTGGATCAACAGACCGACCAGGGCGAGCACGACGCCGGCCACGAGCAGCGCGCCGACGACGTCGCTGGAGTCGCCGCCGTTGGCCCGGATCGCGGCCACGCCGCCGACGAACGCGGCGCTGGTGCCCAGGTAGCTCGGTACCCGGTTCTTCACGATCAGCAGGAAGATGATCGTGGCGACGCCGCTCATCATGATGGCGAGGTTGGGGTCCAGCCCCATGATGATCGGGAAGACGAAGGTCGCCCCGAACATCGCGACGACGTGCTGCGCGCCGATCCCGACGGTGCGCGGCCAGGAGAGGCGTTCGTCGGGGGCGACGGCCTCTCCGAGTGGGGGCGTCTTACCGTCCCCGTAGAGCTTCCACCCGAACGACATGAGTGCCTCCTCGACGTGCCTGTCCGACTCGGTCCGGCGTCGGTCGACGGCTGTCGGCCCGATCGCGAGGCGCCACTGTGTCACTGGGCACAGGCCCGGCGGAAGTACCTCAGTGCTAAATCGTTGTTGCATCGAGATGCCGATACTTCACCGCTGAGAGATCTCTCGGTACGGTCCGGGCATGAGCTCCTCAGCCCCTCCCGGTGGAGACGCCGCGGTCTCGGTGCAGCTGCGATCCGGCGTGTACGCCGACTCGGTGAAGCTGATGCAGGTGAGTCGCCGGATCAGCGGCCGCGAGGGCGTCGGCGCCGTCCTCGTCGCCATGGCCACCCCGCTGAACCTCGAGCTCGCGGCCGGCATGGGCCTGGCGCCCGAGGGCGAGACGAGCCCCGAGCAGCTGCTGATCGCCGTCCGCGCGGACGACGAGGAGACGCTGGCCGCCGCGCTCGCCGACGTCGACGCCGCCCTCGCCGAGCGGGAGCGCGCCACCGGCACCGCCGCCGCCATCCCGCACCGCACCGTCGGCGCGGGCCTCGACGAGCTCTCGCCCGAGGCGCCGGCCCTGGCGATCGTCAGCGTGCCGGGCACGTACGCGGTCGCCGAGGCCGCCGACGCCATCGCCGCCGGGCGCAGCGTGCTGGTCTTCTCCGACGGCGTCCCGGTCGAGCACGAGGTCGCGCTCAAGCGCGCCGCCCACGACGCCGGGGTGCTGGTCATGGGCCCCGACTGCGGCACGGCGATCGTCTCCGGCGTCGCCCTCGGCTTCGCCAACGTCGTCCGCCCCGGGCCGGTGGGCCTGGTCGCGGCGAGCGGCACCGGCGCGCAGCAGGTCTCCTGCCTGCTCGACATGGCCGGCGTCGGCGTCTCCCACGTGCTGGGCGTGGGTGGGCGCGACCTCAAGTCGGAGGTCGGCGGCCTGGCCACCCTCGACGCGCTGGCCGCCCTCGACGCCGACCCCGCCACCGAGCGGGTGCTGCTGGTCTCCAAGCCGCCGGCCCCGGAGGTCGCCGCGGCCGTCGAGGAGGCCGCGGGGCGGCTCTCGGTGCCGGTGCGGTCGGCCGCCCTCTCGCCCGAGACCCCCGACCTCACCGCCGCCGTGGAGGCGCTGCTCACCGACATGGGGCTCGACGTCCCGGTGTGGCCGTCCCGCCCCGGCCCCGCCGAGGCCGCCGTCCCCGGCGCGGTGCTCAAGGGCCTCTACTCCGGCGGCACGCTGGCCGACGAGGCGATGCTCCTCGCCGCCCCGGCGCTCGGCGGCATCCGGTCGAACACCCCGCTGGAGCCCGAGCTCGATCTCGGGACGGACCTGTCCGCCTCCGGGCACGTCGTCATCGACTTCGGCGACGACGCCCTCACCGTCGGCCGCGCGCACCCGATGATCGACCCGACGCTGCGGCTCGAGGCGATCGCCGGGGTGGCCGCCAGCGACGAGCCCGCCGTCCTGCTGCTCGACGTCGTCCTCGGGCACGGCGCCGACCCCGACCCCGCGGGGGCGCTGGTCCCCGCGCTGGATGCGGCGCGGGCGCAGAAGCACCTGCCGGTCGTCGTGGCGCTGATCGGCACGGAGGGCGATCCGCAGGGCTGGTCCCGGCAGGCCGACGCCCTCGCCGCGGCCGGCGCCGCCGTCTTCTCGTCCAATGCTGCCGCCACGCGGTACGCCCTCGACCTGCTGGGAGCTTCGGCATGACGCTCGGCAACCTGCTCTCCGGACCGCCGGCGATCGTCGCCGCCGGCGTCGACGTCTTCTCCGACGCGCTGCGCGCCCAGGGCGCCGACGTCCGCGACGTCGACTGGCGGCCCCCGGGCTTCGGCGACCCGGCCGACCTCGCCGCCCTCGCCCTCGACGCCCGCCGGGCCGCGGCGAACCGCACGGCCGTGGAGCGCGTGATGGCCGCCGGCTCCGTGCTGGTCGACGTCCGCCCCGCCCGCGAGGTCATCGGCCTGACCGACCGCACGCTCCTGCACTCCGGCCCGCCGCTGGCGTGGGAGAACGCCTCGGGGCCGATGCGCGGTGCGCTGATCGGCGCCTGCCTGTTCGAGGGGTGGGCGGCCGACGTCGAGGAGGCGGAGGTCCTCCTCTCCACCGGCGCGGTCACCCTGGACCCCTGCCACCACCACCGCACCGTCGGCCCGATGGCCGGCGTGACCAGCCCGTCCATGTGGATGTGGTGCCTGGAGGACCCGGTCACCGGTGGCAAGGCCTACTGCAACCTCAACGAGGGCCTGGGCAAGGTGCTGCGCATGGGGGCCTTCAACGAGGAGGTGCAGACCCGGCTGCGGTGGATGCGCGACGTCCTCGGACCGGTGCTGTCGAAGGCGGTGCGCGGCTCGATCGACGCCGGCAACGACCCGCTCGACGTGAAGGCCGTGCTCGCCCAGATGCTGCAGATGGGCGACGAGGGGCACAACCGCAACCGCGCCGGCTCGCTCATGGCGCTGCGCGAGCTGTCGCCGTCGATCGTCGCCAGCGGTGCCTCGTCGTCGGACATCGCCGACGTGCTGCGGTTCATCGGCGGCAACGAGCACTTCTTCCTCAACCTCGGCATGCCGACGGCGAAGCTCGCCCTCGACGCCGCCCGCGGCATCCCCGGCTCCACGATGCTGACCGTGATGTCGCGCAACGGCACGGAGTTCGGCATCCAGACCGCCGGCACCGGCGACCGCTGGTTCACCGGGCCGGCGAACACCCCGGTCGGCCTGTTCCTCGGCGACTACGGGCCCGACGACGCCAACCCCGACATCGGCGACTCCGCGATCATGGAGACCTACGGCATCGGTGGGTTCGCGATGGCGGCGGCGCCGGCGATCGTCCGGTTCGTCGGTGGCACCGTGCCCGACGCGCTGGCGACGACCGAGCGCATGTACCAGCTGACCCTGGCCGAGAACCCGGCGATGGCGATCCCGATCATGGGCTTCCGCGGCTCGCCCACGGGCATCGACGTCCTCAAGGTGGCGCGCACCGGCTGGCTGCCGCAGATCAACACCGGCATGGCCGGGCGGATCGCCGGGACCGGCCAGGTGGGGGCGGGGTTGGTGCAGCCGCCGCAGGAGTGCTTCGAGCAGGCGCTGGCGGCGCTGGCCGAGGAGGCCCGCACCGCCTGACCCCTCCGGATGCGACGAACTCGTGGTCATCAGCCGCGGATGACCACGAGTTCGTGGCACTCGGGAGGCAGGCCGGTCAGAGCAGGCCGCGGGCGCGCAGCGTGCGCAGCCCGGCGAAGACGTGCCGGCGGATCCGGTCCTGGGTCCTCTCGTGCATGTCGACGAAGCGGAAGCACAGCTCCGTGCGGTCGTCCTGCCGCGGGATCCGCCGGGTCACCTCCCCGCGGCAGGGCACCTCCTCCTGATCCAGGCAGACGACGAGGGGAAGCACGGCGCCGAGGCGCAACGGGTCCTCATCCTCCGGCTGCGTCGTCCCGTCCTCGCCGGGCAGACCCTCCGGCTGCTCGACCGCTCCCTCGGCGGATCCGGCGGCCGGGCCGGCCGTGGGGGCGGTGACCGTTGCGCGGAACAGCGCCCGCATCCCGCCCTCGCTGATGTCGAGGCTCGCCCCCCGCAGCACCTCGGTCCCGACGGTCATCTGCACCTGCACGCTCAGCGGTGCGCGCACCGCCGACCGGCGCTGGCCGCGGGTGGCGGGGCCGACGGGCCGCAGCCGCCACTGGGGCGGGTCGGACCGCGTCGCGACCAGCTCGGTCGGCCGGGATCGCAGCTCCTCGGGGCCGCGCCACACCACCTCGACGTGCTCGCCGGGCTCGATCGCGACCCCCTGCTGCATCCGGTCCTCATCGACCGTCACCACGAACTCCGTGGCACCGGCCGCCTCGACCCAGCTCAGCAGCACGTCGCCCTTGCTGGTGACCAGCAGATCGACCACCGCTCGCGGCTCCGGGTAGTCGATCCCCGCGCTCTCGGCCATTGGTGCCCCCGTGTTCCTGAAACGATCCGTTCTGGTGGCGGCAGGCTAGTGAGGCAGGGTTACGAATTACTGAACGCGCTGCTCAGGCGGGGTGTGTCGGGTGTGTCGCCGGCGGGTCCGAGCGGGCGGAGTGGCGCCGCCTGGCGTGCGGCTGGGCAGTGTTCAGGCGGGGCCGCAGGTGAGCAGGTGGTCGACGGCGGCGGCGAACCCGTCGACGTCGTCGAGCGCCTCGGTGAACGGCACCCGCAGGTCGTAGCAGCCGTTCCGGCCCTGCACGCGGAACCGGACGCCGAACCGGTCCAGCCCCAGCAGCCGGACGTCGTCGTGCCGGCCGGCCCAGTGCTGCACCCGGCCCGTCAGCCGGCTCAGCGCAGCGGCCTGCTGCGCCATGAGATCGATCTCCGCGCCGCTGACCACGTCGGGCCGGGCGGCGCGGAAGTCGTCGGGGTCCACCTCGGCGCGCGAACCGGACTCCTCGAGCTCGACCTCGGCCAGGTCCAGCCGCACCAGCGCCGCACCCAGACCCACCTCGAACAGCACCTCCGCGGGCGAGGAGTCGGCGAAGTCCAGCACCAGCTGCGGCGCGTCCTGCTCGCTCACCGGCACGAGCCAGCCGGTGAGCTGCACGAGCCCCCGGACGGGGTGGCGGAGCGGGAGGGGAGCGCGGTCGGCGACGGTCAACCGGGCGGGGACGTCGCCCAGCGGGGAGGAGCGCAGCGCCGTCATCACACCGCCGTCGGTGGGGACGACGAGCAGGACGTCACCGTCGGCCGTCGTCGTCGCGGCCAGCACCTGGCAGGAGCCGACCCCGGCGACGTGCAGGCTGGCGGCGGAGCGCACCGCGACGGTGCGGGCGCGCTCGGCCGCCGGCGGCTGCCGGTCGACGGCCGCGGACGAGTGGGTCGGGCCGGCCGTCATGGACCACCTCGGAGAGCTCGTGGGCGAGTAGTAAGGTGAGCCTAACCAAACCGGAGGTCCCGAGTGAACACGCCCCGTCCCAAGGTCCGGCTCAGCCGCGCGCTGGGCATCCCGCTCACCCCGAAGTGCGTGCAGTACTTCGAGCGCCGCCCGTACCCGCCGGGCGAGCACGGGCGGAAGCGTCGCAAGGACAGCGACTACTCCACCCGGCTCAAGGAGAAGCAGCGGCTGCGCGCGCAGTACGACATCAGCGAGACGCAGCTGCGCGCCGCCTTCGACCGCGCCAAGCGGACCGGCGGGAAGACCGGCGAGGCGCTGATCCAGGACCTCGAGTCCCGGCTGGACGCCACCGTGCTGCGCGCCGGGTTCGCCCGCACCATCTACCAGGCCCGCCAGTTCGTCACCCACCAGCACGTGCTGGTCAACGGCAAGCGGGTCGACCGCCCGTCCTACCGGCTCAAGCCCGGGGACTTCGTGCAGATCGCGGAGAAGTCGCGGACGAAGGAGCCGTTCGTCGTCGCCGCGTCCGGGGCGCACGCCGAGGCGCCGAAGTACCTCGAGGTCCGGCTGGCCGACCTGGTCTGCCGCTACGAGCGGACGCCGACCCGCGACGAGGTGCCGGTCGTCTGCGAGGAGCAGCTGGTCGTGGAGTACTACTCCCGCTGACCTCCCCGCGGGAAGGTGCGCACCGCCCGCATCGGCTGCCTGGTGGGCCGGTGCGCGCCTCCCGCCGCCGGATCCACCCTTGCCGTGCGTGCGCGGAGCCGTCAGGCTGCGCCACCACGTGGGCGAGCTCCGGGAACGTGCCGCACGACGCACACGCCGAGCGCTTCCGGTTGACGAGCCCGCCGGAGAACGAGATCCCGGTGGTCCTGCCGCTCGCGGCCGTGCTCGGTCGCAGCGACCACGCGGCGGTCGCGCTCACGCGCGTCGCGGTCTTCTCGACGGGGGTGCTCGTCGACCTCGTCGTCCGCGTGCGTCCCGGCGCCATCCCCATGGTGGACCTGCACGAGATGGTGTGGCGGAGCGGCGACGGCGCGCCGCGGATGCTGATCGGGGTCCAGCTCGCCGACGGCACCCGCCTGGACGACGACCACCGCCAGGGGCCGATGGAGGACGTCGTCTTCTCCTCGCAGGGCGGCAGTGGCAACGAGCACTCGGTCGACCAGGGCTGGTGGCTGGCCCCGCTCCCGCCACCCGGGCCGGTGTGGTTCGTCGTGCGCTGCCCGGTGCTGGGGATCGAGGAGACGGTGACCGAGCTCGACGGGACGGCCATCCGCCGGGCGGCCGAGGACGTGGTCGAGCTCTGGCCGTGGACGTCGCCGGAGCCGGCGCGCGAGGAGTCGGGGCGCCACCCCGACGTGCCGCCGGACAGCTGGTTCGCCGGCTGACGACCAGGCGGCCAGGCGGGCCGCCCAGCAGACCGTCGGCGGCCGCGCATCGGCGCTGGCCCCCGTGGTGGGGAAAAGGTCGTGCCCAATGCACCCCGTGCGGGCGCGGGTGCGAGGATATGGGCAGCACGAACGAACGGCCGCCGCCACGGTGGTCCGGCGTGTGCCGGGCCGTCGGGAGGCAGCGCTGAACAGGCACCTGGCGGAGCTGATCCCCGGTGGACCCCGGACGGAGCTGCAGCGGCTGGTCCTCGAGCACGACTGGGGGACGACCGCCCTCGGCCCGCAGGCGGACTGGTCACCGACGCTGCGGACCACGGTCAGCACCGCGCTGAACTCACGCTTCCCGTTCCTGCTGATGTGGGGACCGGAGCTCGTCATGGTCTACAACGACGACTACGCCCCCATGCTCGGCGCCCGGCACCCGGCCGCCCTGGGCGGGTCGGCGCGGGATGTCTGGGCCGACATCTGGCCGGCCCTGGACCCGATGGTCGCCGAGGTCATGGCGGGGCGGGCCACGTACTCGGAGGACCTGCTCCTGGTCATGACCCGCCACGGGTTCGAGGAGGAGACCTACTTCTCCTTCTCGTTCAGCCCGGTGGTCGAGCCGGGCGGCGCGGTCGTCGGCCTGCTCGACACCGTGGTCGAGACCACCCACCGCGTGCTGGCGGCGCGCCGACTCGGCATCCTCCAGCGGCTGGGCAGCCTGCCGCGCGCCTCGCACGGCGACACGACGGAGGCGGTGTCCACCGCGCTCGGGGTGCTCGCCGACGCGCGCACGGACTGCCCGTTCGGGCTGGTCTACCTGGCGGACGAGGACGGGAAGCCGCGCTTCGTCGCCGGGCAGGGCCTCGGCGTGCACGGGGAACTGGCCACCAGTGCCATCCCCGAGCAGGTGCTCCGCGCCATGGCGACCGGCGAGGCGCAGACGGTGACCGGGCTGGCCGGCGTCCTGCCGGGGCTGTCCAGCGTCGGCGCGAGCCCGGCCGGACAGGCCGACGTCGACACCGCCGTCGCCCTGCCGCTCACGGCCGCCGGCGCCGAGCGGCCGATCGGTGCGCTGGTCCTGGGCGCCAGCCCGCACCTCCCCCTGGACGACGGCTACCGCATCTTCATGGCGTTGGCCGCCGGGCAGGTCGCCGCGGCGATCGCCGACGCGCAGGCGGTCGTGGCCGAGCGGCGGCGGGCCGAGGAGCGGGCACGGTCCGAACGCGCGCGCGCCCAGTTCTTCACCGACGTCGCCGTCACCCTGCAGCGCGCGGTCCTCGGGCCGACCGCGCTGCCCGAGGGGTTCGCCGTCCACTACGAACCGGCCACCGGCACGCTCGAGGTCGGCGGGGACTGGTACGACGTGGTGGATCTGCCCGGTGGCGGCTACGGCGTGATGGTCGGCGACGTCGTCGGCCGGGGCCTGCCGGCCGCGGCGGTGATGGGCCAGCTGCGCAGCGCCGGCCGGGCGCTGCTGCTGGAGAGCCGGTCCCCCGCCGACGTCCTGTCGGCTCTCGACCGGTTCGCCGCGCTGGTTCCCGGCGCCGCTGTGAGCACGGTCTTCTGCGCCGTCGTCGACCCGCTCGCGGGCATCCTCTGCTACAGCAGCGCCGGGCACCTGCCGGCGATCCTGGTCGAGGAGAACGGTGCCACCTCGCTGCTGGAGGCGGCGAGCGCGCTCCCGCTCGCCGTCGCGGACGGGGACGGGCGCCCGGAGGTCGAGGTGGCCTTGCCCGCCGGCTCGACGCTGCTGCTCTGCACCGACGGCCTGGTCGAGCGGCGGCACGAGGCGCTGGACGAGGGGATCGGCCGGGCGGTCGACGCGCTGGTCGACGGCCGGCACCTCGGCCCCGCCGAGCTGAAGGCGCGGCTCACCGAGCGGCTGCTCGGCGACGCCCCGGACGACGACGTCGCCTTCGTGCTCTTCCGCTGCGGCTGACGCGGGCGCGGTAGCCGGGGATGGACGTCGTCCGGGTGAGCAAGCGGCTGTCCTTCGTCCTGCGGCACCGCCCCGAGTCGGTCGGGATCACCCTGGACCCCGCCGGCTGGGCCGACGTCGACGTGCTGCTCGCGGCGCTCCACCTCACCCGCGAGCAGCTCGAGCACGTCGTGGCCGCCGACGACAAGCGCCGGTACGAGCTCCGGGGTGGCCGCATCCGCGCCAGCCAGGGGCACAGCGTCGCCGTCGATCTCGGTTACGCGGACGAGACGCCACCGGACGAGCTCTTCCACGGCACCGTGGCGCGTTTCCTGGCGGCCATCCTCGCCGAGGGGCTGCGCCCGGGACGTCGGCACGCGGTCCACCTGAGCGCCGACGTCGTCACCGCCCGCGCCGTCGGGAGCCGCCGCGGCGCACCGGTCGTGCTGCGCGTCGACGCCGCCGCGATGGCCCGCGAGGGCGCGCGGTTCAGCCGCTCGGCCAACGGGGTGTGGCTGGTCGCCGCGGTACCGCCCCGCTACCTGACCGTGCTCGGCGGCTGACCGGTCAGGACGGCACCCGGAGCGCCAGCAGGGCGATGTCGTCGTCGCCGCGGGTGCCTAGCGCGCTCAGCAGGCCGTCGCACATGCGGTCCAGCGGCTCCCGGCCGCGCTCCTCCAGCGCCCGCACCAGCCAGGCGGTGCCGTCGTCGAGGGTCATGCCGCGCCGCTCGACCAGCCCGTCGGTGTAGAGCAGCAGCGTGTCGCCCCGCCGGAGCACCACCTCGTGGTCGGTGCGCGGTGGCCCGTCGGCGGTGCCGGCTCCGAGCAGCCGGTCGGGTTCCCGTTCCAGCACCTCCACGCAGCCGTCGGCCCGCACGACCACCGGGGGCGGGTGCCCCGCGTTCGACCACTGCAGCGGCACCGCGTTCCCGGCCACGCCCCGCGGGTCGACGGACGCCACGGCCACGGTCACCAACGTGTCCAGCCCCAGGCCCTCCAGTACGTCGTCCAGCACGGTCAGCGCGGCGGCGGGGGAGCCGTGCCCGACCCGGGCGAGCGCGCGGAGCATCCCGCGGGTCTGCGCCATGGTGGCTGCCGCGGGCGCGTCGTGGCCGGCGACGTCGCCGATGACCAGCATGGTGCGGCCGTCGGTCAAGGGAAAGGCGTCGTACCAGTCACCGCCGACCTGAGCCTCTCGCGCGCCGGGGAGGTAGCGGGCGGCCGTCTCGAGCCCCGGGACCTGCGGGATGCCGCCCAGCAGCGCCCGCTGCAGCGTCTCGCCGGTGTGGACGGAGGCCCGTGTCGCGGCGGCCTCGGCGCCGAGCCGGGCCACGTGGGCCTCCCGGCGGAGCCGCAGCTCGCAGGTCACCACGGCCAGGATCCCGCCGAGGGCGACGGCGACCAGCCGGACGCTCTGCGCCACCGCTGTCTCGGCGGTGTACTGCTGGCTGTAGAGGCCGAGGAGCGTGGTGACGACGAACGCGGACGCCGCGTACGCGACGGTGGCCTGCCGGCTCAGGAAGGTCGCCGACGCGAGCGGGGCGATGACGGTGAGCCCCAGCACCACCTGGCCGCGGCCGGTGATCACCTCGGCGATCACGACGAGCAGCAGCACGATGGCCGGCAGCGCGGTGTTCACGCGCCCGAACCGCTTCACCGCATCCCCCTCGTGCCCGCCAGCAGCGCGGCGCGTCCCCTGGTCAACCTAGAGGACGGTGGCGGCCTCGCCGTCGACCCCCGGAGCGGTCAGCCGCCGGTGCCGGGCATCGAGTCCAGGGGCAGGCCGACGTAGAGCATGCCGATGAGGGCCCCGCCGTCGTCCCGCAGCCCGGTGTAGGCGGTGAAGTACGGCCGGTCGGCAACCGTGGCCGCACCGGTGTAGGTCCCGCCGGCCAGCACGGCGGCGAGCACCGGGTTCGGGCGGCCGTCGGGGCCGGTCCGCGCGATGGCGGTGCCGACATTGCGCCGGCCGGCGGGCGTGAGCACCGTCGTCGCCACCCGCACCATGCTCCCGGCCTCGTCGAGGCGCTGGAACAGCGTGCAGCTGCCGCCGACCTGCCGCACCACCTCGTCGACGAGCCGCGACGGCCGGCGGGGGTCGTCGCTGCGCTCCACGGGCATGTCGCCGAGCAGCAGGTCGGGGAGCGCGGCGGTGTGCGTGGCGCCGGTGGTCTGGTCGCGCACGGGAAAGGGGGTCCGGGCGTCGCCGAGTCGGGCGCCACCCAGGTCGGCCAGCTGCTGCTCGGCCACCGCGAGGGCTCGCCGGACGTAGACCACCCGCTGGCTGTCGGCCAGCTGCCCGACGGCCTCGCTGATCCGTGCGGAGCCGCCGGCCGCGCGGTCGACGTTCTCCACGACGCGCTCGGTGGCCGCCCGCTGCTGCTCGACGGCGGCGGCGATGGTGTCCTGCGCCTCGGCGATGGAGCCGAGCGTCCCGGTGATCCGCCGGACCGCCTCGACGGCCTGCTGGGTCTCCCGCTGCACCGCCGTGATCTGCGCGTCGATGTCGCGGGCCGCCTGCGCCGTCCGGTCGGCGAGCTCCTTGACCTCGTCGGCGACGACGGCGAACCCGCGGCCGAGGTCGCCCGCGCGGGCGGCCTCGACGGAGGCGTTCAGCGCGAGGAAGCGGCTCTGCTGGCTGATCGCGCCGATCAGCCGGACGAACTGGGTGATCGACTCGCTGGCGGTCCGCAGCGCGGCGATCCGCTCGTCGACGGCCTGCGCGTCCTGCACCGCCTCCTCGGCGACGGCCGAGGCCCGGCCGGTGCTGGCGGAGATGTCGCCGATCGCGGCGCGCAGCTCGGCGAGGGAGGCGGCGGCCTCCGCGGAGGTGTCGGAGACCTCGCGCGAGGCCCGGGCGAGGACGCCGGCCTGACGCGCGGCGTCCTCCATGCTGGTGTCCCGCCCGGCGGGGCCCCGGGGTGGGCGCGATGCCGGCACGGCCGCCGCCGTCGCCGGGGGGAGCGGAGCGGGGCCTGACGACGCGGACGGACGCACGACCCGTTGCCTCCTGCAGCTGCCGGTGGACCTGCCCGTCGGCCGGGAGGTTCCGAGACACGCTAGGCCGCATGCCCGGCACCCCCGGAAGGCGCGCCGGTCGACCGCCGAAGCCGCCCGTAGGAAGCCATTCCGGCGTCATTCGGTGACCGTCCCGAAACTGTCGACTCGGCGACTCGAGTTTCTTTTGGGACAGGAGTTGAGAATGCGCAGGGTCGTGCCGAGAACAGGGGCGTCAACGAATCGGCGCAGCCAGCACGTGGACCGGGTGACCAGCATCCCGGCGGGTCTGGGCCACTGAGAGAACAGGACCACTGCAATGCGCCTGTCGCGCGTTCTGCTCGCCGGTGTCGCGGTCGCCGGCATCGCCGCCACCACCTCCGCCTTCACCGCCGGAAACACCGTCGACGCCAGCATCGCGGGCTTCGGCGCCAACACCGTCAGCGGTGTGACCGTCACAAACATCCAGTACGTGCCGTCGACCACCGACCACGCCAATCTGGCGCAGGTCGTCTTCACCGTGCAGGAGGACGTCGACACCGGTCACGGGGCGAGCCTGACGCTGCGCAACGGCCCTAGCAGCAACACGACTCCGGGCAGCATCGTCGGGACCTACGAGTGCACGACCTTCGGCACCCACGACGGGACGGTGGGCACGATCACCTGCAACACCGCACCCAACCCCGCGTTCACCAGTTTCACGGGCGTCGGCCTGGCCGTCTTCCAGACGGCCCCCTGACCCACCCATTCGAATAGGGCGGGTGCCGTGCGCCTGCCCGCCCTCCTCGTACCGGTGTCCACGCCATGACTGCTACGTCCAAGGTCGCCAGCACCAGCGCCGTCGTCGCGCTGGTGCTGGCGACCCTGTGGTTGTTCTGGCCCGCCAGCCTCGGCGGCGGCACGACGTACGTCTCCACCTTCGGCAACAGCATGGAGCCGGCCTTCCACACCGGGGACCTGGCGGTCCTCAGCCGGGCCTCCACCTACTCGGTGGGTGACGTCGTCGCCTACCGGAGCGAGTCCCTCGACACGGTCGTCATGCACCGCATCGTCGCCGCGGACGCCGAGGGCTTCGTGACCCAGGGCGACAACAACGACTGGCTCGACGAGGACCGCCCGACGCAGGAGGAGATCCTCGGCCGGCTGTTCGTCCGCATCCCGCAGGGCGGCAAGGCGCTCAAGGCGATCAGCTCCCCCTCGGTGCTCGCGCTCGTGGGCGTCGCCTCGGCCCTGGTCCTCTCCGCGGCCCGCCGGAAGCGCGGCGGCCACCGGGCCCGGGCGCTCCGCCGCCGGCTGCCGACCCTGCGCACGCCGTCCTTCGCCGTCCCGTCGTTCCCGGTGCGCTCGGTGCAGCTCCCACGGGTCCCCCGCGGCTCGCTGACGGTGCTCGTGCGGGCCCGCGCCCGTCAGGTGGCGCTGGTGGCCGCCGCCGTCGCGCTGGTCGCCGCCCTGGGTGCCGGTGCGCTCCTCGTCGTCCCCGGCACCGAGGCGGTCGAGGAGCCGCTCACGGTCACCCAGCAGGGGCGTTTCTCCTACACCGGGACCGCCGAGCGCGGCACCACCTACCCCGACGGGACGGTGGGAACGGGGGACACCGTCTGGACCAGGCTGTCGACCGGGCTGACCGTCTCCTACGAGGACACCGTCACCGGCCCCGACCTCGCCGGCCTCCAGGGCGCGCTGCGCCTCGACGTCACCGTGCAGGCGGCCGACGGCTGGAGCACCTACCTCGCCAGCGGCCCCGTCGTCGGCTTCACCGACGGGGTGGCTGCGGCGTCGGTCGAGGTCGATGCCGCCCGCGCCGCCGAGGTGCTGGCCCGGCACTACGCCGAGGTCGGCGTCTCGGGCAGCACCGCGACGCTGACCGTCACCCCCACCGTGGCCCTCACCGGCACCGTGCGGGGCACCGCCTTCGAGGCGGGCCCCCCGGCCGGCCTGGACTTCGCGCTCGACTCGACGGCCCTGCGGCTGGCCGGTGACCCCGGGACCGTGCTGACGGCGGCGACCCCGACGTCCGTGCAGGTGACCACGGTCGGCCCCCGCTCGTTCGACGTCCTGGCGCTCTCGGTGCCCGTCGGCGTGGCCCGGGCCGTCGTCCTCGCCCTGCTGGCCCTCGCGCTGCTCGTCGCCGCGGCCGGTGCGCTGCTGGGCCGGACCGGCCGCGGCGACGCCGCCGACGAGTTCCTCGTGCGGCACGCCGACCGGATCGTGCCGGTCGCCGGGTTCGCCGCGGGCGGGACCGTCATCGACGTCTCCGACGCCGAGTCCCTGCGCCGGGTCGCGGAGCGGTTCGACACCGTCGTCCTGCACCACGCCGCCGCGGAGGAGGACGTCTTCGCCGTCCGGGACGTCGACGCGACCTACCGGTTCGTGGTGCCGGGCGGAGCGGGCGCCCGGCGCGGCAGGCCGCCCGTCCCGGCCCCGTCCCGGGCGCCCCGTGCGGCCGCCGACGAGGACCTCACCGCGCCGCTCCCACCCGTCGGCCTCCGCGGTCTCCTGGCCTGATCCCGGGAACGACATCGGGGAAGCAGGGCTCCGGAACGTCGTCCGGACCCCCACTTCCCCGAAGTGGTGTTCTGGGAACTACGCCTTGACGATCGCTGCCACCGGGCCGCCGCCGGACGGGCCCTGGTGCACCGCGGCCACCGAGACGAACACCGCCGGGTCGCCGGTCACCGACGCGGTCACGCCGCCCACGCACGCCTTGATCTGGCGGTGCCAGGAGACGTCGGAGTCGTCCAGCATGGCGTTGCGCCGCCCGCGCACCTTGCCGTCGGGCGAGGCCTCGCACTTGAGGAAGACGTTGATCAGCCGGTCGCCGAGGTCGGTGTGGTGCGGCCGCTCCGGCAGCTCGAGGCCGGCGTCGCGGATGGCTGCCCAGATGCCGTCCTGGTCCAGCGCGTCCTTCATCACCGAGTGGCCGACCCGGTAGTTGCCGCCGTGCCCGCGGGCGTTGCCGACGACGACGATCTGCGCCCGGTCCAGCTCCACACCCGACGAGCAGGACGCGACCGAGGAGTACAGCGACAGGTCGCGCATGATCTGCTCCTGCTTCGGCATCTCGATCTCGCCGAGCGCCACCGCGATCCCCAGCGCCGTCGTGCCGTTGGAGATGTCCATGGAGCCGTGCGGCTCCTCCAGGATGGTGGTCTCCCCGCGCTGGTGGGCGTCGCGGATCGTGTCGATCGTCAGCAGCGGCGTCTTGGTCTGCACGTAGTGCACGTCGGCCGGGTCGGTGATGCCCGCGGCCTCCATCGCCTTCTTCACGCCCTCGGCGACCTTCTCGACCATCGCGACGCGGCCGATGTCCTCGGGCAGCAGGACGTCGCTCATCGCGTAGCCCACGGTCAGCCGCGGCTCGTCGGTCTTCTCGACCGAGTCATCGGGCAGCGTCGCGAAGACGGTCGCGTGCGGGCTGATGACGCCGTCGGTGCCACCGGACCACACGATCGGGATGTCGCCGACCTCCTCCTTGCTCCGCGAGCCCTTCTCGAGCAGCACCTCGCGGAAGGCACGGTCGGCGATGATCCGCGTGTAGTCGTTGATCCCGCCGTTGCCCTCGGTCTTGCCGATGACGGCGATGACGCGGTCGGCCTCCATGACGCCGTCGTCGATCAGCTTGGCGAGCTCGGAGGCGTCGCTGACGTTGTGCAGCGGGACCTTGCGGACCTCGATCGGTGCGGGCATGCGGGTTCCCTTCAGGAGTGGGTGAGGACGGTGCCGGCGTCGTCGCCACGGACGGCGTCGGCGATGTGCTGGAGCGAGGTGATGACGGCGCGGGTGGGCGGGGCGTGGCCGGCGGCGGAGCCTTCGACGAAACGGAGAGCTGCTTCCACCTTCGGGCCCATCGATCCTCGGGCGAACTGCCCGGCCGCCGCCAGTTCACGCAGCTCGGCGACGGTGACCCGGCCCAGCGGGCGCTGTGACGGGGTGCCGAAGTCGACCATCACGTTCGGGACGTCGGTGGCGATGACCAGGGTGTCGGCGTCCACGTCGCGGGCGAGGATCGCGGCGGTCAGGTCCTTGTCGATGACCGCCTCGACGCCGCGCAGCGCGTGCCCGTCGACGTGGTCGTCGATCACCGGGATGCCGCCACCGCCGGCGCACACCACGACGAACCCGGCCGCGGCCAGGGCGTGGATGGCGGGCGAGTCGACGACGGCCCGGGGTTCCGGCGAGGCGACGACGCGCCGCCAGCCCTTCTCCCCGCGGTCCTCCCAGGTCTGCCCGAGCGAGACGAACTGTTCCGCCCGCTCCCGCGGCAGGAAGCGGCCCACCGGCTTGGAGGGCTCGGCGAAGCGCGGGTCGTCGGCGTCGACGCGGGTGCGGGTGACCAGCGCGGCGGTGCGCTGGGGGAGGCCGCGCACGGCCAGGGCGGCGTCCAGCTCGTCGGCGACGGTGAAGCCGATGGTGGCCTGGGTCTGCGCCACGTTCCAGTCCAGCGGCACCGGGGGCACCTCGTGGGCGGCGAGCTCGTTCTTGACCAGCAGGTTGCCGACCTGCGGGCCGTTCCCGTGGGTGAGCACCACCTGGACGCCCGCGGCGACGACCTCGGCGACGTGCCCGGCGGCCTGCCGGATCGCATCGCGCTGCGCCTGCGGGGTCGCGGAGCCGTCGGCCCCGGTCATGGCGTTGCCGCCCAGGGCGATCACCACGCGCGTCGACGTCACCCCGCCGACCCTAGCCGCATTTCCCTTAGCGGTGAAGTACTTCTCCGGAGGAGGTCAGCTCGGCTCGGCCGGGTCGTCGTCGTAGGCGCCCAGCGGTCGCTGCGCCCAGAGCACGTCGCGCCACCGGCCGTGCTTGAACCCGACCCGCCGGTAGGTGCCGATCGGCTCGAAGCCCATCGCCGTGTGCAGGCCCTCGCTCGGCTCGTTGGGCAGCGTCATCCCGGCGATCGCGGTGCGGAACCCGCGGGCGGCCAGCCGCTCGAACAGCGCTTCGTAGAGGGCGCGCCCGCCGCCGCGCCGTCGTCGCCCGCCGTCCAGGTAGACGCTCACCTCGCAGCTCCACCGGTAGGCGGCGCGCTCCTTGTACGGCCCGGCGTAGGCGTAGCCGACGACGGCGCCGTCGTCCTCGAGGACCAGCCAGGCGTGCGCCCGCCGGGCCGCCGCGATCCGCTCCGCCATCTGTGCCGGCGTCGGCGGCTCGAGCTCGAAGGTGATCGCCGTGCCGGTGACGTAGGGCGCGTAGATCGCGGCGCAGGCGGCGGCGTCCGCCGGGGTGGCGTCGCGGACGGTCGGAGCGGGGGCACCCATGATCGTCAACGTAGCCGGGCGCCGGGTCGGAGCGCGGTGAGCTGGAACACCCGTGCCCCTCGGCTAGCGTCCCCGGCCGTGCCTCCCGCCCCCTCCTCGACGACCGTTGCGGGGCTGGTCACCGCGCTCGTGGGCTTCCTGAGCTCCTTCGCCGTCGTCCTCACCGGTCTGCGGGCGGTCGGGGCCACACCGGAGCAGGCCGCCTCGGGCCTGCTGGTCCTCTCGGTCGCGATGGGCGTGGCCACCGTCCTGCTCGCCCAGCGGACGCGGATGCCGATCACCGTGGCCTGGTCCACGCCCGGGGCCGCGCTGCTGGCGACGGCCTCGGCGCCCTCCTGGTCGGTGGCCGTCGGCGCCTTCCTCCTCGTCGGCGTCCTCGTCCTGCTCACCGCTGCGTGGCCCCGGCTGGGCGAGGCGATCGGCGCCATCCCCCCGGTGCTCGCCCAGGCCATGCTCGCCGGCGTCCTCGTGCCGCTGTGCCTCCAGCCGGTCCGGGCCGCGCTGGAGATCCCCTGGCTGGTGGTGCCCGTCGTGCTTGTCTGGGTGGTGCTCCTGCGGTTCTCCCCGCGCTGGGCCGTGCCGGCTGCCTTCGCGGTCACCCTCGGCATCATCGGGTGGCTGGCCGTCCGGGACGGCGGCGTCCCGGTCGCGGCGCTGCTGCCGAGCCTGGTGTGGACGACCCCGGACTTCGGCTCGGTCGCCGTCGTCGGCCTGGCCCTGCCGCTGTTCCTGGTCACCATGGCCTCGCAGAACGTGCCGGGCATGGCGGTGCTGGCCGCCTTCGGCTACCGGGCGCCCTGGCGCCCGGCCATGGCGGTGACCGGCGCCGGCACGCTGCTCGTCGCCCCGTTCGGCGGTCACGCGATCAACCTGGCCGCCATCAGCGCGGCACTGGCGGCCGGTCCGGAGGCCGACGCCGACCCCGGGCGCCGCTACCTCGCCGCCCGCACCGCCGGCCTTGCCTACGTCGGGTTCGCGGTGGTCTCCGCCGCCGTCGCAGCCCTCGTCGCCACGGCCCCGGCCGGCTTCGTCGCGGCGGCCGCCGGCCTCGCCCTGTGGCCGGTGCTGGCCTCGTCCCTCAGCGCCGCGCTGGCGCGGGCGGAGGACCGGATCCCCGTCGTCGCCACCTTCCTCGTGGCGATCAGCGGGATCACCGTCGGCGGCATCGGGTCGGCGTTCTGGTCGCTGGTAGTCGGGCTGGTGCTCTGGGCCTGGTACCGGCCGTCCCCCACCGCGCCGGAGCCCACCGTCCCGGCCTGACGGGGACCTGGCGTCAGCGGCGCCAGAAGTCGAAGCGGTCCCGGCCCGGGCGGAACCCGGCCGCCTCCGCGACGGCGACGGCGAGGTCGAACTTCTGCCCGACGGCGGCAGGCGCGTGCGCGTCGCTGCCGAAGCTGACCGCTTCCCCGCCTGCCTCGTAGAACCAGCGCACCTGGTCCGCCGACGCCAGCGGGCTGCTGGTGTTGATCTCCAGCGCCCGGCCGCTCCCGGCCAGGGCCCGGAACACCGCCCGGTACTCCTCCTCGTAGTCCTTCTCCACGTACCGCTGCGAGCCGCCGGGCCAGTACCGGCGGGGGAAGTCCACGTGGGCCAGGACCTGGAAGACGTCGCTGCTCTCGATCATCCCGACCATCTCGCCGAGGTAGCGGCGCATGGTGGCGTCGGCGTCGACGTGCAGGAGCCGGCCGACACCGACCAGCCGACCCTGGTCGGAGAGCGAGTGCAGCGAGCCGAGGATGCGGTCGACCGGGGAGTCCTCGAGGTGGCGGGCGATGCTCGCGGCGAACAGGTGCGGCTCGCCGGTCTCGATGCCCGACCAGATCCGCAGTTCCGGGAACCGGTCGCGCACCTCGGCCAGCTCGGCGAAGTAGCCCTCGACGTCGATCGGCAGCTGGTGGGCCGGGTAGCGGTCGACCAGCCCTTCCGCGGTCGCCCGGTCCTCCTCGTGCCAGACGGTGAAGTCGAGGTGCTCGGTGAAGGCGACCGCGGGCAGGCCCTGGGCGATCGCCCGCTCGCACGCCCTGCGCATGGTCGACGAGTCGGGGGTGTCCCACGACCAGTGGGTGTGCACGTGGTTGTCGGCCGGATGCTGCCCCTGGTGGTCCATCGCCTGTGGATTCTCCCCGTCGTCCACCGGTCGCGCGCGGGGGGCCGTCGCTGTCGGCGGTGGTGCCTACTGTCGTCGGCATGAGCACCGCCGCACCGCCGTCCTCGATCGCCGACGAGGCCCTGGAGATCCTCCGGGAGCTGACCGGCCGCCCCGACGCGGTCTTCCGCGAGGGGCAGGACGCCGCCGTCGCCGCGCTGGTCGAGCGCTCCCAGCGGGCGCTGGTCGTGCAGCGCACCGGCTGGGGCAAGTCCGCCGTGTACTTCGTCTCCACCGCCCTGCTGCGCCGCCGCGGCGCCGGGCCGACGCTGCTCGTGTCCCCGCTGCTGGCGCTGATGCGTGACCAGGTGGCCGCCGCGGCCCGCGCCGGCATCCGCGCGGTGGAGATCTCCAGCGCCAACATGACGGAGTGGGACGACATCGCCGCCCGCCTGGCCGCCGACGACGTCGACGTCCTGCTCGTCTCGCCCGAGCGGCTCACCAACCCGCGCTTCCGGGAGGAGCAGCTGCCCGGGCTGGTGGCCCGCTGCGGGCTGGTCGTCGTCGACGAGGCGCACTGCGTCTCCGACTGGGGGCACGACTTCCGCCCCGACTACCGCCGGATCCGCGACCTGCTGGGCACGCTGCCGGCCGGCACGCCGGTCCTGGCCACCACCGCGACGGCGAACGAGCGGGTGGTGGCCGACGTCGCCGAGCAGCTCGGCGCCGGGGGCGTCGAGGTGACCACCGTCCGCGGTCCGCTCTCCCGCGACTCGCTCCGCCTGGGCGTGCTGCGGCTGCCCTCGGACCGGGCCCGCCTGGCCTGGCTCGCCGCCCACCTCGGCGACCTGCCGGGCAGCGGCATCGTCTACACGCTCACCGTCGCGGCGGCCGAGGAGACGGCGAACCTGCTGCGCGACGCCGGCCACGAGGTCCGCGCCTACACCGGCCGGCTCGACGACGCCGACCGCAAGGACGCCGAGGAGGCGTTGCGGAAGAACGAGGTGAAGGCGCTGGTCGCCACCTCCGCCCTGGGCATGGGCTTCGACAAGCCCGACCTGGGGTTCGTCGTCCACCTGGGCGCGCCGTCGTCGCCGGTCAGCTACTACCAGCAGGTCGGCCGTGCGGGCCGCGCGGTCGAGCACGCCGACGTGCTGCTGCTCCCCGGCCCCGAGGACATCGCGATCTGGCAGTGGTTCGCCACCTCGTCCATGCCGCGCGAGGACCACGCCGCCGCGGTGCTCACGGCGATGGCCGACGGCAAGGCCTGGTCGGTGGCCCGCCTGGAGACGGTGGCCGACGTCCGGCGGTCCCGGCTGGAGCTGCTGCTCAAGGTCCTCGCCGTCGACGGTGCGGTGGAGCGGGTGCAGGGCGGCTGGCGCTCGACCGGGCAGCCGTGGGTCTACGACGCCGACCGCTACGCCCGGGTCACCCGCACCCGGGAGGCCGAGCAGCGCGCGATGCTCACCTACGCCAAGCCGGTCGACGAGGCCGAGTGCCGCATGGCATTCCTGCAGTCCGCGCTCGACGACCCGACCGCCGCCCCCTGCGGCCGCTGCGACGTCTGCGCCGGGCCCTGGTACGCCACCGACGTCCCCGAAGCGGCGTCCGAGGCGGCGTCCGCCGCGCTGGACCGTCCCGGGGTGGAGCTGGCGCCGCGGGCGATGTGGCCGACCGGCGCCGACCGGCTGGGCGTCGACGTCAAGGGGAAGATCCCGCCGGGGGAGCAGCTGGCGACCGGCCGCGCCGTCGCCCGGCTGACCGACCTCGGCTGGGGACAGCGCCTGCGGTCCCTCCTCGGCGACGACGGCGTCGGCGGTGTGGTGGAGCTCGACCTCGAGGCGCCCAGCATCGAGGAGGACCCGGACGCCGCCTTCGACGTGCCGGTGCGCCGCTCCGTCTCCGACGTCCCACCGGACGAGGAGCTCCTCCGGGCCTGTGGCCGCGTGCTCGCCGCCTGGGACTGGGCGGAGCGCCCGGCGGCCGTGGTGGCGGTGCCGTCGCGCCGCCGCCCCCAGCTGGTGACGGGCGTCGCGCAGGGGCTGGCGCGCATGGGCCGGCTCCCCTACCTGGGCGAGCTCTCCCTGGCCCACGGTGGGCCGACCGGGCAGCCTGGCGGGAACAGTGCCTTCCGGCTGGCGGCCGTGTGGGACCGGATCGTCGTGGGCCCGGAGCTGCGCGACCGGCTGGCGGAGGTGTCGGGACCGGTGCTGCTGGTCGACGACCTGGCCGACTCGCGCTGGACCATGACCGTCGCCGGCCGGGAGCTCCGCCGGGCCGGCGCATCGTCGGTGCTGCCGTTCGCCCTGGCGCTCACCGCCTGAAGGAGGACCCCTCTGCCCCCCACGCCTCGCACGCTCGGCGCGGGCCCCTGCAGAGGGGCCGCGTATCCACAGCCTTTCGCACACATGTGCGAAAAAGTCGGGGTAGCGTGCCGGCATGGAGAAGGACCCCCTCCCCCTCACCGCTCGCACGCTCGCCGCGAGCCTCCGGACGGGGCCTGCCCAGCCCTCGATGTGGGATCTCGCCGACGAGGCGACGCTCCAACCCCTGGATGGCGTGACCCGTCACGACCTGGGCCGGGGGGCGTGGGTCGACCACCTGCCCGGCTGGGTGGCCGGCTCGGACGAGGTGCTCGACGTGCTGCTCGGTGACATCGGCTGGCGGGAGGACCGCCGGCAGATGTACGAGCGGGAGGTCGCGGTCCCGCGGCTGCTCCGCTGGTACTCCGGCCGCGAGCAGCTGCCGCACCCGCTGCTCGGCGAGGCCCGGGATCGGCTGAACCGGTACTACCTGCCCGAGCTGGGCGAGCCGTTCGTCACCGCGGGGATGTGCCTCTACCGCGACGGGCGGGACAGCGTGGCCTGGCACGGTGACCGCATCGGCCGCGGGCGATCGGCCGACACTATGGTCGCGATCGTCTCCTTCGGCTCGCCCCGCCCGCTGCTCCTGCGCCCGGTCGGCGGCGGGGAGTCGCTGCGCTTCCCCCTCGGCCACGGTGACCTCGTGGTCATGGGCGGTTCCTGCCAGCGCACCTGGGAGCACTGCATCCCGAAGACGACCAAGCCGGTCGGACCGCGGGTGAGTGTCCAGTTCCGCCCTCGCGGCGTCGCCTGAGCCCGAAAAGTGCGGAACGACGGGGCTGGAGGCGCCGTCCCCTGGCTCCGCGCGGGGCCCGGGGACCCCCCCTGCAGACCCCCTCGGAGAGCGTGTACTGTTCTCCCTGCACCGAGCGAGAACGGACCGGGCCGCGAGGCCCGGGAAACCGCCGGACGAGCCCCCGAGGTTCACCGATGCGGAGCCCGGTGTACAGTGGAGAAACCGCCTCGAACGATGGCCAAGAAATTGGCCGGGATTCTTGCGCGTCCGCTCCTTGAGAACTCAACAGCGTGCCGAAAGTCAGTGCCAAGTAATACCCCGCGCCCTGGCCACTGTGTGGTTGGGGCTGGGATTCCTTTGGTTGATTGATATCGCGAGTGTCAGCTCGCGGTTCTCAGCTGCGATCAAATCATCTACGGAGAGTTTGATCCTGGCTCAGGACGAACGCT
>NZ_JBJHAJ010000035.1:0-39558 GCF_054051015.1 Blastococcus sp. SYSU DS0616
CCCCCCCCCCCCCCCCCCCCCCCCCCCCCCCCCCCCCCCCCCCCCCCCCCCCCCCCCCCCCCCCCCCCCCCCCCCCCCCCCCCCCCCCCCCCCCCCCCCCCGTCCGGAGGACGGTGCGCTCAAAGGCCGCGGATCAGGTGCCGGAAGAACTCGACGCCCCGCTCCAGGGTCTCGACCCGGATCCGCTCGTCCGCGGCGTGCAGCGCCCCGAGCTCCTCGCGGCTGAGGTCGAAGGGCATGAACCGGTACACGCTGTCGCTGATGGCGTGGAAGTGCCGGGCGTCGCTGGCCTGCACCATCACGTAGGGCGCCACGGTCGCGTCGGGGTAGACGGCCAGCGCCGAGGCCCGGATGGCGGCGAAGGCGTCGTTGTCGGCCCGGGAGATCGTCGTCGGGTCGCTGCCCGAGACCACCCGCACCTCCACGGCCGGGTCGCCGATCACCCGGCGCAGCCGGTCGACCGTCGACTGCACCGTCTCGCCCAGCGCGATCCGGATGTTCAGGTGCGCCGTCGCCCGGGTGGCCAGGACGTTCGCCGCCCGGCTGCCCTCCAGCTGGGTGACCGCCACGGTGGTGCGCACCATGGCGTTGGCCTCGCGGCCGGCGCGGGACAGGACGGCGGCCAGGGCCGGCCGCAGCCGGTGCGCCCGGCCCAGGACGGCGCGCACCGGTGCGGGCGCCTTCGGCCGCACGGCCTCGATCATGCCGAGGACGACGTCGTTGAGGCGGGCCGGGAACGGGTGCTCCTCCAGGGCGACGATCGCTCGCGCGAGCCGGGCCGGCGCGCCGTTACGCGTGGGGGAGGAGGCGTGCCCGCCGGGGTCGCTGGTGGCCAGCTCCACGTCCAGCAGGCCCTTCTCGGCGAGCCCGACGACGCCGATCTGCCCGGGCACCCCGGGGAACATGCCGCTCACCACGGCGCCGCCCTCGTCGAGCACGGCCCACGGCCGGATCCCCCGCGCGCGCAGCGAGTCCACTGCAAGCTGGGCACCGACCCCGGCGACCTCCTCGTCGTTGCCGAAGGAGAGGTGGACGTCGCGGCGCGGGGTGAAGCCGGCCGCCGCCAGCGACTCGACCGCCTCGATGATCGCGACCAGCGAGCCCTTGTCGTCGATGGCGCCGCGGCCGTGCACGACGCCGTCCTCGATCGAGCCGGAGAACGGGTCGCGGCTCCACTCCTGGCCGTCGACGGGGACGACGTCGTAGTGGGCCATGAGGACCAGCGGCGGCTCGTCGGTCGTGCCGCGCCACCGGTACAGCAGGGCGCCGTCGCCCAGCACCTCGCGCTCCAGCACCTCGTGCGTGGCCGGGTAGAGCTCGGCCAGCCGGTCGCGGAACCGGGCGAACACCGCCTGGTCGACCCGCTCGCGGTCGCGGGAGGAGACGGTGGGGATGCGGATCAGCTCCGCCAGCCGTTCGGCCGCTCCGGTCGTCACGCCCGGCTCCTCTCGTCCGCCGTGGGCAGGGGCTGGTCGGTCACCGGTCCGTCGGAGAAGGCCAGCCGTGGCACGAACACCAGGGCGACCGCGGCCAGCAGCGCCGTCGTCCCGCAGACCACCCAGACCGTGATGTAACCCGACAGCGAGCCGGCGGTGCCCGCCGACCCGTCGGGCAGCAGCGGCACGTTCGAGGCCAGCGCGATGGCGAAGGCGGCGGAGGCGAACGACCCGCCGAGCACCTTCGTGGTGTTGGTCAGCCCGGTGGCGACGGCCGTCCGGCCCACCGGCGCCGCCGCGGCGGCCGCCGCCGGGAGCGCGGCGACCAGCGCCCCGGAGCCGAGGCCGGCGATCGCGATGCAGGCCAGCATCTGCGCCAGCGTGTCGTGGAAGGGCACCAGCAGCAGGTAGCCGACGCCGGTCAGGGTCGCCGCGCCGATCAGCGTGCGCCGGGGCGTGGTCAGCCGGCTGACCCGGGAGAACTGGCTGGCGCCGACCAGCATGGAGACGACGTACGCACCGATGACGATGGACACCTCGCTGGTGGAGAGCCCGAGGCCGTAGCCGTAGACCTCCGGGTCGGTGCGCGCGAACGTGGAGAGCGGGCCCTGGGCGCCGAGCACGCTGATGCCGAAGAGGCCGGCGGTCAGCTGGACCGGCCACATCGAGGAGCTGCGCAGGACCCGGAAGTCGACCAGCGGGTCGTCCTGGCGCAGCTCGTACAGCACGAACGGGACGAGCAGCACGAGGCCGAGCGCGGTGACCGCCCACGGCCACAGCGCATCCTCGTTGAGGCGGACGAAGCTCAGCCCGCCGGTGATGACCAGCAGCACCAGGCTCAGCAGGGCCGCGCCCGTCGCGTCGACGCTGCCGCCGGTGCGGTCCTCGCTCTCCGGCACGAGGAAGGCCACGATCGCGCAGACGCCGACGACCAGGACCAGCGGGGCCAGGAGCACCAGCCAGAAGGTGCCGGCCAGGCTCTGCCCGATCTGCCCGCCGCCGAGCGCACCGACGATGGCGCCCGCCTGCAGCGCGGCCACGATCAGCCCGGTCGCCCGCCGGGTCTGGCTCGCGGCCCCGGGCGTCCGGCGCGACCGGTCCCAGATCAGCGCCACCTGCAGCGGCAGCCAGACCACGTACATGCCCTGCAGCGCCCAGGCGACGAGGAACAGCGGAAAGCTCTGGGCGAAGGCGAGCACGACGGTGGACAGCGCGACCACCACGGCGGACCACAGCAGCACCCGGCGGTGGCCGTAGAGGTCGCCGAGCTTGGCCAGCACCGGCACCGCGATGGCCGAGAGCATGAGCTGGGCCGCCTCGAGCCAGTTGACGTCGGCGTCGTTGACCCCGAGGTAACGCGCGATGTCGGTGAGCAGCGGGACGTAGTAGCCCTGCAGCACGCCGCTGGTGAACTCGACGAATACCAGGTAGCCGACGAGCCCTCCGCCGATCCCCGCGATCCGGCCGGTCCGCCGTGCCGTCTCCGTGCGTGCCACCAGGCATCCCTTCGCCGAGCGCCGGGCCCGGCGCGGGAAGTTGGCAGCGTAGTGGTCGCGATCACGCTGGTGGGGGCTCCGGTGCGGAGAGTCCCCCGGTCGGAGCGCCGCGCCGCCGTCCCCGGTGTCGTGCGCCCGGCGTCAGAGCGGGGCGCGGGAGACGGGGCAGGACATGCAGCGCGGGCCGCCCCGGCCGCTGCCGAGCTCCGAGCCGGCGATCCGCACCACCTCGATGCCGGCGGCCTCGAGTGCGGCGTTGGTGACGGTGTTGCGCTCGTAGGCGACCGTCAGGCGCGGGGCCAGGGCCAGGGTGTTGTTGCCGTCGTCCCACTGCTCGCGCTCGGCGGTGACCGGGTCCAGCCCGGTGTCGATCACCCGCAGCTTGTCGATGCCCATCGCGGACGCGGCCGCGGTGAGGAACGGCTGGGGGCCGGTGACGGCGAGGTCGGTGGTGTCGGCGTCGTCGGCGATCCCGTACGGAGCCTTCACGGTCCAGGCGACCAGCGAGTCGGCGACCGCGGGATACATGACCATCGCGTCGACGTCGACCATCGTGGCGATGGTGTCCAGGTGCATGGTCGCCCGCTCCTGGGCGATCGGGACGACGAGCACCGTGTGCGCCAGGCCGCGGGCGAACAGCCGCCGCGCCAGCCGCTCCGCGCCGCCCGGTGTCGTCCGCTCGCCCACCCCCACGGCGACGACGCCCTCGGCCAGCAGCAGCACGTCACCGCCCTCCAGGTGCTCCAGGCCGGGCCCGTACAGCTGCTCGGACCCGGCGAAGCGCGGGTGGTGGGTGTAGATGGCTTCCGTGATCGTGCTCTCCCGGTGCCGCGCCGGCATCGCCAGCGAGGTCACCGCCACCTCGTCGCCGATCCACACCGAGGAGTCCCGGGTGAACAGCAGGTTGGGCAGCGGGGGGACGACGAAGTCCGAGCGGTCCATGAGCTGGTAGGCCAGCCCGTGGCCGCGCAGCTCGTCGTGCGCCAGGCCCGCGATCAGCGCCGTCGCCATGTCCTCGGGGGAGAGCCAGGCCAGGTGCCGCGTGGCGTCGCGCTGCAGGGTCGCGCCCAGCCGCGGGTCGTCGACGGCGGCGCCGATCAGCTCGGCCCGGGCGGCCGGGAAGGCGAGGACCTCGGCCAGCAGCGTCGCCAGGTGCAGCACCTCGACGCCGCGGTCGGTGAGCGCCTGGGCGAACGCGTCGTGCTCCTCCTGCGCCCGGGCCACCCACGGGACGCCGTCGAAGAGCAGCTGGTCGTTGTTGCGCGGCGTCAGCCGGCGGAGCTCGGGGCCGGGCCGGTGCAGCATCACCGTGCGCAGCGGGCCGACCTCGCTCGTGGCGCCCGGGGTCGCGGCGGATCCGATCATGGGAGCCAGGCTGGCACACCTGGCTCCGGCGCCGCCCGCTGCGGCCCTCGTTAGGGTGCCGGAGGTGGTGCCGACGACGGCGCCGCGACGCCGAACCGGAGGTACCCGTGGACCTGTTCGACCTGACCGGCAAGGTGGCTGTGGTCACCGGTGGCACCCGCGGCATCGGCCTGATGATGGCCCGGGGGCTGCTGCAGGCGGGGGCGAAGGTCTACCTCAGCTCCCGCAAGGCCGAGGCCGGCGACGCCGCCGTCGCGGAGCTCGCCGAGTTCGGCACCGCCGTCTCGATCCCCGCCGACCTCTCCACGGAGGCGGAGTGCGTGCGGCTGGCCGAGGAGGTGGGCCGTTCCGAGGAGCGGGTGCACATCCTGGTGAACAACGCCGGCGCCACCTGGGGCGAGCCGCTGGAGACCTTCCCCGAGTCGGCGTGGGACAAGCTGCTCGACCTGAACCTCAAGTCGCCGTTCTTCCTCACCCGCGCCTTCCTGCCGAAGCTCGAGGCCGCGGCCGCCGAGGGCGACCCGGCGCGCATCGTCAACGTCGGCAGCATCGACGGCCTGCACGTCAACCCGATGCCGACCTACTCCTACGCCGCGAGCAAGGCCGGGCTGCACCACCTCACCCGGGTGCTCGCCAAGGAGCTCGGGCCCAAGGGCATCACCGTCAACGCCGTGGCGCCGGGGCCGTTCGAGTCGAAGATGATGGCCGCCACGCTGGACGCCTTCGGGGCCGAGATCGCCGCGAAGTCGCCGCTGGGCCGCATCGGGCGTCCCGACGACATGGCGGGCGTCGTCGTCTACCTCTCGTCGCGGGCCGGCGCCTACGTCACCGGCGCGGTCATCCCCGTCGACGGCGGGATCGCCACGACCGCCTGAACCACCGGGCGAGATCTGCACACTGGCCCTCATCAGGCCGCTGATGGGGGTCAGTGTGCAGATCTCGCCCGTTCAGTCGGGGAGCAGGACGCCGGGGTTGCAGATGCCGCGCGGGTCGAGCCGCTGCTTGACCGCCCGCAGCACCTCCACGCCCAGCGGCCCGATCTCGCGCTCCAGCCACGGGCGGTGGTCGGCGCCGACGGCGTGGTGGTGGGTGAGCGTGCCGCCCGCGGCCAGCAGCGCGTCGGTCGCCGCCCGCTTGGCGGTGAGCCACTGCTGGATGGGCAGCGCGTCGTCGCGGTCGGCGATCACGGTCAGGTAGAGCGACGCGCCGGTGGCGTAGCCGTGCGAGACGTGCGCCAGCACCAGCGGCCGGTGCCCGCCGCGGGTCAGCGAGCCCTGCAGCGCGCGGCGGGTGGCGTCGTACACGGTGGGCAGCGCCGTCCAGGTGGCCGCCGTCTCCAGGGTCTCCACCAGCAGGCCGCCGTCCATCAGCCGGTCGCGCAGGTACGGCCCCTCGAACCGGTGCCGGCGCCAGGAGTCGCCCACCCGGCGGCCGAGCCGCACGGCGCCGCCGTCGCGCAGCAGCGAGGCGGCGGCCCGCATCCGGGCGCGCACCAGGTCGGGCACCCCCTCCCAGCCCACGACGAGCATGCAGCCCTCGCCGCGCCCCCGGGCCCGCAGGCTGCCGCGCAGCGCCTTCGCCCCGGCGCCGGCGGCCATGAGCAGGTTGGCGCGGGTCTCGTCGGCGTCGGAGAGCCGGACGACGTCGGGCAGCAGGTCGTGCCGGGCGAGCAGCTGGAGGGCGGCGAGCCCCGCCGGCCAGGTGCGGAACGACCAGCCCTCGTAGGCGCTGGCCGACGGCTTGGGGCGCACCCGCAGCGTCAGCTCGGTGATGACGCCGAGGGTCCCTTCCGAGCCCAGCGCGAGGCCGAGCAGGTCCGGGCCGGCGGCCGAGGCGGGCGGGGAGCCCAGCTCCAGCACCCCGGACGGCGTGGCCAGCGTGAGGCCGGCGACCAGGTCGTCGAACCGGCCGACCCCGGTCGAGGACTGCCCGGCCGACCGGGTCGCGGCGTAGCCGCCGAGCGTGGCGAACTCCCAGCTCTGCGGCAGGTGGCCGAAGGTGAGGCCCTGCTGGGCCAGCGCCTGCTCGAGGGCGGGCCCGCGCATGCCCGGGCCCACGGTGACCAGCGAGGAGGGCACGTCCAGCGCCTGCACCGACGACATGCGCGACAGGTCGACGGCGATGGCGGGCCGGTCGTCGGGGTCGACGCCGGCCAGCCCGCCGACGACGCTGGTCCCGCCGCCGAACGGCACCACGACGATGCCGCGCTCGCTGCAGAGCGCGAGCAGCGCGGCGGTCTCCTCGGTGGTGCCGGGCAGCACCACGGCGTCGGGCGCGTCGGAGGCGTCGCCCTCCCGCCGGCGCAGCAGGTCGAGGTAGCTCTTGCCGCCGGCCCGCCGCAGCCGCGACTCCCGGTCGGTGCGCACGTGCTCCTCGCCGAGCAGGCCGGCCAGCGCCGCGCGGTCCTCCTCGGGGAGCCGGCAGGGCGCCAGCCGGATCTGCGCCACCGGCACGGGCGGCGTGGACCGCGGCTCCCAGCCCAGCTCGCGGGTGAGGTGGCGGCGCGCGGCCTTGGTCAGGGCGCCATCGGGGCTCTCGTCGCCCTGGGGGGCGGGGCGCGGGCCCCAGCCCTGGATCGTCAGTTCCGGCTGCTCGGGCACGGCTACAGTCTGCCGGTGCCGCAGCGCTGGACAGCCAGGTGATCGGCTCCCTGTCACCCGCTCGGCGGGCCCGGGACCTCGCGGAGGTGGCCGGCGCGACCGTCGACCTGGTGGTGGTCGGCGGGGGTGTGACCGGCGCCGGGGTGGCGCTGGACGCTGCGTCGCGCGGGCTCTCGGTGCTCCTGTGCGAGCGCGTCGACCTGGCGGCGGGCACCAGCCGGTGGTCGTCGAAGCTCGTGCACGGCGGCCTGCGCTACCTGGCGCACGGGGAGATCGGGCTGGCGCGGGAGAGCGCCCGCGAGCGCGCCGTCCTCATGCGCGCGACGGCGCCGCACCTGGTGCGTCCGCTGCCGTTTCTCGTGCCCGACGCGGCCGGCCGCGACGTCACCGCCCTCGCCGGGCTCGGCGGGCGGCTCGGTGACGCGGTGCGCTTCTCGGTGCCCGGCGGCCGGGGCTCGCTGCCCCCGACCCGGCGCGTGGACGCCGCCGACGTCGGCCGGCTGGTGCCCGGGGTGCGGGCCGGGGGCGGTGGCGTCGTCTTCTGGGACGGGCAGCTGACCGACGACGCGCGCCTCGTCGTCGCCCTGGCCCGGACGGCGGCCGCGCACGGGGCCCGCGTCCTCACCGGCGCCACGGTCACCGCCGTCGACGGCGCCGATGTGCACGTCACCACCGACGAGGGGTCGCTGACCGTGCGGGCCGGCGCGGTGGTCAACGCGGCCGGGGTGTGGGCGCAGCGCCTGGCGCCGCGGCTCCGGCTCGTGCCCTCGCGTGGTTCGCACCTGGTGGTGCCGGGCGTGCGGCTGAGCTCGCCGGCGGCGGCGCTGACCGTGCCGCTGCCGGGGTCCCGGTCGCGGTACGTCTTCGCGCTGCCGCAGCCCGACGGGCTGGTGTACCTCGGGCTCACCGACGAGCCGGTGGAGGGCCCGGTGCCCGACGACGACGCGGTGCCCTCCGACGCCGAGGTGCGGCTGCTGCTGGACACGGTGAACCAGGTGCTCGCCGAGCCGCTGACGGCTGCGGACCTGGTGGGCGCCTACTCCGGTTACCGGCCGCTGGTGCTGCCCGAATCCGCCGGCACCGGGCCGGGGGACAGCACCGCCGACCTCTCCCGGAAGCACCTGCTCGCCTGGGACGGACCGGTCCTCTCCGTGGTCGGCGGGAAGCTGACCACCTACCGGGCGATGGCGCAGGAGACCGTCGACGCCGTGGTCAGCCGCCTGGAGCGGGGCGCGACCCGCTCGGTCACGGACCGACTGCCGCTGGTCGGAGCGGCGCCGCGGGTGGCCCTGGACCGGGTGGCCGCCCCGGCCCGACTGGTCGCCCGGTACGGCACCGAGGCGCCGGCGGTCGAGGCGCTCGGGCCGGCGCTGGTGGTGGCCGGGCGACCGGAGACGGTGGGGGAGCTGCGCTTCGCCGTCCGCCACGAGGGCGCGCGGACGGTGGCCGACCTGCTCGACCGCCGCACCCGCATCGGTCTGGTGGCGGCCGACCGCGAGCGGGCGGTGCCGGTGGCCCTGCAGGTGCTCGCCGAGGGCTGATCCGGCGGGGACGCGCTCGGGGGGTCCTGCGCGTGGTCCGGGGGTGCTGCACGACCCAGGGAGCGCGGGGAGCACCCCCGCAGCGGGCGCCGTCTCGTGCAATGGGAACGCTGTTTCGCGGGGTGGGACCCGGGTGCACGATGCGGGCGTGGACACCTACACGCACGGGCACGCCGAGCCGGTGCTGCAGTCCCACCGCTGGCGGACGGCGGAGAACTCGGCGGGCTACCTGCTGCCGGCGCTGCGCCGGGGCCTCGACCTGCTCGACGTCGGTTGCGGCCCGGGGACGATCACGGTCGACCTCGCCGCGCGGGTGGCGCCCGGCCGCGTCCTGGGGCTCGACGTCTCACCGGAGCCGCTCGACGAGGCGCAGGCGTTCGCCGCCCGCGCCGGCGTGGCGGTGATCTTCGCCGTCGGCGACGTCTACTCCCTCGACCTGCCCGACGCCTCGTTCGACGTCGTCCACGCCCACCAGGTGCTCCAGCACCTCACCGACCCGGTGGCCGCGCTGCGGGAGATGGCGCGGGTCTGCCGGCCGGATGGGCTGATCGCCGTGCGCGACGTCGACTACGCCGCCACCACCTGGTTCCCCGCCGACGACGGGCTGGACCGCTGGCTGGCGCTCTACCAGCAGGTCGCCCGGCGCAACGGAGCCGAGCCCGACGCCGGGCGCCGGCTGGTGGGCTGGGCGCACGCCGCCGGGCTGCGGGACCTCACGGTGTCTGCGTCGGCGTGGTGCTTCGCGACCCCGGCCGAGCGGGAGTGGTGGGGCACCTCGTGGGCGGGGCGGGCGACGGCGTCGTCCTTCGCCGAGCAGGCGCTGGCCTACGGGCTGGCGACGCCCGAGGAGCTGCAGCGGATCGCCGACGCGTGGCTGCGCTGGGCCGGCGCGGACGACGGCTGGCTGGGCATGCTGCACGGCGAGCTCCTCGTCCGCGTCTGAGGCTCACGCCGCGGCGCGCAGGCCGTCCTGCGCGCCGAGCGCCGAGAGGCTGCGGCGGACCCCGACGGCGACCGCGCCGAGGGCGAAGAAGCCCTCGTCGTCGGAGACCGTGCTGCTCCGGACGAGGCCCACCAGCCGGTGCAGCGCGCCGACGGCGCGGGCCAGCCGGGCGTCGCGCTCACCGGGCGCCGTCCCCTCGCCGGCGCGGAGCACGTCGGCGAGCCCGTCCAGGGCCTCGGCGAGCACCCAGCCGGTCCCGGCGTCGGCGTGGTCGATGCCGCGCCGGTGCGGGTGGAACTCGACGACCAGCGAGGTGAGGTCGTCGACGAGCACCGCGACGCGGTCGACCGCACGGGACTCGGCGCGGATGCTCTCGGCCCGCCCCTTCCAGCGGCGGGCCCGGGGGTTGGCGAGGCGGGCCCGGTCGACCTGGCGCTCGGCGGCGCGCATGCGGTCCAGCGCGCCGTCCAGCCGGCGGTTGCGCTCGGTCCATTCGCCCGGATCGGGGACCTGCCCCTCGCGCAACGTCCCGGCCATGTCGGAGAGGTGCTCGGCGAGGACGGCGCGGGTGGCGGCGATCCGGTCGACGGCCTGGGTGAGCTGCAGGGGTGGGAAGAGCACGGCGGTGACCAGGACGCCGATGGCGGCGCCGACCAGCGTCAGGCCGGCGTACCGCAGGACGTAGGGCCCGGGCTGACCGGCCCCGACGGTGATCATCAGGACCGCGGCGAAGCTGACCCAGGCGGCCTGGTCCCGCAGGAGGCGACGCCACTGCTCGACCCCGATGGCCAGGGCGACGATCAGCGCGATCGTCAGGGCGTCCGGGACGGTCCGGGTCAGCTCGTACACGGCGTAGGCCAGGGCGAAGCCCATGAGCATCGCGAGGACGCTGCGCCACGCCGCGCTCGCCGAGTCGGCGATCGTCGGGTGGACGGCGATCACCGCGCCGAGCGGGGCGTAGTAGGCGTACTCCGACAGCAGCGGCGGCAGCATCACCGCCACCTGCCAGGCCAGCCCCGCAGCGACCGCTGCCCGCACCCCTCGCTGCGCCGCCGGGCGGTGCAGCCACACCCATACGGCCCTCATCCCGCCCAGGATGACCGGTGCCGCGGCTCGGGCGCGCGCCGGGTCCCGGGGCGCGGCACGGCGCCGCCGGACGGGGTGACGCCGACCTGACCGGGCGCCCGGGGAGCGGCAGCCGCTACCGTCATGGGAACTGCCGCGCGCCGGTGCAGGTCGCGGTGCGCAGACGAGGAACGACGACGAGCCCGATGACGACGTCGGGCGGGGAAGGCGTTGCCGCGATGTGGGAGTACGTGACCGAGCGTGCCGATCTCATCGCCTTCCAGGCCTTCCAGCACGTCAGCCTGGTGGTCCAGTGCGTGCTCCTCGGCTCGCTGATCGCCGTCGCGCTGGCGGTGCTGGTCTACCGGAACCCGACCGCGACGTCGGCTGCCAACGGGTTCTCCGCCGTGGGCCTGACCATCCCCTCGTTCGCGCTGCTGGGGATCCTGCTGGCGCCGTTCGGGTTCGGCATCACGCCCGCGGTCATCGCGATCACCTTCTACGCGGCGCTGCCGGTGCTGCGCAACGCGGTCGTGGGGCTGGCCGGGGTCGACCGGTCGCTGGTCGAGTCGGCCCGCGGCATCGGGATGAGTCGGGTCCGCACCCTGCTGCGGGTCGAGCTGCCGCTGGCCTGGCCGGTCATCCTCGCGGGCATCCGGGTGTCCACCCAGATGGTCATGGGCATCGCCGCGATCGCCGCCTACGTGCTGGGGCCCGGGCTCGGCGGCTTCATCTTCTCCGGGCTGTCCCGGCTCGGCGGGGCCAACGCCCTCAACTCCACGCTCACCGGGACGATCGCGATCGTCCTGCTGGCGCTCGTCCTCGACCTGCTGCTGGTGCTGGCCGGCCGGCTGACCACCCCCAGGGGGATCCGTGTCTGAGACCCTGCCCGCTCCGACGTCCGCTGCCGGGTCCGGCAGCGACCGGCACATCAGTGGTGTGCCGATCCGGCTGGAGGGCGTGACCAAGCGCTATCCCGGTCAGGAGGTCCCCGCCGTCGACGACGTGACCCTGGAGATCGCCGCCGGGGAGACGGTCATGTTCGTCGGCCCGTCCGGCTGCGGGAAGACCACGCTGCTCAAGATGATCAACCGGCTGATCGAGCCGACCGGCGGGCGCATCCACCTCGGTGACGAGGACGTCACCGACCAGCAGCCCGACCAGCTGCGCCGGCGGATCGGCTATGTCATCCAGGCCGGTGGGCTGTTCCCGCACATGACGGTGGCGACCAACATCGGCCTGGTCCCGAAGATGCTCAAGTGGGACGACGCCCGGGTCACCGCGCGGGTCGACGAGCTGCTCGACCTGGTGGGCCTGGACCCCGACCAGTACCGCGACCGTTACCCGCGCGAGCTCTCCGGTGGCCAGCAGCAGCGGGTGGGAGTCGCCCGCGCTCTGGCCGCGGACCCGCCGGTGCTGCTGATGGACGAGCCGTTCGGCGCCGTCGACCCCATCACCCGGCAGCGCCTGCAGGACGAGCTGATCCGCATCCAGGAGGAGCTGGGCAAGACGATCGTCTTCGTCACCCACGACTTCGACGAGGCGGTGAAGCTCGGCGACAAGATCGTCGTCTTCGACGTCGGCGCCCGGGTGGTGCAGTACGACACCCCCGAGCGGATCCTGGCCGAGCCGGCCGAGGAGTACGTCGCCGACTTCGTCGGCGCCGGCGCCACCTTGAAGCAGCTCACCCTGACCAGGGTGGGCGACGTGGAGCTCGAGCGGCCGACGACGGCGACCGTCGGCTCGGACTCCGCGACCGCGGTGGCGGCGGCGCGGGCGGCCGGCGACGACTACGTGGTGGTGCTCGACCAGCGGGGGCGGCCGCTCAGCTGGCCCACGCTGGCCGAGCTCGAGCGGACCAGGACCGTGCCGGGCACCGTCGACGAGCGGCTCCCCGTGGTCGGGCTCCGCTCGACCCTCAACGACGCGCTGGACGCGATGCTGGCGGCCAGCCAGGGCGGCGTCGTCGTCACCGGGCGCCGGGACGCGCTGGCCGGCGTGATGGCCGTCGAGGCCGTGATGGCGGCCATCCAGCGCACCCGGAGTGGGGCGAACCGGTGACCGCCTCCACCGGGCTCCGCCCGGACGGGACGCCCGACCCGACCGCCCCCGAGCCCGCGACCCAGGCGGCCGACGAGCGCTCGGCGAGGGCCGACGCCGGCGGCTGGCGGGCCCTGCTGTGGCAGCCGGTCATGCTCGCGGTCGCGGTGCTGGCCTTCGTCGTCTGGCGGCTGACCGCCGACCTCAGCGAGACCGAGTCCCGCCAGCTGGGCTGGGACGCGCTGTCCCGGACCATCGTGCAGCACCTCCAGCTCACCGCGGCCTCCGCGGTCATCGTGCTGGTCATCGCGATCCCGCTCGGCGTGGCGCTCACCCGGGGCGGGATGCGGCGGTTCAGCCCGCTGATCATCGGCGTGGCCAACACCGGGCAGGCGGCCCCCGCCATCGGCCTGCTGGTCCTGCTGGCCGCCTGGGGCGGCTTCGGCTTCCGGACGGCGGTGATCGGGCTGGTGGTCTACGCGGCGCTGCCCGTCCTGCGCAACACCATGGTCGGCATCCAGGGCGTCGACGCCCGGCTGGTGGAGGCCGGCCGGGGCATGGGGATGAGCGCCCTGGCGGTGCTGCTCCGCGTGGAGCTCCCGCTGGCCGTGCCGGTGCTGCTGGCCGGCGTGCGGACCGCGCTCGTGCTCCTCGTCGGCACCGCGACGCTGGCGACCTTCATCAACGGCGGCGGGCTGGGGCTGCTGATCACGACCGGGATCAACCTGTCGCTCGACGCCCTGCTGATCAGCGGGGCGGTGCTGGTCGCCCTGCTGGCACTGGCCATCGACTGGCTGGGCCGTGTCGTGGAGCACGTCGCCCGGCCGAAGGGACTCTGATGCGCCCGCGCCCGCCCGCCGGACTCGTCGCACTGGTCGTCGCGGGCTGCCTGGCGACCAGCGGCTGCGGTCTCCAGGCGGCCACGCAGTACACCCCGCCGTCGGCACCCGGCAGCATCGAACCGATCGACGGCGCCGAGGGCGCCGAGATCGTCGTGGGCGCCAAGAACTTCACCGAGCAGCTGATCCTCGGCAAGATCGCGGTGATCGCGCTGCAGGTCGCCGGCTTCGAGGTCGTGGACCGGACCAACATCCCCGGCTCCGTCCCCGCCCGACAGGGCATGGTCGACGGCGACATCGACATGGAGTGGGAGTACACCGGCACGGCCTGGCTCTCCTACCTCGGCGAGGCGGAGCCGATCCCCGACCCGCAGGAGCAGTGGGCGGCGGTGCGGGACGCCGACGCGGCCAACGGCCTGACGTGGCTGCCGCCGGCCGAGGCGAACAACACCTACGCCTTCGCCGTCCGCAGCGAGGCGGTGCCCGAGCTGGGCGGCATCTCCACCCTCTCCGGGATCGCCGAGCTCCCGGTCGAGGAGCGGACGTTCTGCGTGGAGTCGGAGTTCGCCAGCCGCAACGACGGCCTGGCCCCGATGCTGGAGACCTACGGCATCCCGCTCGGGGACCCGCAGGGCGTGCCGCGGGACAACATCCGCATCCTGGACACCGGGGCGGTGTACGAGGCCACCGACGACGGGCTGTGCAACTTCGGCGAGGTGTTCACCACCGACGGCCGCATCCCCGCCCTGGACCTCACCGTGCTCGAGGACGACCGGCAGTTCTTCCCGGCCTACAACATCTCCCCGGTCGTGCTGACCGAGACCCTCGAGGAGCACCCCGAGCTGGCCGACATCTTCGGCCGGATCACCCCGCTGCTGACCGACGAGGTGCTGCAGGTGCTCAACGCGCGGGTCGACGTCGACGGGGAGGAGCCCGCCGACGTCGCGCTGGACTGGATGGTCTCCGAGGGGCTGGTCACCCGCGGGTGACCCCCGGGTGTGTGCGCCGGTGCCCGGTTCCGGTGCGGGAAACCGGGCGCCGGCGCACATGCCTGCTCAGCCTTGGCGCGCGGCATTCGCCTGGACGGCGGCGCTCACGTACTGCGCCAGGCCGGGCGCGATCCGCTCGTAGTACGCGGTGAACCGCTCGTCCTCCACGTACATCCGGCCGATCCCGGCGTGCATCTCCGGCGGGCAGTCGTAGAAGTTCCGGCTGATCTGCTGCCGGTGCTCCTCGGCGAGGTCCATCGCCCGCTCCGAGTCCGCGGGCACGCCGGCGGTGAGCGCCTCGGCGAACCGGCGCTCGACGTCGTCGGACTCCGCCTTCACCCGCAGCCAGTCGTCCTTGGTCATGGCGCGCGTCCGCTGCTGCGACTGCGCCCACGCCTCGGTGTCGCCCCACTTCTCCTCGGCCTCGGCGGCGTACTCCTCCGGCAGCCAGTCGCCGAACACCTCGAACCGCTCCTCCGGGGTCAACGAGATCCCCATGGCACGTGCCTCCATCTCCTTCTCGACGGCCGCGACCATCGCCGACGTCCGTTCCAGCCGGTCCCGCAGCAGCCGGTGCTGCCGGCGCAGGTGCTCCACGGGATCGGCGGACGGGTCGTCGAGCAGCGTCGCGACCTCCTCGAGGGGGAACCCGAGCTCGCGGTAGAGCAGCACCTGGTGCAGCCGCTCCAGATCGGCCGGCGCGTACTGCCGGTAGCCGGCCGACGTCCGTCCCGACGGCGACAGCAGGCCGATCCGGTCGTAGTGGTGCAACGTGCGCACCGTGACGCCGGCCAGCGCCGCGACCTCACCCACGTTCATCGGGTCCTCCCTTCTCCTGACACGTTGCAGGCAACAGCCTGACGTCGCGTCAGGGTCAAGCCCGTTCATGGACGACGTGGTGGCCACGACCCGTCGAGTGTCACGAACTCGTGGCCATCAGGCGCTGATGACCACGAGTTCGTCGCACTCGGCGCGGTTGCCGGGCCTCGCGGCCGGGGCCGGCCTCCCGAGGACGGGGCGCCGCCTAGGGTCGACCCGGTGAGCGAGGAACCGCGCGGCTGGGGCGCGCCGTTGCACGAGGCCGTCCTCGACGCCACCGGCGTGGGCCGCGGCACCCGCGTGCTCGACCTGGGCTGCGGCACCGGGCTGTTCGCGCGGGCGGCGGCCGACCGCGGCGCCCGGGTGACCGGCGTCGACCTCGACGCGGATGCCGTCGCGCAGGCCGCGGCGGAGGTGCCCGGCGGGACCTTCCTGGTGCGGCACGCGCAGGACCCGCCGCCCGGGCCGTTCGACGTGGTGGCCGCCGTGCAGCTGCTGATGCACGTCGCCGACCCGGTCGCGGTGCTGCGCCGGGCCGGGCGCGTCGGCGGCGTCGTCGCCGCGACGGTGTGGGGGCGGGACCGGGAGTGCGAGCTGCGCGTGCTGCAGCAGGCCCTGGCGCCCGGCCGCCCGGCGCGGACGCCGGCGGTGAGCGAGCCGGCCCGGCTGCGGGCGATGGCGGAGCGGGCCGGGCTGGTGGTCGAGCAGCTGCACGAGGTGCTCGTGCCCTTCGACTACGCCGACGCCGACGAGCTGCTCGTCCCGCTCCTGGCGACCCCGCTGGGCCGCGCCGCCACGCGGCAGGCCGGGCCGGACGTCGTGCGCGACACCGTGCTCGAGCACCTGGAGCCCTACCGCACGGGTGAGGACGGCTACCGGCTGCACAACCTGTTCCGGGTGCTCGTCGCCCGGCCGGGCGACGGGAGCATGCAGAGCCGGTCGTAGCGGTCCGATTCGTCACCCTGCTGCGGCAGGGTGCCGGCATGGAGACGACCGACCCGGACCAGAAGACCGTCCTGCACACCTACCTGCGGCAAGGGTGCGACGACCTCCTCGCCAAGCTGGACGGGCTCGACGAGTACGCCGTCCGCCGGCCGCTGACGCCGACCGGCACCAACCTGCTCGGCCTGCTCAAGCACGTCGCGTACGTGCAGCTGGGCTACTTCGGCGAGGTGCTCGGCCGGCCGAGCGGCCGGGCCTACCCGTGGGACGGCGACGGGGAGGACGACGCCGACATGTGGGCCACCGCCGAGGAGTCCCGTGCGGAGATCATCGAGCTCTACCGGTTCTCGGCCGCGCACGCGGACGCGACGATCGACGCGCTACCGCTCGACGCCGTGGGGGAGGTTCCCTGGTGGCCGGAGGAGAGACGGCGCCCCACGCTGCACACCCTCCTGGTCCACGTGGCGGCCGAGGTCGCCCGGCATGCCGGCCACGCCGACATCCTCCGCGAGACGCTGGACGGCGCGGCAGGGCTGAGCGCGGGCAACGCCAACCTGCCCGAGCGCACCGCGGAGGAGTGGGCCACCTACCGGGGTCGCATCGAGGCCGCCGCGCGCGCGGCGGCGGCCAGGTCCGGTGGTTCCGGAGGTGGTCCCGCCGCCGCGGGGTGAGGATCGCCGCATGGCTGACGAGATCTCACCCGACGACCCGTTCCCGCGCACCCGGATCTCCGTGAAGGGCGCCGAGATGGCGTACGTGGACGTCGGCACCGGGGAGTCGATCGTCTTCCTGCACGGCAACCCGACGTCGTCCTACCTGTGGCGCAACGTCATCCCGCACGTGCAGCACCTCGGCCGCTGCATCGCCCCCGACCTCATCGGCATGGGGCAGTCGGACAAGCTCCCCGACCCGGGCCCCGGCACGTACTCGTTCGAGACGCACGCCGCGTACCTGGAGGAGTTCCTCGACCGCGTCTTCGTCGGCGACCGCGTCACCCTCGTCCTGCACGACTGGGGCTCGGGGCTCGGCTTCGACTGGGCCGAACGCCACCAGGACCGGGTCCGCGGCATCGCCTTCACCGAGGCGATCGTCACGCCGATGACCTGGGACGACTGGCCCGCCGACGCCCGCAAGATCTTCCAGCTCATGCGGAGCGCGGACGGCGAGGCGGCGGTGCTGGACAAGAACGTGTTCGTCGAGCGGATCCTGCCGGCGTCGGTGGCCCGCGGGCTGACGCCGGAGGCGCACGAGGTCTACCGGGCGCCGTTCCGCGAGCGCGCGGACCGCTGGCCGGCCCTGGAGTGGCCGCGGTCGATCCCGCTCGAAGGCGAGCCCGCGGCCGTGGTGGAGCGGGTCGAGCGGTACGGGGCGTGGCTCGCGAGCAGCGACGTCCCGAAGCTGTTCATCGACGCCGACCCGGGATCGATCCTGGTCGGCCGCCAGCGGGAGGTAGTGCGCAGCTGGCCGGCGCTGACCGAGGTGACCGTCGCGGGCAGCCACTTCGTGCCGGAGGACTCGCCGCACGAGATCGGCCGCGCGGTGGCGGACTGGATCCCGACCCTGGGCTAGTCGCCACGGCCGCGCGTCACCGGGTGGCCACCTCCGGCGCGGCGCCCTCGACGCCGGGCTCCCGCGTGACCTCGGCGACCGCCAGGCGCTCGCGCCAGTCCCGCATGGCGGAGCGGTGCGGCTCGGCGATCGCGTAGGCGCGCGCCGCCGCGGCGTCGTCCCACCACGAGACGGTGCGGAAGCGCCGGGCCAGCGGCTCGGCCTGCAGCCGTACCGACCGGGCGCCCGGGGCGGCGACGGCCTGCCGGTGGACGGCGAGCGAGGTGCGCACGAAGGCGGGCACGTCGCGCAGTCGCCGCAGTCGCAGCTCGGTGCGGACGACGACGCCCGGGCCCGGACGTCGGTCGGGGGCGGTCCAAATGAGATCGGGGATCAGCGGCACGGTGGTCTCCTCGCTCGGCGCCAGCTTTACAGCTGTAAAGCACGGTAGCCGCCCTCTTTACAGCTGTAAAGTGCCGCTCGTGCCCCGAGACCTGCGCGCCGATCTGGTGACCGCCGCGACGACGCTGCTGGAGCGAGAGGGGTCGCTCGCCGCGGTCAGCCTGCGGGCCGTGGCCCGGGAGGCGGGGGTCAGCGCGCCAGCCGTCTACGGTCACTTCGCCGACCTCGAGGCGCTGCTGGGTGCCGTCCTGGACGAGGGGTTCGAGCAGCTGCGCGCGGCGGTGCTGGCCGCCGTCGACGCCGAATCCGACCCCGCGCGCCGGCTGCTCGCCGGGTGTCGGGCCTACGTGCTGGCCGGGCTGGCCGCGCCGGCCCGCTACCGGGCGATGTTCGGCCCGCGGAGGGTCGCCAGCGGGCAACGGGCCTTCGCCGTCCTGGTGGGCGGCGTCGAGGCGTGCATGGCCGCGGGGCGCTCCCGCAGCCGCGACCCGCACCAGGAGGCGACGCTGGTGTGGACGGCGCTGCACGGCGTCGTCACGCTGAGGTCCGCGGCGCCGGAGGTGGGCTGGCCCGACCTCGATGCCCAGCTGACGGCGCTCGTCGAGCGGCTGGCGCTGCTGGCGCCCCCGGTCAGCTGAGCGCCCGGACCGTCTCCACGACCGCGACCACGGCGAACACGAGGAACAGCCCCGCCGCGACCCGGCGGATCAGCGCGATCGGCAGCCGGTCGGCCAGCTTCTTGCCGAGGAAGACGGCGAGGCCGGAGACCACCAGGAGCGCGGCCCACGCGCCGACGAAGACCGACAGCGGCGCCTCGTAGCGCGCGGCCAGCCCCGCGGTCGCCAGCTGGGAGAGGTCGCCCCACTCGGCGGCGAACAGCACGCCGAAGGAGATCGCCGCCGCCCGCAGGAACGACGTCGGCTCGCGGCCGTCGGCGGCCGCTCCGGCGTCCTCCGCCTCGCCGGTCGCGCTGCGCCAGAGGATCACCGCCCCCACCAGGAACAGCAGCGCGACGACGCCGCTCACCAGCGCCTCCGGCAGCAGGGAGAGCAGCGAGCCCGCGGTGACGGCGATCGCCACCTGCAGGCCGAACGCGGTGGCGACGCCCACGAACACCGGCAGCGGGGGGAACCGGGTGGCGAGCACCAGGCTGGCGAACAGGGTCTTGTCGGGCAGCTCGACCGGGAGCACCAGGACGAACGCGGCCAGCACGACCGACCAGATCACGACGAGCCCTCCTCCGCGGCACTGCCGGGCGGAGCTCGGGCAGGCGACCTTCTCAGCGGCCAACGGTAGCGGCCGCCGGATGGGGCGGGCGGAGGGGTCAGGGGGTGGACACGGCGGATCCCGGCACCGGCCGCGGCGCGTGCGGGTGCCCTGCCCGGCGGGCGGCCTTCACCCGGTACATCGCGGCGTCGGAGGCGGCGAGCGCGGAGTCGGGCGTCTCGCCCGGCCCGCACAGCGCGACCCCGATGCTGATGCCCACGGCGTGCTCGGCGCCGTTGGGGCGGCGCAGCGGGCGGTCGAAGGCGGCGGTGATGCGATCGGCGATGACCTGCGCGGCCTGCTCGGAGCCGGCCTCCGGGCACAGCACGACGAACTCGTCGCCGCCGATCCGGGCCACGCTGTCCCCGGGGCGGATGGCGGCGGCCAGCCGGTGGGCCGCCTCGACCAGCACCTCGTCGCCGGCGGCGTGCCCGGCGGTGTCGTTGACCGGTTTGAACCCGTCCAGGTCGCAGTAGAGCACCGCCATCGGCCTTCGAGCCCGCTCGGCGGCGGCGAGCGTCTGGTCGAGCCGGTCGAGCAGCAGGTTGCGGTTGGGCAGGCCGGTCAGCGGGTCGTGCAGCGCGGCCTCGCGCAGCGCCGACTCCAGTGCCCGCTGCTCGGTGACGTCGGAGAGCGTGACCACCGCGCCGAGCAGTGCACCCTCGGCGTCGTGCACCTGCACACCGGAGCAGGAGACGTGCCGGAACGGCTCGCCGGGCACCGCGATGCCCACCTCGGCCTGGTCGAGCCGCCCCTCGGCGTAGACCCGGCGCAGCGGCACCTGATCCGGTGGCAGCGGCGCGCCGTCGACGTCGGTGAGCCGGTAGGTGCCGGGGATGTCCGTCGGCTCGACGGTGGGGTCGGCGTCCAGGCCGTGCCATCGGCGGCTGGCGGCGTTGAACAGGGTCACCCGGCCCTCGGCGTCGGCGCCGACGACGCCCACGGGGAGCACCTCGAGCAGCGCCTGGCTGAAGGCGGTGGACCGGGCCAGCACCTGGTGGGCGCGGGCGGTCTCGGCGCGGGCGAGCTGGCTGGCGGCGGCCAGGTCGGCGAGCTGACGGGCCTGCTGGGCGGCGCGCACCAGGGAGGCCACCGCGGTCGCGACATCGGCGAGCCGGGCGCGCTCCTCGTCGGTGAAGGCGTGCGGGGCGGGGTCGAAGACGCAGACCGCGGCCAGCGTGCGGCCGTCCACGACCACCGGGGCGGTGCCGAAGGCGCGCATCCCGGCGCGGCGGCCGTCGACCCACGGGCTCCGGGCGAACCGCGGCTCCGCCCTCAGGTCGTCGCAGGTCTGCACGCCCGGGCCGCGCTCGAGCACGATCGACACGATGGACCCTTCGCGCGGCCACGCCGCTCCCCGGAAGCCGTGCACCGCCATCACGTGCATGACGGGGGTGTCCATGGTGATCACCGAGGCCCAGGACGTGCCGGTGACGGCGGCGGCGACGCGCACCAGGCCCGCGAGCGCGGGGTCGGTGTCCATGACCGGCCGCTCGAGGTCCTCCTCGCGGGCACCCGGACCGCCGGGCACCGGCGTGGGCTCGGCCGTGCTGGTCATCCTGCGTCCCTCCGCGGGCGGGACCGGAGCATCCGGTCTCTTCAGTCTCGCAACGGCGTGCCGTGTCCGGCGGTTGAGTCCCCGGCGTGTTCCTTCCACCCGCAGGGGTCATGCCCACCCGCCCCGCTGTTACCCCGGTGCGCCGGGGCGGCGTCCGGGCTAGCCTGCGGGCCATGCGCCGACATTGATCCGCACCGCCCCCGCTGCCTCCCGCGGCCAGGCCGCTCGCCCGCCTGGCCATCGGCTGGGCAGCGCTCTCCGAGTGGGTGCCGCTGTACCCGCTGTACGCCCTGCTCTTCCTCGACGCCGGGGTCTCCGCCGCCCAGCTCTCCCTTCTGTTCGGCCTCTGGTCGGTCACCGCCCTGCTGGCCGAGGTGCCGGCCGGGCTGCTCGCCGACCGGTGGTCCCGCCGCGGTGTGCTGGCCCTCTCGGGCGTGCTGCAGGCCGCGGCCTTCGGCGTGTGGGTGGGAGCTCCCTCGACCGGCGCGTTCGCCGCCGGCTTCGTCCTGTGGGGCCTCGCCGGCGCAGGCACGTCGGGCGCGGCGGAGGCCCTGGTGCACGACGGGCTCGCCGAGGTCGGCGCCGCGGGGTGCTTCGCCCGGGTCAACGCCGCCATGACCGCTGCCGAGCTGCTGGTCCAGGTGCCGACGGCGCTGGCGGCCACCGCCCTCTACACCGCCGGCGGCTTCCCGCTGGTCGGCTGGGTCAGCGCCGCCGGCTGCCTGGGCGCCGCCGCGCTCGCGCTCCGGTTCCCCGAGGCGGCGGCGCCCGGCGCCGGGGCCGAGGAGGAGCCGGCCGCCGGCCCGGGCGTCGCGCTGCGCCGCCCCGCGCTGCTCGCGGCCGTGGTGGCCGTCGCGCTGGTCGGCGGGCTGGACGGGATGGAGGAGTACTTCCCGGTGCTGGTGGCCGACCGGGGGGTGCCGGAGGTGGCGGTGCCCGGGTCGGTGCTCGTCGTCTCCCTCGCCGGGGCGTCCGGAGCCGCGCTCGGTGGCCGGCTGGTGCGGCCCCCGGGCCGGCTGCTGGCCGCGCTGCTCGCGGCGGCGGGAACCGGGGTGCTGCTCGCCGCGGCCGCGGGCGGGTTCCTCGTGGTCACCGTGCTGGCGGTGGCCTACGGCCTGTACCTAACCGTGCTCGTCGCCGCCGAGGCCGAGCTGCAGCGCCGGATCACCGGCCCGCACCGCGCGACGATCACCTCGGTCGCCGGCATGGGGGTCGAGCTCTCGTCGCTGCTGGTCTTCGCCGTGTGGGCGCTGGGCGGGCCGGCGGCCGTCGGGCTGCTGGTGCTCGCCGTCGTCCCGGTGGCGGCGACCGGCCTGCGGCGGCGGTGAGGTCAGCCCCGGGGCGGGGGAGCGTCGCCGGGTGGGCCGACCGGGTAGGCAGCCGACGCGGCGGCGGTGGCGGCCCGCAGCACCTCCTTGACCGGCAGCTCCCGGGCGCGGGCCAGCGCGGCGACGTCCTCGAACTCGACGCTGACGTTCACCCGCCGGCCTCCCGCGGAGGCGATCTTGACGCCCACCCGGCCGCCGAGCACGTCGACGGCCGCCTGCGTGCGGTCGAGCGCGACCTTGCCCACGGGGACCACCCGCAGCCCGATCGTGGAGGTGCTGGCGAAGACGGCGCCCTGCACCGCCGCGACCGCGTCGGGGCGGCAGAGCACCGACAGCGTGTGCGCCGGGCGGCCCTTCTTCATCACGATCGGCGTCAGCCAGGCGTCCGAGGCGCCGGCGGTCAGCAGCGCCTCCAGCACGCCGGGCCACAACCGGGGGTCGAGGTCGTCGACGTTGGCCTCGAGCACCACCGGCCCGGACGGTGCCGACTCGGCCGGTTCGCCGAGGACCAGCCGGACCACGTTGGGCAGCTGCTCCGGGTCGCGCCCGCCGGCGCCGGTGCCCACTCGCTGGACGCGGAGGGCGGGCAGCGTCGTCCACTCCTCCACCCGGGCGGCGAGCAACGCTGCCCCCGTGGGCGTGCACGTCTCCGCCGGCACCGGGCCGGCGTGCACCGGCACGCCGGTGAGCAGCTCCAGCACGGCCGGCCCCGGGATCGGCACCACGCCGTGCGCACCGCGCGCCGAGCCGCTGCCCAGGGCCACGGGGGACGCGGTGAGCCGGTCGAGCGCCAGGTGCTCCAGGCAGGCCACGACGCCGACGACGTCGGCCAGCGCGTCCAGCGCCCCGACCTCGTGGAAGTGGACCTCCTCGGCGGGCACGCGGTGCACCCGCCCCTCGGCGACGGCGAGCCGCTCGAACACCGCCAGCGCGCCGTCGCGGACCGGGGCCGGCAGGGCGGAGCCGCCCAGCAGCGCGCGGACGTCGGCCCAGGTGCGGTGGACGTCGGAGGGCGGGGCGTGCACGTGCACGCGGGTGGCGCCCAGCCCGTGCCGGGTGACCTGCTCGGTCTCCAGGCGGACGCGCTCGACCGGGAGCGCGGCGACCGCCCCGGCCGGGACGTCCAGGGGCACGCCGGCGTCCACCAGGGCGCCGAGCAGCATGTCGCCCGAGGCCCCGGCCGCGAGGTCCAGCCAGCCGATCACCGTGACATCGTCGTCCTCCGGACGACACCGCGGCCAGGTGCCGTCCCCCGGCCCGGGGTCACGCCCTCCTGGCGCCCCTCCGCGCCGTGCGCGCGGCGAAGATGCCCGCCGAGCAGCCGTCGTCGACCGCGGCGACGACCACCCCGGACCCGGCCGGGTGCAGCATCGTGACGAGCGCGCCCAGCCCGCCGAGCCCACCGGGGTGCGCGGCCGAGGTCGGCACCGCGACCACCGGTACGTCGGTGCGCGCGCCGATCGTCGCGGCCAGCCCGGGGTCCGCCCCGGCGACGACGACGAGGCAGTCGGTGCCCTCGGGGAGTGTCCCGTCCTCGATCAGGCGGACCTCGGTGCCGGTCACGCGGGCGGCGAAGGCGGCCTCGGCGGCGACGGCGGCGTCCGCACCGTCGGCGCACAGCACGGTGGTGCGGCCGGCCGGTTCCGGCAGCGGGCCGACGGCCGCGGCCCGCGCGGCGCCGTCCAGGGTGGTGCCGGACCCGTGCTCGGTGGCCAACGCCACCAGCGTCTCGGCGGCCGCGCGCAGGACCAGCACGGGCCGGTCGGGGGTCTCGCGGCGGGCGTCGCGGACCAGGGCGAGCACCTGCTCGGTGGTGCGGCCCGCGGCGCGGACCACCACCGGGCCGACCCCCGCGGCGGGGGGCGCCGGCGCGACGGGGGCCAGCAGCGGCTCGCCCGGGCGTGCGGTGGCCAGCGGGGGGTGCGCGCCGCCCAGCAGCGCGGCGAAGCCGGCCGCCTCCGCGCGGACGGCGGCGGCGGCGCGGGCGGCGTCGTCGGCGGGCGTGGCTCCCGCGGGCTCCGGCGGCGCGGCGCCGGGCGTCGTCTCCCCGGGCGTCGTCGCGTCCGGCGTCGTGGCCTCCGGGGCCGCGGCCTCCTGGGCGGCCGGCTCGGGCGCGCCGTCGGCGGCCCGCGTCTGGGTGACCGCGGAGAGCCGCACCACGCGGTCGCGGCCGCTGCGCTTGGCGTCGTACAGCACCCCGTCGGCCGCGGCGAACAGCGTCTTGCGGTCGTCGCCCCGGGTGGCCGAGGCGATGCCGGCGCTGATGGTCACCGGCAGGTCGAGGCCGAGGTCGGTCCACGGGTACCGGGCGACCGAGGCGCGGATGCGCTCCAGCGCCCGCTCGCCCTGCTCCGCCGTCGTCTCGGGCAGGAGGATGACGAACTCGTCACCCGCCCAGCGGCACACCTCGTCGGTGTCGCGCACCCCGGCGACCAGCAGCTCGCCGATGGTCCGCAGCACGGCGTCGCCGGCCGGGTGCCCGGCGGTGTCGTTGATCGCCTTGAAGTTGTCGACGTCGACCACGGCCAGCGCCGGGACGTCGCCGGCGGCCAGCAGCCCGTCCAGCCGCGCCTCGGCGTAGCGCCGGTTGGGCAGGTGGGTCAGCGGGTCCTCGTAGGCCTGCCGGCGCAGCTGCCCGGCGGCCCGCTCGGTCTCCAGCAGGCTCTTGCGCCGGCCGAACAGCTCCACCCAGCGGGTGCGCCGCTCGTCGACCCGGTCCAGCTCGTCGGCGAGGTAGGCCTGCAGGTAAGGGAGGGCGCGGCCGGCGTCGTCGAGGTCGGCGTGCAGCGTGCAGAGCTCCCGCAGGGCGGCCCGGCGCAGCCGCGGCAGGCCGTGCTCGGTGGCCAGGGTGAGGGCGGCGACCAGGTGCTCGTCGGCGGCCCGGCCCTCGCCCTGGCGGCGCAGCGCGCGGCCGAGGGCCAGCTGCGCCGAGGCCATGCGGTCCCGGTCGGCGGCGGCCGCGGAGAGCCGGATCGCGGCGCGCAGCGGCCCGGCCGCGGCGGCCTGCTCGCCCAGGCCCACCAGCGCCCACCCGTGCACGACCTGGGCGGGCACGACACCGGCGGAGTCCGGGGGCAGCTGCACCAGTGCCTGCTCGGCGAGCCCACGGGCCTCCGCGAAGTAGGGCGCGGCCGAATCGGGGGCGCCGTCGTCGAGGAGGCCTTCGCCGAGCTCGGCGCACAGCTCCCCGAGGCGGGTGGCTGCGACGGCGACGAGCACGTCGGCATCGGTCTCCTCCGCCCCGCTCGCGGCGACAGCCTGGGCGGCCTCGACCGCGCGTCGCTGGTAGTCCAGCGCCAGCGGCATCAGCTCCAGGTCGGCGAGGACGCCGGCCAGCGTGCCGAGCGTGTCGACCAGCAGCGGGCTGGGTGCCAACCCCGGGTCGAGGAGGCTCGCGGCCTCCACGGCCTCGTCCATCGCGGCGTCGATGCGCCGCGACAGCAGCTCGATGCGGGCGTGGCGGGCGAGCCCGGCGGCCCGCTGGAGGTCGTCGTCGGCGGCGTCGAACGCCGCCTTGGCCGAGCGGACCAGGGCGATGGCCAGCGCCGCGCGGGAGGCCGACTCCGACCGCGGGTCGGCGTCCGCGCAGTCGCCGTCGATCAGCCCGGCGACCCCGGCGTGCAGGTCGAGGGCGGACTCGGCGGGGGAGACGGGGTCGCCGACGAGGGTGAAGCCGGCGACGCGCAGCCGCCGCACCAGCAGCTCGGCGCGCAGCGTGTCGGCCCACGCGCGGCCGAGCGACGCCGGGGCGCCGTCGGGCGCGTCGGCGGCCGGTGCGGCCGCGACGTAGGGCGAGGTGTCCCGCTCGACCCCGGCGAGCAGCTGCTCGGCGTCGTCGAGCTGCCAGTTGCTCAGAGCGGCGGTCACCCGCTGGTGCAGGGCTCCCGGTGGCACGAGCGCACTGTGCATGTCGTCACCGACAGTGTCGAGGACGTCACGGGGAACGCGCCGTCCCTCGTCCGTCGTGTCCCTCCCGTCCCACACGCGCAGGGTCGTCACGCAGTCGCCCCGCGATCGGCCGGGGTGACGTCGGCCGGCCCGTGCGCGCGGACCCGGTTGCGCCCGAGCCGCTTGGCGGAGAAGAGGTGGAGGTCAGCGGTGTCGAAGAGCGCTCGCCAGCCGGCGACCGGGCTCGGCTGCCCGTCGGGGACCGCCGGCGCCGTCGCCACGCCGATGCTGACCGTCACCGGCCCCGAGAGCTGCAGGTCGCGCCAGTCGGCCTCGGCGACGGCCGACCGCAGCCGCTCCATGACGACCACGGCCTGCGCCTCGGTGGCGGTCGGCAGCACGACGAGGAACTCGTCCCCGGCCCAGCGGTACACCTCGTCGCCGGTGCGGCTGTGCTCCCGCAGCAGGTCGGCGACCCGGCGCAGCACGGCGTCGCCGTGGGTGTGCGAGGTGTCGTCGTTGACCTCCTTGAACCGGTCGACGTCGACGACGGCCAGGGACAGCGGCTCCTCGCCCAGCCGCAGCGCCCCCAGCCGGCGCTCCGCGCTGCGCCGGTTGCCCAGCCCGGTCAGCGGGTCCTCCAGCGCGTGCCGGCGGAGCACCGCCTCCTGCCGCTCGGCCTCGCGCAGCCGGCTGCGCCGGACGAACATCTCCGCCCACAGCTCGCGGCTGCGGGCGTGCGCCCGGCCGGTGTCGGCGCGGTAGGCCTCCAGCCAGTGCAGCGCCTCGGCCGGCCGGCCCAGGTCGGCGCTGCCCTGTCCGAGCTCCAGCAGGCTCTGCCGGTAGCGGCGTCGGTCACCGACGGCGGCGAACGCGCCCGAGGCGTCGACAAGCAGGGTGATCGCCTCCTCGCCCGCCGCCGGGTCCCGTCCGCCGGACCCGAGGGCGGCCAGCACGCGGGCGAGTGCCAGGTCGGTGTAGCCGCGCAGCCACAGGCCGCCGCCGTCGCGCTGCAGGGCCCGCCGCACGCGGCGCAGGGGCCCGAGAGCGGCGCCCGGGTCGCCGCTGCACATGAGCGCCCAGGCCTGCACCACGTCGAGCAGGTCGGCGTCGGCCTGCTCGGGAGACCAGTCCAGCTCGCGGGCGGCGGTCGCGCAGGCGATCGCCTCGGTGGCCAGCTCGGCGGCGCGCTCGGTGTCGCCGCGGCGGCGCATCGTCTGGGCGAGCTCGACGTGCTGGCGGGCGGTGAGCAGCAGCAGCCGGCCGCGGTCACCGACGTCGGGCAGCTCCGCGGCCACCTGGTGCCCGCGGACGGCGTGGTGGACGGCGAGCTCCTCGAGGTCCAGCCCGGAGAGCGTCATCGACAGCCAGCGGTGGGCCTGCAGCAGGGCGCGCGAGGGCGGCACGGCGGGCCCGTCGGTGAGCAGGCTGGCGTCGACGGCGAGCAGCAGGGCCGAGTCGAGGTGGTCGGCGGTCGCCTCGACGTGGGCGAGGTAGGCCATGAGCAGGGCCGTCTGCGACGACACCGGGCACTCGTCGAGCTGTTCGCGGGCCGCCGCGATCCGGACCTCAGCGCCGGCGGGGTCGTCGTCCACGAGCGCGCGGTGGGCGTCGAACGCGTGCCGCCAGGCGCGCCAGGCGGGGTCGGGGCTGCCGGCGAAGGCCTCGTCGACCTCGTCCAGGCGCGCCAGGAAGGGAGCGTGGTCCTCCCGGTCGCTGGCGTCGAGCAGTCGCCAGAGGGCGGTGTGCAGGGCGCCGGGAGCGACGCGGGCACGACCTGCGGTCACGCATCCCTCCCCTCCGCGGTGGGGCCCCGGAGGGCCGGTGCTGCCGGTTCCCGGTGCCCGTCCGGGCCGGGCGACCGCCTCGTCCCGTGCGCACTACCCTCGTCGGATGCCCGGGATGCCACCCAGTTCGTCTCCGACGCGATTCGCCTATCTGGGGCCCGAGGGTACCTTCGCCGAAGCGGCCCTGAGCAGGGCAATCGCCACCGCCGAGGGGCGTCGGGACCCCCACCCGAGCGTCGCCGCGGCCCTGGCCGCCGTCCGATCGGGTGACGCCGACGCCGCCCTCGTGCCGCTGGAGAACTCCGTCGAGGGGTCGGTGCCGGCGACCATGGACGGGCTGGCCGACGGCGCGCCGCTGGTGATCACCCGCGAGGTGTACCTGGAGGTCGCCTTCGTCCTCGCCGTCCGCCCGGGGACGGCGCTGTCCGCCGTCCGGTCGGTGGCCAGCCACCCGCACGCCCTCGCGCAGACCGGCGGGCGGCTGGCCGAGCTGCTGCCCGGCGTCCAGCCGCTGCCGACCAACTCCACGGCCGCGGCGGCCGCGGCGGTGGCCGCGGGCGAGGTGGACGCCGCCGTCTGCGCGGCGATCGCCGCCGAACGCTACGGCCTCGAGCAACTGGTCTCCGACGTCGCCGACCACCCCGGTGCGGTCACCCGGTTCGTGCTGGTGGAGCCGCCCGCCCCGCCCGCCGCGCCGACCGGCAACGACAAGACGTCGCTGGTCGCCGTGGTGGGCGACCGCACCGGTGCGCTGCTGGAGCTGCTGCGGGAGTTCGCCGTCCGCGACATCAACCTCACCCGCATCGAGTCGCGGCCCACCCGGCAGCGGCTGGGTGTCTACTCCTTCTCCCTCGACTGCGAGGGGCACGTGGGCGACCCGCGCGTGGGGGAGGCGCTGGCCGCGCTGCACCGGGTGTGCGAGGACGTCCGCTTCCTGGGGTCCTACCCGCGCGCGGACGGGCGGGAGAACCGCCCGGTGCAGCCGGAGTCGTCCGACGCCGCGTTCGCCGACGCCCGCGAGTGGCTGGCCCGGGTGCGCGCCGGCGACCTCTAGAAGGACCCCGTCCCCCTCACCGCTCGCAGGCTCGCGGCGAGCCTCCGGACGGGGCCGCCCGTCCCTCGCACCGCTCGCAGGCTCGCGGCGAGCCTCCGGACGGGGCCGCCCGTCCCTCGCACCGCTCGCAGGCTCGCGGCGAGCCTCCGGACGGGGCCGTCACCGCGCGCGGGTGCGGAGCTCCTCGACGATCCGCCGGGTGACCGGGACGTCGACGCCGTGCCGGTCGGCCGCCCGGAGCACCGCCCCGCCGATGGCCTCCAGCTCGGTCGGGTTGCCCGCCTCGGCGTCGCGCTGCATCGACGAGCGCATGCCGTCGGGCAGCGACCAGGCGAACTCGCGGGTGGCGGCGGCGTCGGAGGCGGCGCCCTCGGCCCGCGCCACCGCGGCGACCTCGCCGATGACCGCGGCGAGCTCCTCGCCGTGCTGGTCGCGCACGGTGCCGAGAGGGGCCGCGGCCTGGGTGGTCAGCAGCGCCATGGGGGCGAGGAAGCAGAGCTTGTCCCACAGCAGGCCGGCCTCGTCCGGTCGAACCGTGACGTCGACCCCGGCGGCGGTCAGCGCGTCGGCCAGCGGCTCGGCGCCCGGCGCCAGCTGGACGGCGCACAGCTCGCCGTCGTGCCGCACCACGCCGGGCGCCGGGCGGTCGGCGAAGACGCGGATCGTGCCGGCGACCACCCGCGCCGCCGGGTAGCGCTCGCGCAGCGCCGCCAGGTGCTCGACGCCGTTGAGCAGCGGCACCACGACGGCGCCGCCCAGCACGTCGGCGGGCACGCGGCCGAGCGCCTCCTCCAGCTGGGTGGCCTTCGTCGTCACCAGCAGGACGTCGACCGGGCCGTCCAGCCGCTCGGCGCCGCGCACCCGCGCCGTCAGCTCGCCGAAGCGGTCGCTGGTCACCCGCACGCCGTGCTCGTCGAGGTGTGCCGCGGTCCCCGGCCGGGCCAGGCAGGTGACGGCGTGCCGCTGGCGCGCCAGCAGAGCGGCGAGCAGCCCGCCGACGCCACCTGGTCCCAGCACGGCCACGCGCAACGGATCCATGACGCCATCCTCGCGCTACGTCAGCGGCCCCGCTGCAGGGTCCCGCCGCGAGCTCGCGAGTGGTGGGGGGCAGCGGGGTCCTTTCTGCGCTCCAGCCCGCGCTCCTCCGTGGGCGCGGCCGGCTCGGTGGGCCCCTGCGCCAGCCGGCCCGGCCACCAGACCTTGTCGCCGATCAGGTGCACGGCCGAGGGCACGAGCAGGGTCCGGACGACGAAGGTGTCGAGCAGGACGCCGAAGCCGACGAGGAACCCGAGCTGGATGAGGATGACCAGCGGCAGCACGGTCAGCGCCCCGAAGGTGGCCGCGAGCACCAGCCCGGCGCTGGTGATCACCCCGCCGGTGACCGCCAGCGACCGCAGGACGCCGGCCCGCGCCCCGTGCCGAGTCGACTCCTCCCGGGCCCGGGTCATGAGGAAGATGTTGTAGTCGATCCCCAAGGCCACGAGGAAGACGAACCCGATGAGCAGCACCTGCGGATCGCTGCCCGGGAAGTCGAAGAGGTGCTCGAAGACCAGCGCGGCGACGCCGACGGTCGCGGCGGTGCTCAGCGCGGTCGTGCCCACCAGCAGCAGCGGCGCCACGACCGCCCGCAGCAGCATCGCGAGCACGACGGTGATCACCAGCAGGACCAGCGGCACGATCACTGCGAGGTCGCGGGCGGCGGTCTGCTGGGTGTCCAGGTCCTGGGCGGTCGAGCCGCCGACGAGGGCGTCGGGGTCGACGTCGAGCACCGCCGCCCGCAGGTCGGCCACGGTGCTCTGCGCGGCCTCGCTGTCCGGGGCGTCGGCCAGCGTGGCGTCGATGCGGACCAGTCCGTCCGCCACGACCGGCTCGGCGTTCCCCGCTCCGGGCGGGCCCCCACCGGTGAAGGGCGCCACCCCGGCGACGCCGTCGACCTGCGACGCGGCGTCGGCGACGTCCTGCCATCCGTCGGCGGGGGTGATGACCACCGCGGGGCTGACGCCACCGGCCTCGTAGTGCCGGGCCAGCGCCTCCTGCCCCGCGCCGGACTCCGAGCCACCACGCACCGCCTCCGACAGGGGGATGCCGTCGGCGTCGAAGGTGGGGAGGAAGAGCGCCATGACCACTAGGAGGGCGCCGCTGCCGAGCAGGTACCGGCCCGGACGGCGCCCGACCGAGGCCGACACCCGCTCCCAGCCCTTCCCGTGCGCGTGCTCCTCGCCGTACTTCGGGCGGAACGGCCAGAACGCCGCGCGGCCGAAGAGGACCAGCACCGCGGGCAGGAAGGTGAGCGCGGCGAGCATGGCGAAGGCGATGCAGACTGCGGAGATCGGGCCGAGCGCGCGGTTGGAGCCGAGGTCGGAGAAGAGCAGGCAGAGGACGCCGAGGATCACCGTCCCGCCGGAGGCGAGGATCGGCTCCCACGACTGCCGGAGCGCCACCTTCATCGCGGCGACGGGGGACCGCTCGCGGCGCAGCTCCTCCCGGTAGCGGGCGACCAGCAGCAGGCCGTAGTCGGTGGCCGCGCCGACGACCAGGATCGAGGCGATGCCCTGGCTCTGGCCGTTGACCGTGATCCAGCCCCGGTCGGCCAGGAAGTAGGCGACGGCGAGGGAGACGACCAGCGCGAGGCCGGCGGTGCCGATGACCAGCAGCGGCAGCAGCGGGCTGCGGTAGACGACCAACAGGATGAGCAGGACGACGCCGAACGCGGCGAGCAGCAGCAGGCCGTCGATGCCGGAGAAGCCCTCGGCGAAGTCGGAGAAGATCGCGCCCGGGCCGGTGACGTACGCCGTGGTGCCGTCGATGCCCGGCAGATCGCGCAGGTCGGCAATGACCTGCCCCAGCGCGTCGCCCAGGTCCGGGTCGAACGGCAGCACCGCCTGCACCGCTTCGCCGTCCTCCGACGGGATCGGCGGCGACGGCTCGCCGGCCAGCGCGCCGGCGTCCTCGGCGAGGGCGGCCGCCTCCTCGACCCGCTCCTGCGCCTCGGTCAGCGCGGCGGGGTCGAGCGCGCCGTCCTCGCTCTCCCAGAGCAGGATCACCGGCAGCGTGCGCTCGGTGCGGAACCGCTGCTGCAGCTCGGTCACCCGGGTGGACTCGGCGCTGTCGGGGAGGAAGGCGGCGGAGTCGTTCTCCGAGACCTCCCCGAGCTTGCCGTTGAACGAGCCGAGGGGTCCGGCCAGCCCGAGCCACAGCAGGGCGACGACGGCAGGCAGGATCCAGCGGAGGACGGGGGTGCGGCGCGGCATCGCATTTCCTTGATGGTCGATCATCTCGGTGATCGAGAGATTAGGGCGGTCTCGTGCCGCGCGCGAACGGAGGTGTGGTGGCCGAGGTCGATCCCGCGCGGCAGGAGCTGGCGCTGCTCCTCCGCCGGCTGACCGTGGAGCTGGATGCGGTCGGGCAGCGGTTCGCCGGGTTGCACGGGCTGGGGCGCACCGACGTCCGGGCGCTGGTGGCGGTGATGGACGCCGCCCGCCGCGGTGAGGCGCTCACCGCGGGCCGGCTCGGCGCGGCTGTGGAGCTGAGCTCGGCGTCGGTGACCGCGCTGGTCGACCGGCTGGAGCGCGCCGGCCACCTGCGCCGGGTGCGGGACGACGCCGATCGCCGCCGGGTGACGCTGGAGATGTCATCGGAGGCGATGGCCGCCGGGGCGGAATTCTTCGGCGGGCTGCAGCGGGACCTGCTGGCGGCGATGGAGGGCTACTCCGACGCCGAGCTCGCCGTCGTCCACCGGTTCCTGACCGACATGACCGGGGTGATCGAGCAGCACGCCCGCACCCCGGAGCCCGATCCACCCGCCTGAGCCGCGGGCGCGGAGGGGCCGATCAGGCGGTCGGGGTGACCGAGCCCCGGCGGGCGACCAGCGGGATGCCGACGAGGGCCGCCAGTGCTGCGGCGACCAGCGCGTAGAAGGCGCCGATCGTCGGCTCGATGGGGACGGCGAGCAGCAGCGCCGTGGCCAGCAGCACCGTGTTCAGCGCGACGAGGACGGCGTACGCCACCCGGCTGCTCCCCGCCGCCAGGACGCCCAGGACCGCGAGCGCGACGAGCCAGCCGCCCGGGACGGTCCCCGGGTCACCCGGCTGCGCGGCGAGGACCGCCGAGGCGGCGACGAACAGTGCCCAGACGCCGACGGCGAGGGCCTGCGGCCGCACGCTGTTGATCATGCGAGCATGATGGCGGGCCACCGCACCGGTGGCAAGCCGCGCCCGTCAGAGGTAGAGGCCGGTGCTCTCTTCGATGCGCTCGGCGGCGACGGCGTGCACGTCGCGCTCGCGCAGGATGATCAGGTCCTCGCCGTGCACCTCGACCTCGTGCTGGTCCTCGGGGGAGAAGAGCACCTGGTCGCCGATCTTGACCTGGCGCACGCTCGGGCCGACGCCCTTGGCCTCGCCCCACACCAGCCGCTTGGCGACCTGCGCGGTGGCCGGGATGAGGATGCCGCCGGTGGAGCGCCGCTCGCCGTCCTCCCGGCGCAGCGACACCAGGATGCGGTCGTGCAGCATCTTGATCGGCAACCGGCCGGCGCTGTTCTCGGGCACGTCGTCCCACGCTACTAGGGCCCTCGGAGCGGCCGAGTGCTGACTTGTGGTCGGTCTGCCCGGCGTGTCCGCCCGTGTCGGCGGCAACGACTGCGCACTCGGGTGGTCGGTGCCGCACCGACCACCCGGCGCTTCGTGCACGAGACGCCGGGGTCAACCCCAGCCGAGCTCGTGGAGGCGGTCTTCCTCGATGCCGAAGTGGTGCGCGATCTCGTGCACGACGGTGATCGTGACCTCCTCGACGACCTCGTCCTCGGTCTCGCAGATGTCGCAGATCGCCTCGCGGTAGATCATGATCCGGTCCGGCAGCGAGCCGCCGTAGTCCCAGCCGCGCTCGGTCAGCGCGTACCCCTCGTAGAGCCCGAGCAGCTCGGGCTCGTCGGCGTTGCGGTCCTCCACCAGGACGACGACGTTGTCCAGCAGCCCCATCAGCTCGGGCGGCACCTGGTCGAGGGCGTCGGCGACCAGCTCCTCGAAGACTGGGAGCGGGAGCGCCTTCACCAGGACGTCGGCAGCGGCCGGCCCTCCTCGTAGCCGGCCGAGCTCTGCACCCCCAGCACCGCCCGCTCGTGCAGCTCGTCCACGGTCCGCGCGCCCGCGTAGGTGCACGACGACCGCACGCCCGCGACGATCTGGTCGATCAGGTCCTCCACGCCGGGGCGCTGCGGGTCCAGGTACATCCGGGACGACGAGATGCCCTCCTCGAACAGGCCGGCCCGCGCCCGCTCGAAGCCGCTCTGCGTCGCCGTCCGCGCCTTGACAGCCCGCGCCGACGCCATGCCGAAGCTGTCCTTGTAGAGCCGGCCCGAGCCGTCGTCGTGGATGTCGCCGGCCGACTCGTACGTGCCGGCGAACCAGGAGCCCACCATCACGTTCGCCGCGCCCGCGGCCAGCGCCAGGGCGATGTCGCGGGGGTGCCGCACGCCGCCGTCGGCCCACACGTGCTTGCCCAGCGAACGGGCCTCCGCGGCGCACTCCTCGACGGCGGAGAACTGCGGCCGCCCGACGCCGGTCATCATCCGGGTGGTGCACATCGCGCCCGGGCCCACGCCGACCTTGACGACGTCGGCGCCGGCCTCGATCAGGTCGCGCGTGCCCTGCGCCGTCACCACGTTGCCGGCGACCACCGGCACGGAGCCGGCCACCGAGCGCGCCGCGCGGACCGCCTCGATCGCCTTCTCCTGGTGCCCGTGCGCCGTGTCGACCACCAGCACGTCCACCCCGGCGGCGAGCAAGGCCGCGGCCTTGCCCGCGACGTCGCCGTTGATGCCCACGGCGGCCGAGGTGAGCAGGTGGCCCTCGGCGTTCACCGCCGGCGTGTAGATCGCCGAGCGCAGCGCGCCCTTCTTCGTGATGACGCCGACCAGCCGGTCACCCTCCACCACGGGGGCGGCGCTCACGCGCTCACCGGAGAGCACGTCGAAGATCTTCGGCAGGTCGGTGCCGGCGGGGATGGTGAGCGGCTCGCGGGTCATCACCTCGGCGAGCTGGGTGAACCGGTCGACGCCCTGGCACTGGCCATCGGTGACGACGCCGACGGGGGAGCCGCCCTCGACCACCACGACGATCCCGTGCGCGCGCTTGGTGAGCAGCGACAGCGCCTCGCCTACGGTGGAGGTGGGGGCGAGGGTGATCGGGGTGTCGTAGATCGGGTGCCGGGTCTTCACCCAGGAGACGACCTCGGTGACGACGTCGACCGGGATGTCCTGCGGCAGCACCGCCAACCCGCCCCGGCGGGCGGTGGTCTCGGCCATCCGCCGTCCCGAGATCGCGGTCATGTTGGCGACGACGATCGGGATGGTCGTGCCCACGCGGTCCGGCGTGGTCAGGTCGACCTCGAGCCGCGAGCCGACCGTCGAGTGGTTGGGCACCATGAAGACGTCGGAGTAGGTGAGGTCGTGCGAGGGCCGCTGCAGGAAGCGCATTGCCCCAGTGTCCCGTACCTCGCCGGACCGTGACGACCGCGCCGAACCATGCGAACTCGTGGCCATCAGCGGCTGATCGCCACGACATCGCACGGTTCGGCGGGCCACCGCGCTCTGGTGGCCACGTCGTCGGAAGCCCTCCGGGCTCCGTGCCGCCGTCGGCCCCTCGCAGGGCGGCTCACCTACTGTTGTCCCGTGATCGACCTGCGACTCGTGCGTGAGCACCCCGACGTCGTCCGTGCCAGCCAGCGTGCGCGGGGCGCCGACGAGTCCCTGGTCGACCGGCTGCTCGCCGCCGACGCCGCCCGCCGCGACGCGGTGAAGCGGGCCGACGACCTGCGCGCCGAGCAGAAGAGCGCTTCCCAGGCGGTGAAGAAGGCGAGCCCCGAGGAGCGCCCGGCCGTCCTGGAGCGGGCCAAGGCGCTGGCCGCCGAGGTCAAGGAGGCAGAGGAGCAGCAGCGCGCCGCCGACGCCGCGCTGCGCGAGGTCCACCTGCGCATCCCCAACGTGGTCGCCGACGACGTCCCGCCCGGCGGTGAGGACGACGCGGTCACCCTGCGCACCGTCGGCGAGGTGCCCACCTACGACTTCGAGGTGCGCGACCACATCGAGATCGGCGAGGCCCTCGGCGCCATCGACATGGAGCGCGGCGCCAAGGTCTCCGGCTCCCGCTTCTACTTCCTCACCGGCCCCGGCGCGCTGCTGGAGTTCGCGCTGGCCCAGCTGGCGATCAGCCGGGCGGTGGCGGCCGGGTTCACCCCGGTGGTCGCCCCGGCCCTGGTCAAGCCGAGCGCCATGGAGGGCACCGGCTTCCTCGGCGAGCACGACGAGGAGGTGTACCGCATCGAGCGCGACGACCTGTACCTCGTCGGCACCTCCGAGGTGGCGCTGGCCGGCATGCACGCCGGTGAGGTGCTCGACCTCGCGCAGGGCCCGAAGCGCTACGCCGGGTGGTCCTCCTGCTTCCGCCGCGAGGCAGGCTCCTACGGCAAGGACACCCGCGGCATCATCCGGGTGCACTGGTTCGACAAGGTCGAGATGTTCAGCTTCTGCCGGCCGGAGGACGCCGCCGCCGAGCACCTGCGGCTGCTCGCGTGGGAGGAGGAGTTCCTCCAGGCCCTGGAGCTGCCCTACCGCGTCGTCGACATCGCCGCCGGCGACCTGGGCACCAGCGCCACGCGCAAGTACGACATCGAGGCGTGGTTCCCCACCCAGGGCACGTACCGGGAGCTCACCAGCACCTCGGACTGCACCACCTTCCAGGCCCGCCGGCTGACCATCCGGTACCGGGACGAGGACGGGAAGAACCAGACCGCGGCCACGCTGAACGGCACGCTCTGCGCCATCGCCCGCACCATCGCCTGCCTGCTCGAGGTGCACCAGCGGGCCGACGGCTCGGTGCACGTGCCGGTGGCGCTGCGGCCGTGGCTGGGGGGCGTCGAGGCGCTGACCCCCGGCATGACCCTGGCGGTCCCCGTCCCGCCGCCCGCGGCATGAGCGATTCCGCGCCGAAGGCTCTGCAGGCCTACGGCGTCCTGCCCGGCGCCGACCAGGTCGTGGAGCTCGGTGACCTCGGCCCGTGGCGGCCCAAGCTGGTCGCCACCGACCTCGACGGCACCCTCCTCGACGACGCCGGCGAGGTCAGCCCGCGCACCCGGGCGGCGGTGACCGCCTGCTGGGACGCCGGCATCCCGGTGGTCGGCGTCACCGGCCGCGGCCCCCGGCTGCTGGAGAGCGTGCGCGTCGCCCTCGGTGGGCGCGGAATCGCGGTGCTGGCGCAGGGCGGTTTCGTCGTCGACCTGGAACGCGACGAGGTGCTGCGCACAGTCGCCCTTCCGCGGAGCCAGGCGGCCGCGGTCATCGAGCGGATCGAGTCGGTGGCCGGGGACCTCGTGCTGGCGGTGGAGGACGCCGCTCATCAGGGCGAGGCGCGCGGCGCGTTGCGGGTGCAGCACGGCTTCGACTGGCCCTACCCCGAGGACGCCGAGCTCGTGGCCAAGGACGAGGTGCTGCCGGCCGAGGCCGTGCTCAAGGTCTTCCTGCGCTCGCCCACGATCGGCCAGGACGAGCTGCTCGCGCTCGCCCGCTCCGTCGTCGACCCGGCCGACGCCGAGCTGACCCACGCCGGCCTCGGGTTCATCGAGGTGCTGCCGCCGGGGATCACCAAGGCCACCGGCCTGGCCGTCGCCCTCGAGCGCTTCGGCGTCGACCTCGCCGACGTCCTCGTGTTCGGCGACATGCCCAACGACCTGCCGATGCTGACCGCGGTCGCCGAGGCCGGGGGCCGGGCCGTCGCCGTCGCCAACGCGCACCCGGCGGTTCGTGCCGTCACCACCCACGTGACCAGCGGCCACCGCGCCGACGGGGTCGCCCGGTACCTGGAGGCGGTGCTCGATGGCTGACTGGCGTCCCCGCCTGATCGCCAGCGACATGGACGGCACGCTCCTGCGCTGGGACGACACGGTCAGCGAGGCGACCGTCGCCGAGCTGGAGCGCTGGCGGGCCGACGGCGTCCCGGTGGTGCTGGCCACCGGCCGCCCGCCGCGGTGGATGCGCCGGATCCGCGAGGTGCTCGGCTACGGGACGGCGGTGTGCTGCAACGGCGCCGTGCTCCTGGACCTGGAGAGCTTCGAGATCCTCCACGAGGAGCCGGTGCACCCCGACGTCCTCCGGTCGGTCACGGCCGAGCTGCGCCGGCGGCAGCCGGACACCTGGTTCGCGGTCGAGTACGGGCTGGAGTTCCGCCACGAGCCGATCTACAAGCCACGGTGGGACGTCGACGCGCCGGGGGTCGCCGAGGCGACGCTGGAGGAGATGCTGGAGCAACCGGTCGCCAAGCTCCTGGCCCGCCACGAGAAGCTGCCGCGCGACGAGTTCGTGGCCCTGGTGGAGGAGGTCATCGGCGGGCGGGCGACGGTCACGTGCTCGTCGACGGATGCCCTCGCGGAGATCTCCGCGACCGGGGTGACGAAGGCGTCGGGCCTGGCCACGGTCGCCGCCCGGCACGGGATCGGCCCCGAGGACGTCGTCGTCTTCGGCGACATGCCCAACGACATCGCCGCCTTCGAGTGGGTGCGCGACGGCGGCGGCCGGGCGGTCGCGATGTCGCATGCGCACCCCGACCTGCTCGCCGTCGCCACCGACGTCACGGGGACCAACGAGGAGGACGGCGTCGCCACCTTCCTGAGGTCGCTCTAGCCGTTCGTGCTCCGCTGGAGTGACTCCAGCCTTGGGTCGGCTCAATCCGGCGCGCGATCTGCCGAAAACCCGGGAAGTCGACCGCCGGTGGAGCGGTTCTGTCCCTCGGGAGGCTCGGCATGGACGCCGCTGTCGCACCAACGGCTCAGCACGGTTCCGACCACGCGGCGGAGGGAGGGCGCGGGCTGTTCCGCCGGGTCGGTCTGCAGGGCCGGCTCCTGCTGGCGATCCTGCTCGTCGCCCTGACCACCCTGGCGGTCGGCGTCATCGGGGCCTCCCGCATGGCGGTGCTCAGCGACCAGGCCGAGCAGATCTACCACGACGGCACGGTGCCGCTGGACGAGATCCGGCTGCTGCAGTCGGCCTGGTGGGAGTACCAGGCGAACTCGGCGCGCACCACGATCCCCGGGCTGCAGCCGGAGGCGGTCGCCCAGTACCAGGCCCGCGCCACCGAGGTGCAGGCCCGGATCCAGGAGCTGACCGGCCTCGTCGACGGTGAGCCGCTGGGTGCCGCGTCGCGCGCGGCCTTCGAGCGCTTCGAGCCCGCGATGACCGACTACTTCACCACGCTCGGCGAGATCATCGCTGCCCTCGAGAGCGGTGACCCGGCCCAGCTGGCGCAGCTGGAGACCGCCGGCGCCGAGCTCGACGCCGCCGAGATCGAGGCGATCGCCGCCCTCACCGAGGCCGCCGACGCGCAGTCGGAGTTCGCCGACGCCATCGCGGAGGACGCGAGGAACGCCGCCGAGGCGGCGCGCACGCTGACGTTCCTCGTCATCGGGATCGGCCTCGTCGTGTCGGTCGGGCTGGCCGTTCTGGTGGCCCGCAGCATCAACCGCCCGGTGCAGCGGATCAGCGAGGTGCTCGACCGGGTGGCCGACGGCGACCTCAGCGTCCGGGTGGGCCCGACCGGCGGCGCCGAGCTGGCCCGCGTCTCGGCCTCGGTCGACCGGACCCTCGACTCGATCGGCGGGGTGCTGCG
>NZ_JBJHAJ010000036.1:0-38352 GCF_054051015.1 Blastococcus sp. SYSU DS0616
GGCGGCGGGGGGGGGGGGGGGGGCCGGCGGGCCCCCCCCCCCCCCCCCCGCCGCCCCCGCCGCGCCCCCCCCCCCCCCCCCCCCCCCCCCCCCCCCCCCCCCCCCCCCGGCGGGAGGAAGCGGACGGGATGCCCGTCCACCGGCACGTGCCACGAGCTCCGCGACGTCGTCCGACGCCTCGTCCCGGAGCACCGCGCCGGGACGTCGGACCGCGGGCCCGGGCGGCGTCGGGACCCTGCCGGTCGGTGGACCGGTGGCCCCTCCGCCGCAGCCGGCCAGGCGCCGCCGGTCGGAGACCCGGGCGGTCGCGAGGGGGATCGCGCCGCCGGGCACCGGCAGGGGCCTGTCGTCCACCCCGCCGGACGGTTCCGGGTCCGCGTTGCCCGCCGTCCGCGATCCGTGCCTCCCTGGAGGGTCCGCGCGCTGCGTGCTGGGCAGCAGCCGGGCGGGGGGACGAGGCCGGATTCGTGGAGCGGCGAGGTCTGCGGGCGCCCGGAGGGCACCGTCGGGGGTGGGCCAGGTGCGGCCGAGGTCGGCCGAGGGGGACGCGCTCGCGGGACCGAGTCGACGATCCGCGACCACCCGGGGAAGAGGGAGGTCGGGGCCGGCGTGCTCGACGGGAGAGCGGTGGACGGCTGCCGCGGCTGGATGCCGTGGTCGCGCTGCAGGATCAGCCGGGCGCGGGAGGCGCCGGGCGGGGGTGCGCCGAGGGTGCCCGCACGGTGAACGGCGAGGGGAAGGTGCCGTTCGCGGGCCCGGTTCGTCGCGGCGGGGGCGGAGACCCGCGGACCGGGCACCCGGCCGGGTCGCCGCGGACCCCGGCTCCACCGGATCCCTGCGGGGACCGCGGTGCCGGTACCCGGGGGGTGCGGCCCGCCGGGCCGGGGGTGCGGACCGGGAGGAACGGCGGCGTGGACCGCGCCCCGTACCGACCCGAGGACGGCCAGTCCCCCGGTGGACGCCAGCCGGCCGATGGCCGGCTCCGTACCGAGGGTTCCGTGGAACTCGGGTGGGTGGTGGGGCGGGCGGTCGCGTCAGGTGCGGCCGTACCGGTTCGCGACCCCGGCGACGAGGCCGGTCCCGCGGGAAGGAGCGCCGCGGCGGGGGAAGGCGCCACGGGCTGGACGGAGGGGGTGCTGGGCATCTCGCGCAGCACCACGGGGGGATCGAGGTCGCGCAGCACCGGGGACGCGGGGCGGCCCCAGGCGAGGTGCCGGCCCTGCTCGCCGGCGCCCCACAGCGCCATCCGGCGGGTGAACCCGCGCAGCGCCGCACGGCGCCGACCGGGCACCGGGGCGGGAGGTGCGGTGGTGCGCCACGCCAGGTTCTGACCCTGCTCGCCGGCACCCCACAGCGCCATCCGGCGGGTGAACCCGCGCACTCCGCCCAGGGGCTCGCGGACCCGCTCGGGGACCACGGTCACCCGAGGACTGAACACCGGCGGAGCGGGCACGTGCGGGGCACGGGCCGCGGGCGCCGGCTGGACCGACCGCAGCGGGACGGGTCGGGCCGCCGCCCGGTGCGTGGCCGGCCGGGGGCGCGGGCGGGGACGGACCTCGTCCGCCCGGTCCAGGACGTCGATGAGACCCACCAACGCGCTGGCCGGCTCGCGCGGGGAACGGTCGGCGCGCGCCGCTGAGTCCGCCGGCCTGACGGCCTGCCGGCTGCTGCTCATGTCGCCTCCCGAAGTCGTGTCCGCAGCAGGGGAAGGTGCCGCGGACAAGGAGAAACGTAGGGATCGGCGGGCCCGGCAGCCGGTTCCTCCGGCGCCTCGCCGGAACCGCGTGACCCAACCGTTGCCCAACCCCTGCGCACCGGTCGGTGACCCCTCGCCCGGCGCATGCCCTTGTCGATTCGACGGCCCCCCGCGAGCGTGGACGGGCCGATCCGGGCCGTCGGTCACTTCCGGACGACTCCGGCACGCCCGGCGTGTCGGCCCCGGCCGGAGCGCGGTCGGCCCGTGCGGACCGGCCGGACCGCGGCGGGCCCGTGCGGACCGGCTTGCGAGGATGCGGCGGTGACCGAGCGCATCCCCCTGGTGATCGACACCGACCCCGGCATCGACGACGCCCTCGCCATCCTGCTGGCCCTGGCCAGCCCGGAGGTGGACCTGCGGCTGGTCACCACGGTGCACGGCAACGTGGAGCTGGCGCAGGTCACCGAGAACGCCCTGCGGGTGCTGCACCTGGCCGGGCGCTCCGACGTGCCGGTGGCCGCGGGCGCCCGCGCCTCGCTGGTCCACCCGCAGCCGGAGCGGGCCGGCCACGTGCACGGCGTCGCCGGGCTCGGCGGCGCCGAGCTGCCGCCCTCCCCCGCGGTCGTCGACCCCCGCCCCGCGGTCGTCGCCCTGGCCGAGACGCTGCTGGCCGCGAGCACGCCGGTGACGGTGGCCGCGATCGGCCCGCTCACGAACCTCGCGCTGCTGCTGGCCGTGTACCCGGAGGCCGCGGAGCGCATCGGGCGGCTCGTCGTCATGGGCGGTTCCGCCTCCCGCGGGGGCAACGTCACCGCCGCCGCGGAGTTCAACATCTGGTCTGACCCGGAGGCGGCGCAGGCCGTCCTCTGCTCCTCGGTGCCCGCCGTCCTGGTCGGCCTGGACGTCACGCTGCCCACCGTCCTCACCGAGGAGGGGATCGCCCGCTTCGCCGGTGCGGGCCCGGTCGGCCGCAGCGCGGCGGCGATCCTGCAGCAGTACGTGGACCACGCCCGGGACGCGTACGGCACCGCGGGCGTCGTCGTGCACGACGCCCTGGCGCTCACCGAGGCCATCGCCCCGGGCACCCTCGGCACCGTCCGGCGCGACGTCGTCGTCGACACCACGCTGGGCGCCGGCCGGGGGCAGACCCTGGTGGACCGCCGGGCGGTCTCGGGGTCCGCGACGGCGGTCGAGGTGGCCGAGACGGTCGACAGCGCCGCCGCCGTCGAGTTCCTGGTCTCCCGGCTGGCGCGGCTGGACGGCTGACTAGCGGCGCGCCTGCGTGCCCGCGACGATGCCGGCGGCGATGTCGCGCAGCTTGCGGTTGTAGCGCTGCGATGCCTGGCGCAGCACCTCGAAGGCCCGATCGGCGTCGATCCCCTGCTGGGCCATCAGCACGCCCTTGGCCTGCTCGATGACCGCGCGCGACTCCATGGCGATCCGCATGTTGCGGGCCTGCTCGGTCATCTGGGCGTGCGCGTCGGCGTTGGCGACCGCGACCGCGATGCTCTCGGCCACGCCGAGGGCGGCGGCCAGCGACCCGGGGTGGGCGAACGCCGCGGGCCGGGTCGAGTACGCGTTCAGGGCGCCGATGCTCGACCCCTGGTAGGGCAGCGGCACCGACAGCGAGCTGCGGACAGGGGTCGCGCGCACGCGGGCCACGTAGGCGGGCCACCGCTCCTCGGTGCGCACGTCGTCGATCCGCAGGACGACGCCGCCACGGCCGGCGTCCAGGCAGGGACCGCTGTCCTCGGCGTACTGCAGCTCGTCGGCCGCCAGCGCCATCTCGCCGCGGTAGCCGGCCGTGAAGGCCTTGTCGCCGCGGACCAGCGTCGTGGAGACGGCGTCGGCGCCGGGGACGGCCCGGGCCGCGATCGTGGTGATCTCGGTGAGCACCTCGGTCAGCTCCCGGCCGCCCAGGGTCACCCGGGCGAGCTCGCGAAGGACGTCGTCCACCGGCACAGTCTGCCCGGCGGGACCCGCACCGGTCGCCCCCCTTCGCGCGTGGCGTCCCCATCGGTCAGGATGGTGCGATCCGGGCCGGGTCCCGGGGTACCCGCGGAGCAGACGCGAGAGGACGAGATGGCCGACGAGCTGGCCCCCGACGCGTGGCCGACCGCGCCCGTCCCCTCCGTCCCCGGTGACGTCTGGCACTGGCAGCTGGAAGCCATGCACGTGGTGTCCCGCGTGCGCACCGATCTGCGCGCGCGGATCGCCCACCCGTCGGTCTCCGCCGCCTCGACCGAGGACGCCCGGGACGGGCTGCTCCTGGTGTTCGAGGAGCTGGCGTCCAACGCGCTGCGGCACGGCGGGGGCGACGTGCGGGCCCTGGTCGTCGCCGGCCCCGCCGGCTGGCTGCTCGACCTCAGCGACGAGGCACCCGACCGCCCGCCCGTGCCGGCCGTCGACCGGGACCCGGCGCTGGGCGGGATGGGCCTGCACCTCGTCGCGCAGCTCTCCACCGCCTACGGCTGGGAGGAGCGGCCGGGCCGCAAGCACGTCTGGGCGCTGCTGCCCTCGGGGCGGGAGGCCGTCGAGGGGCTGCGCGACCGGCTGCCCGAGCAGCGCTCACCCGGCCTCCACCGGGACTGACGGAGGACCCCCTCCTCCTCACCCCTCGCACGCTCGGGGCGAGCCTCCGGAGGGGGCCGTCCCAGCACCTCACCAGGCGCGGTCGGCCCGGTGCACCGTCCCTGCAGCCGTGCCATGCCGCGGCTCTTCGTCCGGCGGTCCGGCTGGACCCGGGAAGCCCCGCCCCAGCGCATCACCGCGCGGCGCGGGTCACCGCCGCGCAGAACCGGGCGGCATCGGCGTGCACCGCGGCCATCGGTGCCAGCAGCTCCTCCTCCGCCACCGCGCGCACGGCCGCGCGCAACCGGCGGTCGGCCGCTCGCCCCCGTCGTCGCGCCCGCATCGCCACGAACGGGCGGCACACCAGGGCGAACAGCAGGCCGGCGAGCAGCCCACCGCCCAGCAGCAGCGTGGGCAGCGGCAGCCCCTCGACCCGGGGCAGCGGGACGACGCCGTCGAGCTGGAGGAACCCGAGCGCGACCAGGGCCAGCAGCCACAGCGCACCCACCAGGGCGGTGGCCAGGAGGAGCCACTGCAGCCCCGCAGCGGCCCGCTGCCAGAGCGGCACCCGGTCGGGCCCCAGATCGGCCCCGCCGACCGCCCGGTCCAGCGCGTCGGCCAGCCGGTCCTCGGAGACCTCGGCGGTGCGCCGCAGCTCCTCGCGCCACGCCGGCGCCAGCCCTTCTCCGACGGCGTCGCGCGCCTCGCGGACGGCGGTCGCCATGCGGGCCCGTTCCACCGCGCCGGCCGGGGGCAGCGACGTGCGGGCCCGCTCGTCCCCCAGGTGCAGCCGCCCCAGCGGATCGGGGCGCAGGGTGCGCGTCCAGCGCAGCAGGGGCCAGCCGGTGCGCCCGGCGCCCTCCCGCCGGGTCGACCGCTCGACGGCGGCGGTCACGGTGGGCACCCCGGCCGCGCGGGCCAGCGCGTCGGTGAGGCCGTCGGTCGGCTCCCGGGCCGGGTCGTCGGCGGCACCGGCCCGCCCCCACCACCGCGACCCACCGGCCGGGGTGGGCGGGCAGTGCGCCGCGAGCTCCGCGGCGCTGCCGCGGACGTCGGCGAGCAGCCGCTCCCCGGCCGCCCGGCGGGCACCCACCCGTCGGGCCAGCTCACCGCGCAGCTCGGCCAGCCCCGCTCCCGTGCGACCGGACACCGCCAGCAGGGGGGTCGCGGCCAGCCCTTCGCGGTCGAGCAGGCCGCGCAGGTCGGCCAGGCAGGCGCGGGCCGCGGCGTCGTCGAGCCGGTCGACCTGGTTGAGCACGACGAGCAGCACGCCCGCGTGGCCCGCCAGCGGCGCCAGGTACCGCTCGTGCACGGCGGCATCGGCGTACTTCTGCGGGTCGAGCACCCAGACGAGGACGTCGACCAGCTCCACCAGCCGGTCGACCTCCAGCCGGTGCTCCAGCCGCACGCTGTCGTGGTCGGGGAGGTCGAGCAGGACCAGCCCGTCGAGCGCCGGCTCGGGCTCGTGGCGGTGCCGCCGCGGCACCTCGAGCCAGTCGAGCAGCCGGTCGGCGCCGTCCTCGGCCGCGCCCCACACGGTGGCGTGCGCGACGCCGGTCGTGGGACGCCGCACCCCCGGGGTGCTCACCTCGCTGCCGGACAGCGCGTTGAACAGGGTGGACTTGCCGCTGCCCGTCGCCCCGGCCAGCGCGACCACGGTGGCGTCCCCGAGCGCCTCGCGCGCCCCGGCCTTGGCCAGCACCGCCCTGGCCCGCGCCACCTCCGGCACCGCCAGCTGCCCGTCGGCCACCTCGACCGCCTCGCGCAGCGCGGCCAGCCGGTCGGCCAGCGCTCCTCCCGCACCCCTCATGCCCGGCGTGCCTCGACGAGGGCACCGGCGGCCAGCCGCAGGTCGTCGGCGGCCTGCGGCGCCGGCGCCGCCGCGTCCAGGAGGCCGTCGAAGCGGTCCTGCTCGTACCGCAGCAGCGCCTCGGCCCGCTCCTCCAGGTCGGCCCGCGCCCGCTCGGCCAGCGACCGCACCGCGGCGTCGCCGAACACCGCCTCCAGCACGCGCTGGCCGACCGCAGTGGTGCCGCCGGCGACCGCCACCTCCCCGCCGAGGAGCCCACCGGTCTGGGCGAAGACCGCCACCATCACCACCGCGCCGGTCCCGCTGACGCCCCAGGAGAGCAGCCGGGCCCGCGAGCGCTTGTCGGCGCCCTCGTCGCGCACCAGGTCCAGCACCGTGCCCTGCCAGTCGCGCACCTGCGCCGCGGCGGCCTCCGGGAAGTCGGGCGACGCGGCGGCGAGCTCCTGCTCCCGGTCGCCCAGCAGCCCTGGTCCGGCCGGGAGCGCACGCCACGCCGTGACCGTCCGCTCCGCGGCCCGGTCCGCCTCGGCCCGCAGCAGGTGCTCGACGCTGCTCTCCAGCGCGCCCTGCAGGCTCTCGGCCGGGGCCGGGCGCCCGGTCAGCGCCGCGGTGACGCGGTCGCGCACCCGGCCGACGCGATTCTGCAGCGTGCGCATCCACTCCCCCGTGCCGACGAACTCCTGCCAGCGGGCGAGCACCTCGCCACGCAGCAGGCTGCCGCTGCGGACCCCCTGGTCGATCCCGTCGCGCGCCCCGTCGTACGCGGCCGCGGCCGCTCCGTGCAGCGCCCCGGCCGCGGCCAGCTGCTCCTCCACGGCCAGGGCCACGGTGGCGGTGCGCTCCTGCAGGCTGTCCAGCGCCCCGGCGAGGGTCTGCCGGACGACGGCCGCCCGCTGCTCCTGGTCGGCGGCCAGCCCGTGCAGCCAGCTCCGCAGCGGCGCCACCTGCTCCTCGGGCAGCCGGCCGTCCTGCAGCGGCCGCTCCTCGACCACGAACAGCCGGGCGGCGGCGAGGCCGGCGCCCCGCAGCATCGCCGCGAGGTCGTCGGCGACCTCGGTGGCGGCCTCCGGCGGAACCCGGTCCAGCACGACGGCCAGCGCCGTCCCCCGCTGCTCGGCGGTGCGCAGCAGGTCCCACGGCACGGCGTCGGCGTAGCGGGCCGCGGTGGTCACGAAGACCCAGAGGTCGGCGGCGGCCAGCAGCTGGCCGGCGAGGTCGCGGTTGCTCGCCACCACCGAGTCGACGTCGGGAGCGTCGAGCACGGCCAGCCCCGCCGGCACATCGTCACGGGGGACCAGCTGCAGCGTCCCGGGGCCGCCGCTCCCGCCGGTGACCCGCGCCAGCCCCGGCAGCACCCGGTCACCGGAGAAGCTCCCGGCGTCGGCGCGGGCGCAGACGAGCACCGGGGCGCGGGTGGTGGGGCGCAGCACGCCGGCGGTGGTGACCGGAGCGCCGACCAGGCTGTTGACCAGCGTGGACTTGCCGGCGCCGGTGGAGCCGCCGACGACGACGAGCAGCGGGGCGTCCAGGTCGCGCAACCGGGGCAGCAGGTAGTCGTCGATCTGGTCGGTGATGCCCCGGGCGGTCCGGACGGCCTCGTCGCGGCTCGCCGTCGCCAGGGCCAGCGGTGCGGCGGCCACCCGGTCGCGGAGCACCGTGAGGGCCTCGGTCAGACGCGGCGGCGACGGGATCACGCCTGCTGCTCTGCCCCGGGAGGCGGCCGGCTACCCGCCGGTTTCCCCCGGGTCACTCCGCCATCCGCGCACGCTCCTCGCGCAGCGCCTGGAACACCCGCCGCCGGACCCGGTCCTGCTCCTTCTCGGCGATGTCGACGAACCGGATGCTCATCACCCAGCGCGCCCCCCGGGCCTGGATGCGGATGATCTCGCCGCGCGACACCAGCGGACCGTCCTCGAGGCGGACGGTCAGCCCCATCGTCGTCCCGGCGTCCGGCACCACGCCGAAGCCCTCGAAGTGGACGCGCATGCCGGCCTCGCTGAGGTCCAGCGTCTCGCCCGTGAGGTCCACCCCGCCGAGAGCACCCTCCACCGGCACCGTCACGCGGCCGCGCACCGCCGCCCGCCGCTGGCTGTGCTCGGCGGGCCCGGTCGTCGTGAGCCGCCAGCGCACGACCGCGCCCGTCTGGACGTCCAGCACCTCGGCCGGCAGCATGCGGTGGCCGCTCTCGGTGCGCCAATAGACCTCGACGACGTCGCCGGGGTTCACGACCGTGCCCTCCACGAACTCGCTCGCCGACGGCCGGACGGAGAGCACGCCGGCGTGGACCACCTCCACCCGGGCGCTGACGGCGACGTTGGTGCCGCCCAGCCGCACCTCGGCCTCGCTCTGCTCCGCCGGGTGGTCGACGCCGGGAACGCTGGTCATGGTCCTCTTTCGATCATCCGGTGCTCGGCCGGCGACCTCCCGGTCGCCCGTCCGCGCGGGAACGGTAACCGCCGTCGGCGGGCGGCGGGCGGCAGGGGAGCGTGACGCGCCGGGATGGACCGGTCCCGCTCAGCGGGCCGGTTGCGGCTCGGTCGCCCCGGGCGGCGCGAGCCCGGCCCCGACGGCGTTCCGGGTGGTCTTGGCCCGGTAGAGCTGCTCGTCCGCCCGGGACATCAGCTCGAGGGGGTAGGCGTCGTCGCCGGCCGCCGTCGCCACCCCGAGGGAGAGGCTGAGCTCCGCGGCGTCGAAGCCGGCGGGCTGCAGCAGCCGGGCCTCGCGCCGGAGCTGCTCGGCCAGCGCGGTCGCGCGCGCCTGGTCCGCCCCCGGCATGAGGACGGCGAGCTCGTCACCACCGAGCCGGGCGACCAGGTCCCCACCGCGCACGCGGGCCGACAGCAGCCCGGCGACCGCGCGCAGCGCGTCGTCCCCTCCGCCGTGCCCGTACCGGTCGTTGACCTCCTTGAAGTGGTCCAGGTCGACCAGCACCACGCTGAGCACGTCACCCCGCTGGCGGGCGCGGGCGCACAGTTCCGCCAGCTCGGCGTCCCACCGGCGGCGGTTGGCCAGGCCGGTGAGGGGGTCCTCGTGGCTGAGCCGCTCCAGCTGGGCCAGCAGCACCCCGGTCCGCTGCTGCTCACGCTCCAGCCGGACCCGGGTGTGCAGCTCCCGGCTGTCCAGCGCGTAGCGCCGCAGGTGGGCGAGCACCGCGATCAGCGAGGCGCTGGCGAGGTAGACGGTCACCGCGAGCAGGTCTCCGGGCGACAGCCCGTCCTCGACGGTGACCGAAGCGAGCCCGAGGGCGGCCCAGGAGACGGCGACCAGCGCGACGGTCCAGCGCGGGCGGGCCACCAGGACGCAGCCGCTGCCGTAGATCGCGAGGGTGAAGCCGAGCAGGTGGTACCGGGGGTCGTCCGAGCGCGTGACCATCCAGGCGACCTCCGCCTGCACGACCGCCAGGACGAGGAACGTCAGAAGCTCGGGACGCCGGCGGCCCAGCGGGAGCCGCCACAGCGCGAGCAGGGCGAGCAGCATCGGGATCTCGCAGAGCAGCCGGACGGTGAGGAAGGTGCCGGCGCTGCTGCCCTCGGTCACCAGGTCGACCAGCGACCACAGGGGCACGACGACCACGGCCACCCAGCCGACGAGCAGCCCGGCGGTGCGAGCCCGTTCCGCACGCTCCTCGGCCAGTCCGGGGATCGCCCGCGCCAGCTGCGACGCCGACGCCACCCGGCGCCGTCCCGCCCCGCCCTCGGCACCGGCGGCGGACGCCGGCGAGGGCAGCACGTCGCCTCGGCGGAGCATGGCCACCAGGCGCTCGGTCAGGGAGAACGGCACTGTTCTGCGATCGGCACGGCGAGCCGTTTCCTGAACGGCTCGCACCCGGTTCACCCCCGCGGGTGAACCGGGCGGGGGCACCGTGTTCGGACGGCGGTCAGCCGCGGCGCGCGGTGAACCCGGCGACGAAGTCCCGGAGGCTGCGGGTGGGCCGCAGCCAGGCACCGTCCGGCGGGAGCGCGTCCAGGCGGACCCGGTCGAGGGGCTCGACGAACGCCCCCGGCACGTCCTCGATGTCGATGAACTCCAGCAGGTCCGAGCCGATCGCATAACCGGCCACCTCGCTGAAGGCGACGACGACGACCTGCGTCCCCTGGCGGGCGAGGTCCTCCAGCGGCTCGGCGAAGTTCCGGCCGTCACCGGAGAAGACCACCAGCCGCCGCAGCTGGTGGCTGTGCCGGCGGACGGCGATGTGGTCGAGCATGTCCTGGTCGATGTCGTCGTCCGGCTGGGTCTTCGGCCGGGCGAACACCGAGTAGCCGAATCCGCGCAGCGCCTCCACCCAGCGCTGCAGCGATCCCGGCTGCGGGGGGATGTTGGCGAAGACGCACGCCTCGACATCGGAGGAGTCCGGCGCACCCGGATCGCCGGCGCCCTCGACGAACCAGGCCGCGATCGCGTCGAACCGCGGCCGCGAGGCCGCCGTCGGGCGGGCACCGATCACCGTCGACAGGGTCATGTCGATGTTCGGGGCGTCCCAGATCAGCAGGTCCAGGGCGGGACGCGACCGGCCGTCGTCGACGGGGCCGGCCGGCTGCTCGGCGGGCGCGGGCACGGCCTCGGAGGTGTCCAGCACGGGGACAGTCTGCCCGGGCCCGGCGACGGGCGTCGCCGGGGGCGGCGCCTGGAGCGTTCCGGCGGGGGGTGGCGGACCGGCCGGCGCCGTCGCCCGGCGGCCGGGACGGCGGAGGTTCACCCGGGCGCGGGGACGGCGTGGCCGGCGATCGCCAGGGCGCACAGGTCCCCTCCGGCCTGCTGCACCTCGCGGACCCAGCCGGGCAGCCGGTCGGCGGGCATCGGGTGGCCCAGCAGCCAGCCCTGCGCCAGGTCGCAGCCGGCCTCGCGCACCATCCGCAGGTGCTCGGGGGTCTCGATCCCCTCGGCCACAGAGCTGATGCCCAGCGTGCGGGTGAGCCCGACGATGGCCGCGAGCACCGCACCGGTGTCGCCGGCCGCCACCCGCTCGGCGGCGGCGAGCAGCGAGCGGTCGATCTTGAGCGTGCCGATGGGGAGCGCGAACAGCTGGGCCAGGGAGGACCACCCGGTGCCGAAGTCGTCGATCGCCACGCGGACGCCGAAGCCGCGCAGCACCGACAGCTGGTCCTCCGCCCGCGTCGGGTCCTCGGCCACGCTGGTCTCGGTGAGCTCCAGCACCAGCTGGTCGGCCGGGAGGCCGGAGCTCTGCAGGGCCAGTCGCACGTCGCGCACCAGCGTCTCGGCGGAGAAGTGCCGGGCGCTGACGTTCACCGACATGCGCAGGGAGAGCCCCTCGGCGGCCCACTCCGCCGCCTTGCGGGTGGTCTCGCGGAGCAGCCAGCGGGTGATCGGGATGATCTGCCCGGTCTCCTCGGCCACGGACAGGAAGGTGTCCGGCGACAGCAGCCCGCGCTCGGGGTGCTGCCAGCGGACCAGCGCCTCGACGCCCTCGATCTGCCCGGTGTCCAGCCGGACGACGGGCTGGTAGTGCACCACCAGCTGGTCGATGGCGTCACCCCGCAGCCGGGTGGCCACCTCCAGCCGCCACCGGGCCGCCTCCCGCAACGCGGGGGAGAACAGGTGGACCCGGTCCCGCCCCGAGCTCTTGGCGGCGAACATCGCGGCGTCCGCATCGCTGAGCAGGTGGTGCGCGTCGCGGACCTCCTGCCGGGCCACCGCCACGCCGACGCTGGCGCTGAGCGGCACGGAGATCTCCCCGGCGAGGAAGGGCCGGCCGAACGCGGTCTGCAGCCGGAAGGCCAGGGCAGCGGCCTCCGAGGCGTCGCACCCGCGCGCCAGGACCACGAACTGGTCGGCGCCCAGGCGGGCCACGGCGTCGCCCGGGCGGAGCTGCTCGGAGAGCCGGCCGCCCACCTGGCGCAGCAGCTCGTCACCGATCTGGTGGCCCAGGGAGTCGTTGACGGTCTTGAAGGCGTCGAGGTCGATGACGAGCAGTGCGACTCCGGCCTGGTGGTCGGCGGCCAGCGCCTCGCCGGTGAGCTCGAGCAGCCTGGAGCGGTTGGGCAGCCCGGTGAGGTCGTCGTGCTGCGCCTTCCACAGCAGGTCCTGCCGGGCGCGCACCTGGTCGGTGACGTCGTTGTGGGTGATGACGACCCGGCCCTCGCGGTCGACCCGCGTCGCCTGCAGGTGGAACCAGGCGGCACCGCGCCGGGTCTGGCAGGAGTAGTCGTAGGAGAACGTGCGCCCGTCCGACCGCGCGGTGTCGGTCATCAGCGCCCGCAGCCCCTCGGCCAGCCCGGCGTGCTCCCGGGGAGCCAGTCCCCGGGTCATGATCGTCAGGTAGTCCTCGCCCTCCCGGCCCGGCCACGAGACCGCCGGGAGCAGCTCCTCGCTGCTGCGCACCCACGCCCCGTTGGTGGACAGGATCCGCCCGTCCGGCCCGATCAGGACGGTGGGCGAGGGCAGGGCCTCCAGCACCGCGGTGAGGCCGCGGATCTGGGCGTCGCGTTGCTGGTCGGTGCGGCGGCGGACGTCGATGTCGCGGAAGAGGACGGCGGCGCCGGCCGGATCGGGGAACATCCGGACCTCGTACCAGCGCCCCGTCGGCTCGTAGAAGAAGTGGAACTCCCGTGGCCGGCCGTCCGCGAGGAGCTGGCGGTACTGCTCCTCGGCGAGCGAGCCGCGCAGGGCCGGGAAGGCGTCGCGGGCGTCCTGGCCGAGCAGTTCGTCGGCCCGGCGCCCGAGGAGCCGCTCGGCCGCCTCGTTGAGGTAGGCGAAGCATCCCCGCGTGTCCAGGCGGTAGACCGCGTCGGGCACGCCGCTCAACGGGTCGGGCCGGATCCCGAGGGACCGGTCGTCGCCTGGTTGCACGCTGCCCGCTCTCGTCCAGTGGTCGTCCGGTCCGCTTCCGCAGACGCCGGGGACACGGACCGCTCGTGAAGAACACGGGCAGCACGTGAGCCGTCCCCGAGGGTAATAGCCCGGAGCCCGCCTCAGGGAGCCGCGACCTCGGATCGCCGGACGATCTCGGCGACGGCGGTGCCGGCGGGCAGGGTGCCGAGGACCGCGCCGGACTCTCCGCCCAGGCGAGAGGCGCAGAAGGCGTCCGCGACCGGGGCCGGTGCGTGGCGCAGCAGCAGCGAGCCCTGCAGGCAGAGCGCCAGCGACCCGGCGATCCGCCGGGCACGGAAGGGCAGCCCGTCCCGGTCACCCAGCTCGGCCGACAGCCGCTTGACCGCGTCGTCGTACCGGCGGTCCGCTCCCCGGGCCAGCTCCAGCTCCGCGGTGACGGCGGCCAGCGACTCCGAGGAGCGCCCCAGCGCCCGCAGGACGTCGAGGGCGATGACGTTGCCCGAGCCCTCCCAGATGGAGTTCAGCGGCGCCTGCCGGTAGAGGCGGGGCAACCCGGACTCCTCCACGTAGCCGTTGCCGCCCAGCACCTCCATCGCCTCCGCGACCACCCCCGGGGTGCGCTTGCACACCCAGTACTTGGCGACCGCCCCCGCCAGCCGCAGGAAGGCCGCCTCGCCGGCGTCCACCGCGGCGGCCAGCCGGATGGCCAGCGCCTTGGCGGCCTCGCTCTCGAGCGCGAGGTCGGCGAGCACGTTCTGCATCAGCGGCTGGTCGGCCAGCAGCGCGCCGAACGCGTGCCGGTGCCGGGCGTGGTGACCCGCCTGCGTCAGCGCCGCCCGGATCGTGGCCGCCGAGCCGAGCACGCAGTCCAGCGGGTCATGTTGACCATCTCGATGATCGCCGGGACACCCCGCCCGGGCTCGCCGACCAGCCACCCGGTCGTCCCGTCGAACTCCACCTCGCTGGAGGCGTTGGCGCGGTCGCCCAGCTTGTCCTTGAGCCGCTGCAGCCGGAAGACGTTGGGGGTGCCGTCGGGGAGCACGCGGGGGACGAGGAAGCAGGAGACCCCTCCTCGAGCTGGGCGAGGACGAGGAACAGGTCGCTCATCGGCGCGCTGGTGAACCACTTGTGCCCGGTGAGCCGGTAGCTGCCGTCGGGCCGGGCGACGGCACCGTAATCCGGTCCGGCACGGGATCGTGCTCCCCGTTCCGCCGGCGAGCTGCTCGAGCGTGCAGGCGGCGGGCCGGCGGCGCGTACGGCGTCAGGCCGCCGGGCCGCCCAGCAGCAGCCGGCGGAGCAGGTGCAGCGCCATGGTGACGGAGCGTTCCCGCACGGTCGATCGGCCGCCCGGCAGCGCGAGGGAGCGCGCCTCCACCCCCTCGGGGCCGACGACGCACAGGTGGACCGTCCCGACGGGCTTGGTCTCCGTGCCACCTCCGGGGCCGGCGATGCCGGTGATGCCCACCCCGATGTCGGCGCCGAAGCGCCCGCGGGCTCCGTCGGCGAGGGCACGCGCCACCTGCGGGCTGACCGCGCCGTGCTCGGCCAGCAGCGCGCCGGGAACCCCGAGGAGCGCCTCCTTCGCCCCGTCGGCGTAGGCCGTCACCCCGCCCAGCACGGCGGCGGAGGCGCCGGGCCGCTCGGTGAGGCGGGCGACGAGCAGCCCGCCGGTGCAGGACTCCGCGGTGGCGATCGTCAGGCCCCGCTCGGTGAGCGCGGTGGCCACCAGCTCGTCGAGGGTGGGGCCGGTGGAGAACAGCGTGTCGGCGTAGCGCTCGCCCAGCCGGGCCGCGAACCGGTCGTAGGCCGGCTGCGCCGCGGCGGGGAAGCGGGTGACGATCTCCAGCTCCCCGTCCCGGAGGCACGTGGTGATCTCCAGGCCGCCGAGCTCGGGTTCGAGCTCGCGCAGCGTGGCGGCCAGCTGGGCCTCGAGCGTGCCCCACAGCCGCAGGGTCTCCTGCCGCAGCTCCGCGGCGCCCGCCAGCGCCGCCCGGGTCGGAGCCGCGGCGACGGCCGCGGGCCACATGCCCCGAAGCTCGCCCGGGGGTCCGGGCAGCACGACCACCGGCGGCCCGGTCCGGCCCGGCGCGGGCGGGACGACCAGGCCCGGCGCGGTTCCCACCGGCTCCAGCACGGTGGCCCCTTCGGGGACCAGGGCCTGCTTGCGCACCCCCGCCGCGGTGGACGCCGGGTCGGCGCGCCAGCCCCGGCGGGCCATCAGCCGCTCGACGATCCGGCCGATCCGCTGCTCCAGCGCGGCGTCCACCGCCGAGGCACGGCCCTGGAAGCCACCCACCACCTGGGCGGTCAGGTCGTCGGCGGTGGGCCCCAGCCCGCCGGTGGTGATGAGCAGGTCGGCGCCGGTGCCGGCCAGGAAGGACAGCGCGGCCACGAGGTCCTCGGAGCGGTCGCCGACCACGACGACGTGCCCGACGTCGACGCCGAGCCGGCGCAGCTGCTCGGCCAGCCAGGGACCGTTGCGATCGGCCACCCGTCCGGTGAGCACCTCGGTCCCCGTGACGACGATCCCAGCGCGCGTGACCACGGATCGACCCTAGGCGCGGCGGACCGCTCCGGCAGGTGCGGCCCGTTCCCCCGGGTGGCGCGCGGACGGGCCGGCCGGGCGGCGCTAGCGTGCGGGACGACCGCACCGACCGGTGGTCCCGCCGGAGCCGACCTGGAGGCACCCGTGAGCACGCCGTCCGAACCGCAGTCCCCCACCGCGGGCACCGGTCCCGCCCAGTCGTCGACCCAGGAGATCCCGGTGGTCACGCCGGCGTCCGGCACGCCGACGACGGTGCAGCAGCTCCCGCCCCCCTCGGCTCCCGTCCACCCGCCCGCGGCGCCGAGCGGACCGCCCACCACGCCGACCGCCGCGTCGGCCGGGGAGGCCCAGCCCACCGGCCCGGTCGACTTCGTCCCCGGTCTGCCCGGCGTCGGCGCCCCGCCTCCCCCGGCGGCCGGCGCCGCCACCGAGCTCCCCCGTGCCCCCCGTGACCGGACGGCGCTCGTCGGCGCCGGGCTGGTGGCGCTGTCCCTGGTGCTGCTCCAGCTCGCCCTGTTCCTGCGCTTCGGCACGGAGCCGGCCTGGTCCGCCACCCCGCTGTGGTCGGCCTTCGCCACGGTCTGCGTCGTGCTGGGGCTGGCCGCGTTCGCGGGTCTGCTGCCCGTCGGCCGGCGGCTGGACCACCGGACCGGGTGGCGGGTGGCGGCCGGCGGTCTCGGCGGCCTGGCGGTCTTCTGGGTGCTGGTGGTGCTGCCCGACGCGGGCACCGACCGGGGTTTCCTGCACACGGCCGCGCTCGGCGCTCTCGGCGGGGCGCTGTGGCTGGCCGCGGGCCAGGAGCACCGGCCGACCGAGGACGCGGCGCCGGCCCGCGGCTGATCCGCTAGCCGCGGCCCCGGCCGTTGCCGCCCGCATTGCCGTTCCCGCTCGCGCTGCCGTTCCCGCCCGCGTTGCCGTTCCCGCCCGCGCTGCCGTTCCCGCCCGCGTTGCCGTTGCCGTTCGCGTTGTCGTTGCCGCCCGCATTGCCGTTCCCGCCCGCGCTGCCGTTCCCGCCGGCCTCGGCGGGCGCGCCGTCGGCCCCGGCCCCGACCGGCACCGGGGCGGGGACCACGGGGCCCGGGTCGGCCGGTGCCGGGGCGGGCTGTGGCTCGGGGCCCGGCTCGGGTTCCGGTGGCGCGACCGCGTAGGTGACCGTAACGACGGTGCCCGGGGCGACCGCACCCACCGGCGCGAGGGCCAGCACGTGGTCAGGGGGGACGGCGGCGCTCTCCCGGCCGACGAGGTGGACGCCCAGGCCCGCGGCGGCCAGTTCCCCCTCCACCTCGACGACCGGCCGGCCGACGAAGTCGGCGGCGGCGAGCAGGACCGGCTCCGCGGCGTCGCTGGTACCCGTACCGGGATCCGCCGGGGCGTCACCCCACACCTGCAGGGCGGCGATGGCCAGGCCGGCGCCGAGCACCAGCGCGGTCAGAGGCGCGAGGAGGCGCCGCAGCGGCCGCGGTGCGACCGCCCGCGCGGCCAGGGGCCGCGTGCCGGACGGCGGCGCGACCGGCGGAGCGACCGGCGGCAGCGGCCGGCCGGCCCGCACGTCGTCGACGGCGTCCCGGAACGCGGCCCCGTCGGGGAACCGCTCGGCCGGGTCCTTCAGCAGCGCACGGTCGATGAGCGTGCGCACCGCGTCGGGCACGTCGGCGGGCAACGGGGGCGGCGGCTCCCGGAGCTGGCGCAGCGCGATCTGCACCGGGTTGTCGCCGTCGAAGGCGCGGTGCCCGGCCAGGCACTCGTACCCGATCATGCCCAGCGCGTAGACGTCGCTGGGCGGGCCGGCCTGGCTGCCACCGGCCTGCTCCGGGGAGAGGTAGTGGGCGGTGCCGACCACCTGCCCGGTCTGGGTGAGCGGTGCGCTGGCCGCGGACCAGGCGATGCCGAAGTCGGTGATCCGCACGATCCCGTCGGCACCGACCAGCACGTTGCCCGGTTTGACGTCCCGGTGCACCAGGCCTGCCGCGTGCGCCGCGGCCAGGCCGGCCGCCGCCTGGCGCAGCACGTCGAGCGTGCGGTCGACCGCGAGCCGTCCCTCCCGCGCGAGCACCGCGGCCAGCGACTCGCCCTCGACCAGTTCCATGACGAGGAAGGCCAGCGCCTCGCCGTCGGTGTCGGTGGACTCCCCGTAGTCGAACAGGGCCGCGACGTTGCGGTGGGTCAGCAGGGCGCTGTGCCGGGCCTCCGCGCGAAACCGGGCCAGGAACGTGGGGTCGCCGGTGTACTCGCTGCGCAGCACCTTCACCGCCACGGGCCGGTCGAGGACGACGTCCCGCCCGCGCCAGACCTGACCCATGCCGCCGGTCGCGAGCAGCGAGAGCAGCTCGTAGCGGCCACCGAGGAGGCGCGGGGACAGCGGCCGCTGCCGCGGGGTCACGGTTCCGGGGACGGGCTCGTCGAGGGGGGAGTGGGGGACCCGCTCGTCTGGCTGGGCGACGACGTCGTGGGCGTCGTCGTCGTCGGCGTCGGCGTCGGCGTCGTCGTCGGCGTGGTGCTCGTCTCCTCCGGCTGCCCGGTGGTCGTGGTGGGCGACGCCGGGAGCGGCGGCGGCGTCGTCGTCACCGTCGGCGCCGAGGTGCTGGCCGGAGGTGTCGTCGGCTCCGTGCGCGACGTGCTCGGCGGGACGACGCGGTCGACGGCGGCGCCGGTCACCACCGGCTCGCGCGGCCGCTCGCCCTGCTCCGGGGCGGTGGCGTACCGCACGACCACCTGGTCGCCGGCACGGAGCGGGCGGCCGGCGGGCTCCACGCCGGTCACCCGGCCCGCGCGGACGTCGTCGCGCGTCTCGGCTCGGACGGTGACCGTCAGCCCGAGGTCGGCCAGCCGCTCGGCGACCTCGCCCACCGGCCGGCCCAGGTAGTCCTCCAGGGCCAGCACGATGCTGCCGGCGATGCGCTCCTCGGCCGCCGCGGCCGTGCTCGGCGCGCTGCCCTGGGTCAGGGTCTGCAGCAGGGTGGCGGTGATCCCCGCGCCGGCCAGCAGGCCGATGAGCGGCAGCAGCACGACCGCCAGCCGGCCGCGCCGCCGCGCCACCGGCGGGCGGGTGGCCCGCGGGCCGGTGGTCGACGCCCCGGCGCGGCGAGCCGGCGCCGCCCGGCGACGTCGCGGCACCACGCCGACCTCGACCGTGCCCGGGTCCGGTTGCCGACCGGCGCGGACCTCGGCGACGGCCGCGGCGAAGCTGGCGCCGTCGGGGAAGCGCGCCTCGGGATCCTTGACCAGCGCCCGGCCGATCAGCGTCCGGACGCCGGGGGGCAGCGCCCCGGACAGGGGCTCCGGCTCCTGCTGCACCTGCTTGAGGGCGATCGTGACGGCGTTGTCGCCGTCGAAGGCCGGGTGCCCGGTCAGGCACTCGTAACCGATCAGGCCGAGGGCGTAGACGTCGCTGGCCGGGGTCGCGTGCCGGCCCTCGGCCTGCTCGGGGGAGAGGTATTGCGGCGTGCCGATGACCTGCCCGGTGCGGGTCAGCGCGACGCTGCGCGCGGACCAGGCGATGCCGAAGTCGGTGATCTTCACCGTCCCGTCCGGGCGGACGAGGATGTTGCCGGGCTTGACGTCACGGTGCACGAGGCCACGACGGTGCGCCTCCGCCAGCGCCGCCGCGGTCTGCCCGAGCAGTGACAGCGTCGTCTCGGCGTCCAGCGCGCCCTCCCGGCGCAGCAACGCCGAGAGCGGCTCCCCCTCCACCAGCTCCATCACCAGGTAGGCGAGGGTCTCCCCGGATCCGTCCCGGGCGGTCTCCTCGCCGTAGTCGAAGACGGCGGCGATGTTGGGGTGGTTCAGCGCGGCGGCGTGCTGGGCCTCCGCGCGGAACCGGGCGACGAAGGTGGGGTCGCCGGTGTACTCGCTGCGCAGGACCTTCACGGCGACCGGGCGGTGCAGGGCGACGTCGAGCCCCCGCCAGACCTGGCCCATCCCACCGGTGGCGATCAGCTGCTGCAGTTCGTAGCGGTCACCCAGGCACCGGCGTCCTGGTTCCACCACGGGGGTCACTCCTCGTCCGTCCGGCCCGTGCGCACGGGCCGTGGCGTCAACGCACGGGGCCGGCGCGCCGCCCGCGCCCGCCTGTCCGCTCCACGACCCGCCTGGCGCGTCGCGGAACGCGCATCATCGTCCACCACCCGACCCGCGGCGCCGCATCCGCCCCTCCCGCACCACCCGTCTCGTCGGCGCGCCGGTTGCGTGGCGTGCACGAGGCACCACGCATCCCCCGGCGCCGGGTCCGGGCCGGGGGACTGCCTCCCGCTGCCCGCGGCCTGGCAAGGTGACCGGCGACAGGGCCGCGCCGCGGCCGACCGCGAACCGGAAGGCGGGCGACGATGTCCGACACCGTGACCCGGGAGGACGCCGACGGCGTCGCCACCCTCACCCTGCTCCGCCCGGGGCTGACCCACGCCTCCCGCCGCGACCTCCTGGCCGCTGTGCAGGACGTCGCGGCGGACGACTCGGTGCGCGCCGTGCTGCTCACCGGCACGGGACGGGCGTTCTGCGTCGGGCAGGACCTCGGGGAGCACCTCGCGGAGATGCAGGGGGGCGCCGAGGCGCCGCTGTCGGTGGTGGAGCGGGAGTACAACCCGCTGGTGCTTGCGCTGGCCGGCCTGCGCGTGCCCGTCGTCGTCGGGATCAACGGCGCCTGCGCCGGGGCGGGCCTGGGCCTGGCCCTCGCCGGCGACCTCCGGGTGGCCGCTGCCGGCGCCAAGTTCACCACCGCTTTCACGGGGATCGGGCTGTCCAGCGACTCGGCGCTGGCGGCGCGGCTGGTGCACAGCGTGGGCGGCTCGCGCGCCGCGGAGCTGCTGCTGCTGCCGGAGCCGTTCCTGGCCGAGAGCGCCGCGGAGTGGGGGCTGGTGCACCGCGTCGTCGCACCGGAGCAGGTGCTGCCGGAGGCCCAGCAGCTGGCTGCCCGGCTGGCCGCCGGCCCGACCGCGGCCTACCGCGCGGTGAAGACGGTGCTGGCCACCGCCGCCACCGACTCGCTGGAGGAGACGCTGGCCCTGGAGGGGCGGCTGCAGAACGAGGTGGGGCAGTCCGCCGACCACCGCGAGGCCGTCGAGGCGTTCCTGGCCAAGCGGGCGCCGCGGTTCACCGGCCGCTGAGGCGGCCGGCCCGCGGGAGGAGTGCACCTGCCGCCGGGCGGGCGGGCCGGGCCGGCGGCAGGGCGTCAGGGGGCCGCCGTTCCCGGCGACGGGGTCACCGGGCGAGCGTGGCGCAGGCGGGGCAGACGTCGGAGGCCCGCAGCGGCCACTGCTGCTCGGGGGTGACCCGGGCCAGCGAGCCGCAGACGGTGAGCTCGCAGGCGCTGTCGACCTCGGCCGGCGGCCGGTGCAGCTCCACGGCGTGCCACAGCGCGGCGGTGGGACCGTGCGCGCGGCTGCGGGCGGCGGCGAACGCGGTGGTCGTCAGCATCATGCTGAGGAGGTCGGCAGGTGCGCGGGCGCGGGCGACGGGTGCGGCGCGGTTCCTCACCCCGACGGGTGAGCCGCAGGAGCCGGGTGCAGGATCAGGTCATGGAGCTCACCAAGCACGGGCATGCCTGCGTGGTCCTCTCCGACGGCGACCGGCGGCTGGTCATCGACCCGGGTGCCTTCACCGACCCGGTCGCCCTCGACGGTGCGACGGCGGTGCTGGTCACCCACGAGCACCCCGATCACTTCGTCGCCGACAGGCTGCGGGCGGCCTTGGACGCCACCCCGTCGCTCGAGGTGTGGACCAACCGGGCGGTGGCGGCCGCGCTCGAGGGCGCCGGCGACCGCGTGCACGTGGTCGGGGCCGGCGACGCGGTCACGGTCGCCGGGTTCGAGGTGCAGGTGCACGGCGAGCTGCACGCCGAGATCCACCCGGACCTGCCCCGGGTGGCCAATGTCGGATTCCTCGTCGACGGGCAGGTCTTCCACCCCGGCGATGCCTTCACCGTGCCGGGCACGCCCGTCCCCACGCTGCTCCTGCCGCTGCACGCGCCCTGGTCGCGCACGGCCGAGGTGATCGACTACCTGCGGGAGGTGCGGGCCGACCAGGCCTACGCCGTGCACGACGGGCTGCTCAACGACACCGGGATCGGTGTGGTGAGCGGGCTGCTCGGGGAGCGGGGTCCGGGGACCCCCACGCCGGTCGCCCGGCTGACCCCCGGGGAGACGGTCGAGGTCTGAACCCGACCGCCTCCGCCGGGGACGGCGGTCAGGTCAGCGGACGGCGCGGTCGTTGCGCCCGGTGAGCGTGGACGCCGCCACCACCAGCACCGCCGCCAGGACGATGGAGATGATCCACCGCAGCCAGTCGATGCCGGCGGTGTCCTCGACGCCCAGCAGACCGCTCACCCAGTAGCCGAGGAGCACACCGCCGACGCCGCACAGCAGCGTGAGCCAGATGGGCGTGTTGTCCCGGGTGCTGGGGGCGACGAACTTCCCCAGCAGGCCGATGATGAGCCCGGCGATGATCAGACCGATGATTTCCACAGCAAGCTCCTCAGTTCGCTCGACCGGCGAGCACGGTTCTCCCGGCACGGTGCCGAGCGTGCCGCCGGTGCACGACAAGGCCCTGTACCCCGGTTGATCACGACGATGCGTGATTCCCCCGAACGAGCGGCACGGCTTCCCCGGTCAGGAGCCCGCGGCCGCCTGAGCCACGTGCGCGGGCACCTTGGCCAGCTCGGCGTCGACCGTCCGCTGCACCAGCCGGCGCACGGCGGTGCGGGTCAGCCGGCGGACCAGCCGGCTGCCCCCGGTGGGCTCGTGACCGATCGTGATCGAGACGTGCGTGCCGCCGGCGGCGGTGTCGGAGAGCTCGATCTCCGTCGTCCACGTCTCCGGGGTGAGCTCCAGGCGCGTGGTCACCCGCCGGAGCGGCTCCCACGCGACGATCTCCCCGCGTGGCGCGCCCGATCGCGGAGCGCCGCCGTCGAGCTGCCCGGGCGAGCAGACGAACGTCGTGCCGACCCCGGGGGACCCGGTGCCGGCGAGCACGTAGGAGACGTCGCAGACGGCGCAGTAGGGCTCCAGCACCGCCAGCGCGCGCCAGACCTCCGCGCGAGGCTGCGGCACCTCCCGGGTGCCCGTCGCGGTCGTCGGCACGTCAGCGGCCGCCCACGGAGACCTCGAACTCGACCTGGCTGACGTCGGGTCGCAGTCGGGAGAAGCTGTGCACCTGCGGGCGCCCCTCGCCGTCCCGCACGGTGGTCCGGACGACCAGCAGCGGGGAGCCGGCGACCACGCCGAGCGCCTCGGCCTCGTCGGGGGCGGCGGTGCCGACGTCCACGACGATGCGGGCGTGGGCGAGGTCGGCCGCGTACTCCCGGCGCAGGTAGTCGTAGAGGGAGCCCTCGCTGAAGTCGGCGTCCACCGCGCCGGGGTACGCGGCGGCCGGCAGGAAGCTGTGCGCGACGTGGTTGGGCGTGCCGTCGACGCTGCGCAGCCGCACCAGCTCCACCACCTCCGACCCCGGCTCCAGCTTCAGCTCGGTCGCCACGGGGGCGGGCACCGGCACGACCCGCTGGACGAGCACCGTCGTGCCGACCTGCGCGCCCTGCTCGGTCATGACCGAGTTGAAGCCCGCGATGCGGTGCACGAAGCTCTCGCGGTACTCGTGCCGGATGGCCGGGCGGGTCACGTAGGTGCCCCGGCCCTGCTCCCGCACGAGGTGGCCGTCGGCCACGAGCCCGTCGACCGCGCGCCGCAGCGTGATGCGGCTGACGCCGTACTCGGCGCAGAGGACCGGCTCGGGGGGCAGCAGCGTGAGCTCGGGCAGCGCGGCGACCCGGCGGCGCAGGTGCTCGCGGACCGACAGGTACTTGGGACCTGCTACGGGGCTGACCACGGGACAAAGGTACTGCCCGAGGAGACGTCTGGTCGTCATGTCGTATGAGACGTCACATCGATCGTGTCGTGGCGTGCGTCACGTGGCCCACCGGGATGTCGCCCGGTACGGCGGCTGGCAGCCACCCGGGTGACCGGTCGATGATCACCGTGTGACGGACTCACCCGACTGGCGCAGGCGCAGGTGGGGGGCCACCCACCTGCGCATCTACGAGGTGGCGCTGCGGCTGTTCGAGGACGAGGGCTACGACCAGGTGCCGATCGCCCGCATCGCGTCCGCCGCCGGCGTGTCGGTGCCCACCTTCTACGCGCACTACCCGAGCAAGGAGCACCTGATCATGGCCCTCCTCGCGCCGCACCAGGTGGCCGAGCTCATCGCCGCCCAGCCGGCCGACCAGCCGCTGGGCGCGCGGATCCGACAGGCGGCGGTGAACTCGCTGACCAGCTTCGACGACGGGGAGCGGGCCCAGCTGCTCGCGCGCTGGCGGATCATCGCCGGCAGCCCCGCGCTGCGGTACCGGGCCGGGGAGTTCGACCGGATGACGGCCACGATGGTCGCCGAGGCCAGCGCCGGCGATCAGCCCGTCCGGTCGTCGGACCTGGTGATCGCCAGTGCCCACCTCGCCGCGTTCACCACCGGGATGCTCGTGTGGGCCGACAGCGACGGGGAGCGGGAACTCGGGGGGTGCCTGACCGAGGCCTTCGACGCCCTCTCCAGGGCCTGACCCCGTTCGGCATGGGTCGAGCCGCTGCACCGGACGTCCCGCCGCGTCACGGCGCGGCTCGACATGCCCGCCGCACCCACCGAACCGGGGGCTCGGCGCCGGCTCAGCGACCCGGCGCCCGCAGCTCCACGACCGTGACCTCCGGCCGGGCGCCGATGCGCATCGGCGGGCCCCAGTAGCCCGCGCCCGAGGAGACGTACAGCTGGGTGTCGCCGTGCCGGGACCAGCCCTCCACGGAGGGCTGGTCGAGCCGCACGGCGTAGTCGAACGGCCAGAGCTGCCCGCCGTGGGTGTGCCCGGACAGCTGCAGGTCGACGCCGGCCGCGGCCGCCTGCTCCACCATCACCGGTTGGTGCGCGAGCAGGACCACCGGGGTGGCGTCGTCGCGCCCGTCCAGCGCGGCGTCCAGGTCGGCGCCGTGGCCGGGCAGGCCCGAGGCCGCCGCGGTCCGGTCGTCGATCCCGGCGAGGTCGAAGGACGCGGCGCCGCGGCGGATCGCCACCCGCTCGTTGCGCAGCACGTCCACGCCCAGGGTCGGCAGGTGCCGCATCCAGGCCCGGGTGTCGACGAAGTACTCGTGGTTCCCGGTGACGAAGTAGACGCCCTGCTCGCTGACCAGGTCCGCCAGCGGGGCCACGTCCTCCCGCAGCTCGTCGACGTCGCCGTCGACCAGGTCGCCGACGATGGCCACCACGTCCGGCCGCTGCTCGTTGACCAGCTCCACGACCCGTTCGAACCGCCGTCCGCCGTAGGTGGCCGACAGGTGGCCGTCGGAGAAGGTGACGATCCGCAGCCCGTCCAGCGCCGGGTCCAGCCCCCGCAGGGTGACCGGCACCCGCCGCACCACCGGCGCGGAGTTGGCGAACCAGGCGCCCGTGCCGGCGGTGCCCAGGGCGACCGCTCCGGCGGTCACCGCGAGGCCGCGGGCCAGGAAGAGCCGCCGCCCCATGCCGTCGGCAGGGGCGTCGGCCGGGACGTCGGCAGGGGCGTCGGCCGGAGCATCGGCGGGGGCGTCGGCGGGGGCGTCGGCGAGGAGGTCGCCGTCCGCCCGGACGGCACCGCTCTGCCCTTCGCCGTCCGCACGAACCGCACCGCGGCCAGGTGGCGTCCCCCTGTCGGGCGGAGCCGCTGCGTCCTCGCTCCGCGCCCCACTCGGGACGACCTGGCGCACAGCTCCCCCGCTGCGCCTGCTGATCAACGCGTTCCCGACCAGCCGCACCGGTTCGAGGACGAGCAGCGCGAGCACGGCGTAGAGGGCGATGCCGAGCCAGCTGTAGCCGATCCAGCTCAGCGGGGTGCCGGCGTCCAGCGGCAGCACGCCGCGCGACAGCAACGCCGCCACCGGCGACACCGCCAGGAGGACGGTGAGCAGGGTGAGCCAGCGGCGCAGGCGGCCGGGCTCGGTGGTGCTCCGGACCAGCCGGAGCCACAGGTAGGCGTGCAGCAACCCCACGGCCAGCAGGACGACCGTCCCGAAGCCCAGCAGACCGATGAGGGACAGGGCGGACCTCCGGCGGGATCGGGGAGCACGGCGGGACCGGGTCGATGCACGCCGGTGCAGAGGATGGACGACGGAGGACGCCGGGGTGTTCCCGGAGCGGGATCAGCCGGTGCCGTCGAGCCGGGAGGAGAGCGCGGAGGCCAGCTTCGACGCCCGCGGGGAAGGGCGGGCGCCGGCGGCGACGAGCACGTCGCCCACGGCGGCCAGGATCGGCTCGGAGCCGTCGACGAGCTCGACCTCCAGCTCGCGCCAGCTGCGCACCTCGGGGACGTCGCCGGGAGCGGTCGCGGCCACCGTCGCGGTCACCGTGTCGTCGGCGAGCTCGGCCAGCACCCGGCCGGCCGCGTCCCGCAGCGCGGTGACCACCCGCCGGGTGCGCATCGTCACCACCGGCCCGGGCACCTCCCCGGCCAGGAGCCCGGCGACCACCTCCAGGAGCTCGGCCGGTGCCACGTCGGTGCCGTGCGCCAGCGGCGCGTGCAGCTCCCGGCGGGCCCCGTCCGCCGGGAGCTTGAGGTGCCAGCCCTCGTCCGGCCCCCCGGTGCGGCGGCGGAGGGTGACCCGGGCGCGCACGAGCCGGAGGTCCGGGGTGTCGTGGTAGACCGCCGCCAGCTGGTGGACCACCGGGGCGTCCACGACCGCGACGCCGGGGACCGCGTCCAGGGACGGCGGCACGAACGCCTCGTCCACGTCGAACTTCCGCTCGATCTCGAGCTGCTCGGCGACCACGGCCCGACCGTAGGGCACCGACCGGGGCGGCGGCCCACCGGCGCCCTGGCTAGCGTGACCGCCATGGCCCGGACCGATCCCGATCCCCGGTGGGCCGTCGCGGCCGCCACGCCGTGGGCGGTGTGGGCGGTGCTGCGCCGCGCCGGCGCCGAGCGGGGCTTCCCGCTGGTGCCCGCGCTGGCGTTCACCCCGTACGCCGCCGCCGCCGCCGTCGTCCCCCTGGTCGCGGCCGTGCGGGCCCGGTCACGGGCGGGCACCCTGCTCGCCGCGGCGGCGGGCGCCACGCTCGGCGCCGCCGTGCGCTCGCACCGGGGCAGGCCGCCCGCCGGCGACCCGCCGACGGGGCGACGGGTGCGCATCGCCACGGTGAGCCTGCGCCGGGGGCTGGTCCCCGCCGAGCCGGTCGTCGAGCTGGTCCGCCGGCACGGGGTCGACGTCCTGGCGGTGCAGGAGCTCACCCCGGAGGCCGAGGGGCGCTTGACCGCCGCCGGGCTGGCGGAGCTGCTGCCGCACGCCCACGTCATCCCCGCCCGGCCGGGCAGCGTCGCGGCGGCCTCCGGTGGCGTCTGGAGCCGGTTGCCGGTCGACGGCCGCGGAGCCGTGCCGGGCGGCTTCGAGCAGCCGACGGTCCGGCTGCCGATCGGCGCGGGGCCCGCGCTCGAGATCACCGCGGTGCACGCCGTGCCCCCGGCGACGTCACCGGCCGCCGTCCGCGCCTGGACCGCCGACCTCGCCGCCCTGCCGGCTCCCGATCCGGCGGTGCTGCGGGTGCTCGCCGGCGACTTCAACGCCACGCTCGACCACGCGGCGCTGCGCGCGGTCCTGCGGCTGGGGTACCTGGACGCCGCCCGCGCCGTCGGCGTGGGGCACACCTGGACCTGGCGGCCGCTGCGGGTCCCGGTCCCCCGGCTGGCCCTCGACCACGTGCTCGTCGATCCGCGACTCGCCGTCGCCGGCTGCGGCTTCGTCCCGGTGCGGGGCAGCGATCACCGGTCCGTGGTGGTCGACCTGGTGGTGCCGGGCGGCTGAGGCGCGGCAGCCGATGTTCACCGACCCCGCCCGGTGGGCAGCCTTGTACGGCGGGACGCGCGACCGGGCGCGCCGCATGGAGGGAGCCGACCCATGTTGAGCGAGCACCAGGTCGCGGAAGCGATCGGCAGCACCGCCTACGGCGACGGTGGCGACAAACTGGGCACCGTCGAACACTTCTTCGTCGACGACCGGACCGGTGAGCCGACCTGGGTGGCGGTGACCACCGGCCTGTTCGGCACCCGGCACTCGATCGTGCCCGCCCGCGAGGCCTCCTGGGAGGACGGCCGACTGCGGCTGCCGGTCACCGCGGAGGCGGTGACGAGCGCCCCGGCCGTCGGCGGGAACCACCTCGACCCGGGCGAGGAGGCCGAGCTGCGGCGCCACTACGGCATCGACGAGGCGCGGGGCGCGGGAACCGGCGGTGGGCGCCACCGGGAACCCGACGACGCCGCGACCCCGACCGACGGCGCCATGACGCGGAGCGAGGAACGGCTGCGGGTCGACACCGAGCGGGTCGCCGACCGGCGGGTCCGCCTGGTCAAGTACGTCGTCACCGAGGAGGTGCAGGTGACGGTGCCCATCCGGCGCGAGGAGATCCGCCTGGAGGAGATCCCGCTGGACGGCACCGCGGCGGCCGGGGACGCCGCCCACTCCGGTGAGTCGCTGGTGCCCGAGGACACCGCCGCGACGGGCCTGCCGGACGAGATCGTGCTGCACGCCGAGCGTCCTGTGTTCGGTGTCGAGGTGGTGCCCGTGGAGCGGGTGCGGCTGCGCACGGAGGTGGTGGAGGGCCGGGAGACGGTCACCGAGCAGGTGCTGCGCGAGCAGATCACCGTCGACCAGGACGGCACGCCCCGGAGCTGACGGCCGCCGGCCTCTCAGCCGCGCCGGTCGGGGAGGAACCGCAGCCGGTCGCGGGTGGCAGCCACCTCGGCGGCGTCGACGTCGGCGAGCACGAGGGTCTCGGTCCCGGCGGCGGTGGCCAGCAGCTCGCCCATGGGGTTCACGATCCGGCTGTCGCCCGTGTGCTCGGTGCCGTCCCCGGCGGTGCCCACCCGGTTGCACCCCACGACGTAGGCCTGGTTCTCGATCGCCCGGGCCTGCAGCAGCGTCTGCCAGTGCAGGCGCCGGGCGGCCGGCCAGTTGGCCACCACCACGTAGAGGTCGGTCTCCAGGGCGGCGCGCCAGAAGACGTCGGCGAAGCGCAGGTCGTAGCAGATGAACGGGGTGATCCTGAGCCCCCCGATGGTCACCGTGAGTGGCCCGTCGCCGGCGCGGAACCGCTCGTGCTCGCCGCCGTGGCTGAACGGGTGCAGCTTGCGGTAGCGGTGCGTCCCGCCGTCCGGCCCGGCCAGGACGAAGGAGTTGTAGGGCAGCTGCTCCCCCGGCGCGATCTCCGGGCAGCTGCCGCCCACCCACACGCCCTGCTCGGCGGCCTGCGCGGCGAGGAACGCCGCCGACGGCCCGTCCTCGGGCTCCCCGATGCCCGGCGTCATCGAGAACCCGGTGGAGAAGGTCTCGGTGAGCAGCACCAGCTCGGCGCCGGCGGCGGCCGCCCGGGCCACCTGCGGGGCGAGCCGGGCGAAGTTCGCCTCCCGGTCCTCCCAGACGATGTCGTGCTGCACCGCTGCGACCCTCATGCCAGCCTCCTCAACCGCTCGACCGCCTCGCCGAGCACGTCATCCCTCTTGCAGAACGCGAACCGCACCAGGTGCCGCCCGAGGGCGGCGTGCTCGGGCGTGTAGAAGACCACGGTCGGGACGGCGACCACGCCCGCCCGCTCCGGCAGCGCCCGGCAGAAGGCGAGCCCGTCGCCGTCGGGCTGCACCCCGCGGACGTCGACGGTGGCGAAGTAGGTCGCCTGCGGGCTGATCACCGGCAGCCCGGCCTCGCGCAGCCCCGCCACCAGGACGTCGCGGCGGTACTGCAGGTCGCGGGCAATACCGGTGAAGTACGCCTCCGGCAGCCGCAGCCCCGCGGCGACCGCGGGCTGGAACGGCCCGCCGTTGACGTAGGTGAGGAACTGCTTGGCGGTGCGGACGGCGGCCACCAGCGGAGCCGGGCCGCAGACCCAGCCGACCTTCCAGCCGGTCACGTTGAACGTCTTGCCGCCGCTGGAGACGACGAGCGTCCGCTCGCGCATGCCGGGCAGCGTGGCGAGGGAGACGTGCTCCGCGCCGTCGAACACCAGGTGCTCGTAGACCTCGTCGGTGACGACCGTGAGGTCGTGCGTGGTGGCGAGCTCGGCCAGCACGGCCAGCTCGTCGCGGGTGAGCACCGTGCCGGTCGGGTTGTGCGGGGAGTTGACCAGCAGCAGCCGGGTGCGCGGCGTGATCGCGGCGCGCAGCTCCGCCTCGTCGAACACCCAGGGGCCCGAGCCGTCCGCGGGCGCGTGCAGCGGGACGGGGCGCACCACGCCGCCGGCCATGGCGACCGAGGCGCTGTAGCTGTCGTAGATGGGCTCGAAGAGGACCACCTCGTCGCCGGGCTCCAGCAGGGCGAGGATCGCCGCCGCCAGCGCCTCGGTCGCGCCGGCGGTGACCAGCACCTCGGTGTCGGGATCGTAGGTGCCACCCGAGAACCGCTGCCGGTGCTCGGCGACGGCGGAGCGCAGCTCGGGGATGCCCGGGCCGGGCGGGTACTGGTCGGCGCCGGTGCCGATGGCGGCGCGGGCGGCGTCGAGCACCTCTGCCGGGCCGGGGTAGTCGGGAAAGCCCTGACCCAGGTTGATCGACCCGGTGGCGACGGCGAGCGCGCTCATCTCGGCGAAGATCGTCGTCCCGAAACCGCGCAGCCGGGACGCCAGCGGTGCGGTCATGCGGCTCCTTTCCCGGGTCGGTTCCACGCGGCCCCCTGCAGGGTCCCGCGGCGAGCCTGCGAGTCGCGGGGGGCAGGGGGTCCTTCTTCAGGCGATGCGGACGTCCTCGTGGCCCTCGATCGCCACCACGTCGCCGGAGCGGAGCTGCCGGCCGCGCCGGTCCTCCGGCTCACCGTTCACCGTCACCGCGCCGGAGAGCAGCACGTCCTTGACCTGGGCGCCGGTGGGGACGGCGTCGACCAGCTTGAGCAGCTGGCCGAGCCGGATGCTGTCCTCGTCGGGACGCAGATCGACGGTGCGCACGGTCGTCAGTCTGCCGTCCGGCGCAGCTCGTCGCCGACCCGGACCTGCCCGGGTGCGAGGACGGCGGCCCGCACGGCGAGCAGCCCCTCCCGCTCGCGGTGCACCGTCTTGAGCACCGAGGTGTCGCGCGGGATGCCGCCGGGCTGCGGGCGGGTGGTCATCACGCACCGCGGGATGCCGGTGCCGAACCGCAGCCGCGCGCTGCCCAGGTCCGCCTCCGTGCCGCGCAGCGCGTCCTCGCCGGCGCCGTCCAGCACGACGTTGGCCCGGAAGCGGCGGCGGTCCCAGGTGCCCAGCGTGCCGGTGGAGACCAGGGAGAGCCGGATGCGAGGGCTGTCGTGGAACGGGCCGGGGGCGCCCTCCCACTGCCGCCACTCGTTCGGATCGGGCTCGTCGTCGCCCACGGCCGACTCGTAGGTGGGGACGGTGTCGTCGTCCCCGGCCGCCCGCAGCTCCACCCGGCGGCCGAGCCAGTCGGAGAGCACGGCCTCGTCGGCGGTGACCGTTCCGTCGGGGAGCACCACCTGGACCCCGCCGTCCGGGCGCACGCGGGCCGCGCCGAACAGCAGCTCGGGGACCCGGCGGGCGGTGAGGCCGAAGCCGGTGTCGCGGTCGAACAGCGCCCACCGCCGGTCGCCGCTGATGCCGAGCGGGCCGAGCTCCGCCTCGGCCAGCCGCTCGCCCTGCAGCGACTTCACCGGGTAGCGCCAGAGCTCCGCGACGCGCATCTCAGCCCGCCGGCGTCCAGGCGAGGGACCAGGTGCCGGCCCACTCCGCGCCCGGCTCGAGCACGTGCAGGTCGACGTCGTCGGCGAGCGCGTTGGGCGGGCAGGTCATCGGCTCGACGGCGAGGCTGCGCCGCCACTGGCCCTCGGGCAGGGTGTCGCCGCTGTAGACCTGCAGCCACGGCCAGGCGGCGTCGGCCGAGAGCAGCAGCTCCCCCGCGGCGCCGCGCAGCCGCACGCGCCACCACCCCTGGTCGTCCCGGTCGAGGTCGGTGAGCGGGACGTCGAGCGCCCGGTCGCCGATCCGGCCGACGGCGCCGTCGAACGGCCGCCGCTCCCCCGTCGGCAGGCCGCCGTCCAGCGCCAGCTCGGTGCGGGCCGGGAGCTCCACCTCCGCGTCGCCGATGCCGCCGTCCTGGGTGGCCCCGACGGAGAGGTAGGGGTGGAAACCGGCGCCGAACGGCGCCGGCCGGTCGCCGGTGTTGCGGACGCGGAGCGTGCAGGTGAGCCGGTCGGCGTCGAGCGTGTGGTCCACCGCGACGGCGAGGCGGAACGGATAGCCGGGGTGCGGCTCCACCGTCGTCCCGACCGTGACGGACCGGTCCGCCTCCGCCAGCACCGTCCACGGCTGCCAGGCGACCAGGCCGTGGATGGCGTGCGGCTCGTCGGGCGAACGGACGTCGAGCTGGAGCTCCTCGCCGCGCCAGCTCCACCGGCCGTGCCGCAGCCGGTTCGGCCAGGGTGCGAGGGTCGCGCCGCGCCAGCCGGGCAGCACCTGCCCGGCCGGGTAGCCGTCGAGGACCTCCCAATCCCCGACCGCGAGCCGGCGAAGGGTCCCGCCGCGGAGGTCCAGGGCGAGGCGGGCGTCGCCGGCGGTGAGCTCCACCTCGGTGCGGTCGCTGGTGGGCCAGGTGTCGGGCATGCGCTCAGCTCACCACATCGCCGCCCCGCTGCCCCCGCGAGATCTGCACACTCGCCCCCATCGGGCCGTCGACGGGGGCCGGTGTGCAGATCTCGTGGGCTCAGGGGTGGTAGGTCACCTGCTCGGCGAACTGCAGGACCTGCTCCTGGGTGAACGCGTCGGGCACCTGGAGGGTGAAGGTCGTCCCGTCCTCGAACTGCGCCTGCAGGAACCAGCCCCGGTCCCTGGGCCCGTTGTCGACCCGGACCAGAGCTGCCGGCCGGCCCTGCACCACCACCTCCAGCTGCGGCCCCACCGGACCCATGAGGTTCGCGCGCACCTCGGCGAGCGGCGACACGTCCTCCGGCAGCGGCACGTGCACCGTGATCGTCTGCTGCTCGTAGGCGTCGTTCACCAGGGTGAGGACCCGCCCCATCTTGTAGAACTGCACCGACCAGCCCAGCGGTGCGAGCTCGGCGGCGAGCGTGGCCCGCTGCGGCCGATCGACCAGCGACTCGGCGACCGCGACCAGGTCGGCGGTCGCGCTGTACCGGCCCTCACCGGTCATCGTCACCCACTGGTCGTCCCTGCGTTCCCAGAGGAGCTCGGCGAAGCGCTCGCGCCCACAGACCGTCAGGCCGTCGTCGCAGTACACGTCCCGGGTCCCGTGGACCAGGTCGGCGGACACACCGTCGACGCTGATTTGCGAGCGCTCCGTGACGTCGACGTGCTCGAAGGAGTCCTCCCACCCGTCGGGCTCGTCCCCGTGCACCCCCACGGTGAACCGGTCGGCCCCGTCCGCGGAGTCGTACTCGGCGAAGCCGGCGGACTCCCCGTCCCCGGTGAAGCCGGGCCGCATCCCCACGGGCTCGGGCTCCAGCGACAGCGGGAAGGTCGGCATCCGGAAGTCCACCAGGGTCACGCTCTCTGCCGGGGTCCCCGGCCCGTCGGGCGCGGCGATGACGACGGCGGCGACCCAGGCCGCCGCCACCGTGACGGCGGCCAGCCCGATGCGCAGGGTGGCCTTACGGCTCGGCCGGCGCGCCCGTCGGGGGGCCGGCCCCTCGATCTCGGCGAGCAGCGCGGCGCGGGCGGCCGAGCGGGCGGCGGGGGAGAGCGGCGGCGCCGCGGGGCCCGCCTCGCGCAGGAGCGTCACGTCGTTCATCGGTCCTCCTCCTCGGAGGTCGGGTCGAGCGGGAGGACGCCGCCGAGCGCGGCGCGGGTCTGGCGGCGAGCGCGGTGCAGCCGGGACCGCACCGTGCCGACGGGGACGTCGAGGACGGCGGCGATCTCCTCGTAGCCGAGCTGGCCCCAGGCGAGCAGCAGCAGGGCGTCGCGGTCGCGCGGCTTCAGGCCGGCGAGCGCCGCGGCGAGCGGGCCGCGCAGCGCCTCGGCGTCGAGCCGGCCGGCGGCGTCCCCTGGGTCGTCGCCGGGCCGCTCGGGCTCGGCGGCCGCGCGGGCCAGCGCCTTGTAGCGGCGCTGCTCGGTGCGCACGTGCCCGTGGACGACGTTCGTCGCGATGCCCAGCAGCCACGGCCGGACCTCGACGTGGTCGGCCCGGTAGGCCGCCCGGCGCCGGAAGGCGATGAGGAACGTCTCGCTGAGCAGGTCATCGGCCAGCTCCCCCACCCGGCGGCCCAGGTAGCGGTGCACCGTGGCAGCGTGCCGGTCGAACAGCGGGGCGAACTCCGCCGGGTCGTCGACCGACCGGGCGATCAGCTCCGCGTCGCTGGGGAGCGAGTCGGGCAGGGCGCGCAGCCGCGGGGGTTCGGCGGGTGGACCGGCGGACCGGTGCAGCGCCGTCGGGGTCACGGCCGGTGGTGATCCGGCCGCGATCGGTGAAGTGGTCACATCCCTTGATGTCCGGAGCGGCGGATCCGGTTCACGGCTTCCTCCCGGGAGACCGCGGTCGCCTCCCCGCCGCCGGGAACGCCGGCGATCCCGCGGGAACGTCGCCGACGCTCAGCCCTGGCAGTTCTCGTCGCCATAGGCGCTGACGGTGTCCGCCGCGGCGAGGAACTCCGTCAGCTCCTCCTCGCCCAGCTGCCCCTCCGCGACCGCGCTGTCCAGGTCGCCAGCGGCAGGGAAGTTCTCGGCCATGTACCGGGCGGCCTCCTGCACCTCGTCCACCTCGTCGGGAACGCTGTCGGCCAGGTCCTCGAGCACCTCCCGGGCCTCCTCCCCGTCCTCCGGCTCGATCTCGGCGGTCGCCAGGTACTGGTCGCAGAAGTCCTCGACGCTGGAGCCACCGCAGGCGGTGAGGCCGAGCGGAGCGGTCGCCACGGCGGCGAGCAGGACGAGCTCCCGGATGCGCATGGCTCCACCCTCACACAGCGCGGCCGCGAGGAAGGGGACCGGCCGGTATCCGAACGGCCTCAGGTCGCGTCGAGCTCCTTCGCGAAGAACAGCGAGTCCACCGCGTCCGGGTCGCCCACGTAGTCCCCGAACGCGCCGATCGGCCGGTACCCGGCGCCCGAGTAGAGGCCGATCGCCTCCGGCTGTAGTGGGCCGGTCTCCAGCCGCAGGCTGGTCCACCCCCGGGCGCGTGCGGCGTCCTCCAGCCCGGCGAGCACCGCCTTCGACACCCCGCGGCCCCGTGCCGCCGGCACCACGTACATGCGCTTCACCTCGGCCACGCCGTCGCCGAGCGCCCGGAGCGCCCCGCAACCCAGCGGCGTCGCGTCGTCGTCGCGGGCGAGCAGCACCACGGCGACGTCGGCCGCGGAGGGGTGGGTGCCCGGCTCCTCCTTGCCGCCGTAGCGGGCGCGGACCTCCGTCTGCTGGTCGGTGGTCAGCCGTCGCACGTCGGCGTCGTCCCACGCCGCTTCCTCCACCCGCACGGCGGAGATCATCACAAGGTGATGCCGTGCAGCAGCAGGGCGGCCAGCTCCCGGTAGGCCGTCGCGTCGTCCAGGCCGGTCGCGCGCCCGGTGTCGCCGCGGCCGATGCGCAGCATCAGCGTGGTCACCGTGTCGGCAACCAGCGCCGGGTGCACCTCGCGGAACCGGCCCTGGGCGACGCCCTCGGCGATCAGCTCGCGCACCCGCCCGGCCGCCAGGGCGGTGTTGCGCTCGTAGATCTCCCGCCCCGGGGGAAAGGCGTCCAGGTCCCGGTGGAAGGCCGGCCCCGCGGGGGCGAGGGCGGCGGCGACCGCGGTCAGGTAGGCGGTCACCCGCCGGGCGGGGTCGGCCTCGGTGACGGTGCGCGCCTCGACCGCCGCCGTCGCCTTGCGGAAGAAGTGCCGGATCACCCGGAGCGCCAGCTGCTCCTTGCTCCCGGCCAGCGCGTAGAGCGTGCTCTTCGAGCAGCGCAGCCGGACGGCGAGGTCTTCGAGCGTGAACCCGGCGAAGCCCTCGGCGAGGAACACCTCCTCGAGCTGGTCGAGCAGCTCGGCCTGGCGACGGGTCAGCCGCCCCTCAGCGGTCTCCATGCCACCTCCTCCCGGCGGGCCAGCATGGACCTGGTCGCAGAACAGTACTGCGGTACGGTCAGCAGTACTGTTCCCCGACCTTCCGGAGGAGATCCGTGGCCGTCGAGCGCGAGCTGCCCACGCCCGAGGCCGAGGACCTGCTGGCCCTCACCCGGGAGATCGCCGACGCTGAGCTCGCGCCGAAGGCGGCGGCGTACGAGCGGGAGGAGCGCTTCCCCCGCGAGGTCTTCCGGCTGCTGGGTGACGCCGGCCTGATGGGCCTGCCGTTCCCCGAGGAGGTCGGGGGCGGCGGACAGCCCTACGCCGTCTACCTGCAGGTGCTCGAGGAGCTGGCGGCCCGCTGGGCGAGCGTCGCCCTCGGCATCAGCGTGCACACGCTCGCCTGCTCCCCCATCGCGAACTTCGGCACCGAGGCGCAGCGCCGGGACCTGCTGCCCGAGATGGTCGGCGGCGGGCTGCTGGGCGCCTACTCGCTGTCGGAGGCGCATGCCGGCTCCGACGTCGCCGCGATGCGCGCCACGGCCACCGCCACCGACGACGGCTGGGTCGCCCGCGGCGAGAAGGCGTGGGTCACCCACGGCGGGCACGCCGACTTCTACTCGACGTTCCTGCGCACGCCCGCGGACGGACCCCGGGGCGTCTCCTGCTTCCACCTGACGCCCGACCTGCCCGGGTTCAGCGCCGCGAAGCCCGAGGAGAAGATGGGCCTGACCGGCTCCACCACCGCGGCGATCCGCCTGGACGACGTGCCGATCCCCGCCGACCGGCTGGTCGGCGAGCCCGGGCGGGGCATGGCGATCGCCCTCGGGGCGCTGGACTCCGGGCGGCTGGGCATCAGCGCCGTCGCCGTGGGGCTGGCGCAGTCGGCCCTCGACGTCGCCGTCGCCTACGCGGTCGAGCGAGAGGCGTTCGGCCGCCCGATCGCCGAGCACCAGGGCGTGGCCTTCCTGCTGGCCGACATGGCGGCAGCCGTGGAGTCGGCCCGCGCCACCTACCTGGTCGCCGCCCGCCGCAAGGACGCCGGCAAGCCGTTCTCCCGGCAGGCCAGCATCGCCAAGCTGGTCGCCACCGACGCGGCGATGAAGGTGACCACCGACGCCGTCCAGGTGCTGGGCGGAGCCGGCTACACCCGTGACCACCCGGCCGAGCGGTACATGCGCGAGGCGAAGGTCATGCAGATCTTCGAGGGCACCAACCAGATCCAGCGCATGGTCATCGGCCGCCACCTCACCGCCCAGGCGGCCCCGCCGGCGGGCTGACCCGCGCCTCCACGCAGCTGACGGGTTCCACGTGGAACCGGTGACAGCTGTCAGTGGTCCACGCCCGCCCCGCCGGACCAGACTGGTGTCCCCGAGCGAGGAGAGCACCGTGCCCGAGCCCTACCTGCGCGCCGCCGACTCCGACCGCGCCGCCGTCGCCACCGCGCTCGGGCACGCCATGTCGGAGGGCCGGCTCACCGTCGCCGAGTACGACGAGCGCCTCGCCCGCGCCTACGCCGCCCGCACCTTCGGTGAGCTGGCCGAGCTCACCGCCGACCTGCCGGCCGCACCCGCCCGGCCCGCACCGGCGCCGGTTCCCGCGGGCACGAGCCCCTGCACGCCCGGCGCCACGCGCCACGGGTTCTCACACGGCCGGCAGGCCTGGGGATCGTGGTCGAGCACGGCGCTGCTCGTGCTGGCGATCTGGGCGGTGACCTCGATCGCCGCAGGCGAGTTCCTGTACTTCTGGCCGTTCTGGGTGATCGTCCCCTGGGGTGCCTTCCTGCTGATGGGCCACCTGGGGGAGCGGGGACGCCGCCGGCTCCCCGGCTGACGGGGGCTCGTCACACCCCGCGGTACAGCTCCGTGAAGGTCGTCCCGCCGTCGGTGGAGGCGAGGACCGCGCCCGGCACGGCGGACCCGGCCCGTTCCGGAGTTCGAGGGATCGGCGTTGCGCGACTGACCGACCGGCTGACCCGCGCCGGGGCTCAGGCCGACAACAGCGTGGTGAACGTGGCGCCGCCGTCGGTGGATTCCAGCAGGCCGTGGTCGGCCACGACGAGGACGCGCACGTCGCCGTCGACGGTGGTCGCGGCCACCGCTTCCGGCGTCGCGTCCAGATGCCCGCGGTGGGTCCAGCTGGCCGCGGCGTCGGTACTGGTCCACACCGCGCCGTCTGGTGTGATGCCGACCGCGGCCGTGCCGTCACCGAGCCAGGTGACCACCTGTAGCAGCGGAGCCCCGTCTACCGGCGCCCACGTCGCTCCGGCGTCGGTGGAGCGCAGCAGCCCGGCACCGGTGGTGGCCAGCACCTGGCCGTCGGGGGCGGCGGTGAGCGTGTGCGGCTCGGCCGGGATGGCCAGCTGCTCCCAGGTGGTGCCGTCGGTGGTGCGCAGCAGCGTTCCGTCGAAGCCCAGCGCACCGCCTCCGGGCAGGGCGGTGAGGGCGTGGAAGTCCGACTCGCCGGTGCGCGACAGCGGCGTCCAGGTCTCACCCCCGTCGGTGCTCTCGATGAGCCCGACCGGGTTGGGCAGGTCGGTGCGCAGCCCAGGGTGGCCCGAGGCCAGGTAGTGGTCGGGGCCGGCGACGGTGAACCCCATCAGGTCGATGACCGGGCCGACGGCTGCCGGCCGGCCGTCGTCACCGACGGTGACCAGCCCTTCGTGGGTGGCCAGCAGCAGTGCACCGTCGCCCGGGTCGACGGCGACGGCGTGCACGTGCGCGGCCGGCAGCGTGCCGGTGATGTCGCCGGGCGCGGGTGCGGCGGGTGTGCCGGTGGGGGCGCAGCCGGTGAGCAGGGTGAGCAGAGCGGCGCCGGCGAGGGCGGTACGGGCGGTGCGGCGCGTGGGCATGGTGGAACTCCATGGGTGGTGCAGAGGCGGATCGGGCGGGTGAGGTGGGGGGGGGGGGGGGGGGGGGGGGGGGGGGGGGGGGGGCCCCCGCGCCCCCCCCCGCCCCCCCCCCCCCCCCACACAATAAAAAAAATAA
>NZ_JBJHAJ010000037.1:0-35916 GCF_054051015.1 Blastococcus sp. SYSU DS0616
CCCCCCCCCACCCCCGCCACCCCCCCCCCCCCCCCCCCCCCCCCCCCCCCCCCCCCCCCCCCCCCCCCCCCCCCCCCCCCCCCCCCCCCCCCCCCCCCCCCCCCCGCCCCCCCCGCCCCCCCCCCCCCCCCCCCCCCCCCCCCCCCCCCCCCCCCCCCCCCCCCCCCCCCCCCCCCCGCACGCCCCGGCCCCGCCCGTGCCTTCCCCGGAGACCTGGATGTCCAAGCAGTTGCACCGGATCGCCCCCTTGATCCTGGTGCTCCTCGGTGTGGCCGCGATGCTGGGCGCCCGCAACCTGGGGCTCGGCGAGATGAGTGCGCCCGGCCCTGGCCTCTGGCCGTTCATCGTCGCGCTCCTGCTCACCCTCACCGGCGTGGTGCTGCTCTTCATCGACGACCCCGAGGACTACGAGCCGTGGACCGGGGGCACGCTCAAGATCGTCCTCGGGCTGGCCGGCCTCGCTGTGTTCGTCGTGCTGTTCCAGACCATCGGGTTCTTCGTCTCGGCCGTGCTCATGCTGCTCTTCTGGCTGCGGGTGTTCGCCCGGGAGCCGTGGCGCTGGGCCGTCCCCCTCGCGGTGATCGGAGCGCTGGTGTTCCACCTGCTGTTCGTCGAGGCGCTCGCCGTGCCGTTCCCCGACGGCATCGTCTTCGCACCGGTCGGGAGCTGAGCGATGGACGTCCTCGACGGCATCGGCCAGGGCTTCTCCGTCGCCCTGGACCCGGTGAACCTGCTCTACGTCTTTCTCGGCGTGCTGATCGGCACGGTCATCGGCGTGCTGCCGGGCCTCGGCCCGACGGCGACGATCGCGCTGCTGCTGCCGATCACCTACGAGATCGAGCCGGTCACCGCGGTCATCCTGCTGGCGGGCATCTACTACGGGTCGATGTACGGCGGCACGATCACCTCGGTGCTGCTGCAGCTGCCCGGTGAGGCCGCCTCGGTGGTCACCACCTTCGACGGCTACCAGATGGCGAAGCAGGGCAGGGCCGGGCCGGCCCTGGGCATCGCCGCGATCGGCTCGTGGATCGGTGGCACCGTCTCCGTCATCGGGCTGGTCCTGCTCGCGCCGCCGCTGGCCCAGCTCGCCGTCTCCTTCGGCTCGCAGGAGTATGTGGCGCTCACCGCGCTCGGCATCCTGCTGGTCACCTACCTGGGCACGCGGCACCCGGTGAAGAGCCTGTCCATGGCCGCGCTCGGCCTGCTCCTGGCCACGATCGGCCAGGACCTCGTCACCGGGACCACCCGCTTCACCTTCGGCGAGATCTCGCTCTTCGACGGGCTGGACTTCGTCGCGGTCGCGATGGGGCTCTTCGGCGTCGGCGAGATCCTCTACAACGTCGAGAAGACGGAGAAGGCCCAGTCCGTCATCGGCAAGGTCAAGAACATCTGGCCCAGCCGCAAGGACTTCCGCGACTCCTCCGGCGCGATCGCCCGCGGCTCGGTGCTGGGCTTCTTCATCGGGGTGCTGCCCGGCGGTGGCGGCGTCATCTCCTCGCTGGCCTCCTACGCGATGGAGAAGCGGCGGGCCAAGGACCCGACCCGGTTCGGCAAGGGCGCCATCGAGGGTGTCGCCGGCCCGGAGACGGCGAACAACGCCTCGTCCACCTCGGCGTTCATCCCGCTGCTCACCCTCGGCATCCCGCCCAACGTGGTGCTGGCGCTGATCTTCGGTGCGCTGCTCGTCCAGGGCATCACGCCGGGATCGCAGCTCATCACGAACAACCCCGACATCTTCTGGGGCGTCATCGCCTCGATGGCCATCGGCAACCTGATGCTGCTGATCCTGAACCTGCCGCTCGTCGGCTTCTTCGTGCAGTTGCTGCGGGTGCGCGCCGGCATCCTCGCCGCCTTCGCGCTGATGGTCACGATGGCGGGCGTCTTCTCGGTCAACAACGACCCCTTCGACATGTGGGTCGTGCTGGTCTTCGGCGTCATCGGCTGGCTGATGAAGAAGACCGGGTTCGAGCCGGGGCCGCTGGTGCTGGCCTTCGTCCTCGGGTCGATCCTCGAGACGAACTTCCGCCGGTCCATGCTGCTCTCCGGCGGCGAGTGGTCGACCTTCTTCACCCGGCCGATGTCGGGCACCCTCTTCGCCCTGATGGCCCTGCTGATCATCTTCAGCACCGTCGCCGGCATCCGGCGCCGTCGGCGCAGCCGCCCGGCCACGCCGGGGGAGGAGGACCTCGCGGCGACCGGGACCACCGCCGAGACCGAGGGCAGCCCGGGCGCGGAGACCACCGACGACGCCGAGGGCGCCACGACGGGGGCGCCGCGGGACGGTGCCGGGGGCGCGGGCTCCACCGGGGCGACCGGCTCGACCGGGTCGACGGCGCAGGGCAGGGGGCCGGGGCCCGATCGTTCCTGACCGATCGCGGCGGGTACCGCCGTCAGCACCCGGTCGCCCAGCGCCGGCACCACCCCTGGGGGGACAGTGATCGACAAGAGGGTCGGCTCCCTCGCGGCCGCCGTCGAGGGCATCGCCGACGGCGCGACCGTCCTCGTCGGCGGCTTCGGTGCCGCCGGTGTGCCGGTGGAGCTCGTGCACGCGCTCCTCGAACAGGGCGCGCGTGACCTGACGATCGTCACCAACAACGCCGGCAGCGGGGAGACCGACGTCGCCGCGCTGATCCGGGAGCGCCGCGTGCGCAAGATCATCTGCTCGTACCCGCGGTCGGCCGGCTCGATCTGGTTCGAGGAGTTCTACCGGGCGGGGGACATCGAGCTGGAGCTCGTCCCGCAGGGCACGCTCAGCGAGCGGATGCGCGCGGCGGGCGCGGGGCTGGGCGGCTTCTTCACCCCCGCCGGCGCCGACTCGCTGCTGGCCCGCGGCAAGGAGGTGCGGATGATCGCCGGACGGCGGCAGGTCTTCGAGGAGCCGCTGCGAGGCGACGTCGCGCTGGTCAAGGCGCTGCGCGCCGACCGCTGGGGCAACCTCGTCTACAACAAGGCGGCCCGGAACTTCGGCCCGACGATGGCCACCGCGGCCGAGCTCACCGTCGTGCAGGTGCGGGAGTTCGTCGAGCTGGGGGAGCTGGACCCCGAGGCCGTCGTGACCCCGGGCATCTTCGTCGACCGGGTCGTGGAGGTGGGGGTGTGAGCATCTCCCCGCTGTCGCAGACCGAGATGGCCGCCCGGGTGGCCCGCGACATCCCCGACGGCTCCTACGTGAACCTGGGGATCGGCATGCCCACGCTCGTCGGCGACGTCGTCTCCGCCGGCAAGGAGATCGTCTTCCACAGCGAGAACGGCATCCTCGGCATGGGCCCCGCGCCGGCGCCCGGCGAGGAGGACTGGGAGCTGATCAACGCCGGCAAGGCGCCGGTCACGCTCGTCCCCGGCGGCTCCTACTTCCACCACACCGACTCGTTCATGATGATGCGCGGCGGCCACATCGACGTCACCGTGCTGGGCGCCTTCCAGGTCTCCGCGCGGGGCGACCTCGCCAACTGGGCCACCGACGACGCGCACCTCCCGCCCGCGGTCGGCGGGGCCATGGACCTCGCCGTCGGCGCCAAGCGGGTGCTCGTGCTGATGATGCACACCACGCCCGACGGCCGACCCAAGCTCCTGCCGGAGTGCACCTACCCGCTGACCGCCGCGCGCGTCGTGCACCGGATCTACACCGAGCTCGCGGTCATCGACGTGGCGCCGGCCGGCCTCGTGGTGCGCGAGATGGTCACCGGGCTCTCCCGCGAGGAGCTGCAGCGGCGCACCGCCGCCCCGCTGCACTTCGCCGAGGAGGTGGGGGAACTGCGGGTCTCCTGAGCCCGGGCGGCCCCTGATCGGCTGACGCGGGGAAACACTTCAAGCCCGTAGTGTTTCGCCCGTACGAGAACGGGCAGGACGCGATCATGCTCGCGCAGTGCACCGTCGTCGTGCCGACGATCGGGCGACCCTCGCTCGACGTCCTGCTCGACGCGCTGGCCGCCGCCCCCGGCCCGCGCCCGGCCGAGCTGGTCGTCGTCGACGACCGCCCCACCGGGGAGCCGCTGCACCCCGACCGCCCCGGCCTGCCGCCGGTCCGGGTCGTCCGCACCGGCGGCGGAGGCCCGGCCCGGGCCCGCAACCTCGGCTGGCGCACCGCCCGCACCGAGTGGATCGCCTTCCTCGACGACGACGTCGTGCCCGACCCCGACTGGTACCAGCGGCTCGAGGCCGATCTCGCCGACCTGCCGGCCGACGTCGCGGGCAGCCAGGGCCGGGTGCGGGTGCCCCTGCCGGAGCACCGGCGGCCCACCGACTGGGAGCGCGGCACCGCGGGGCTCGCCACCGCCAGCTGGATCACCGCCGACCTCGCCTACCGCCGCAGCGCCCTGGCCGCGGTGGGGGGCTTCGACGAGCGCTTCCCCCGTGCCTTCCGCGAGGACTCCGACCTCGCACTGCGGGTCATGGACACCGGTGCCCGGCTCGTCCGCGGGCAGCGCTGGATCACCCACCCGGTCCGGCCCACCGACCGCTGGGTCAGCGTGCGCGTGCAGGCCGGGAACGCCGACGACGTCCTCATGCGGCGCCTGCACGGACCCGGCTGGCGGGAGCGGGCCGACGCCGCGCTCGGTCGCCGGCCGCAGCACACGGCCGTCACCGCGGCGGCGCTGGCCGCGCTCGGCCTGGCCGCCGCCCGCCGGCCCCGGGCCGCCCTCGCCGCGGCCGCCGCCTGGGCGGCGGGCACCGCCGAGTTCGCCTGGCGGCGCATCGCCCCCGGCCCGCGGGACCGCGCCGAGGTCACCACCATGCTCGCCACCAGCGCGCTCATCCCGCCGCTGGCCACCTGGCACTGGATGCGCGGCGTCGTGCAGCACGTGGGTGTGCCGGCGTGGCGCGGGCTGCCCGACCTGGTGCTCTTCGACCGCGACGGCACCCTGGTGCACGACTTCCCCTACAACGGCGACCCGGAGTGGGTGCGGCCGGTGGACGGCGCGGCGGAGGCCCTCGACCGGTTGCGCGCCCGCGGCGTGCGGGTCGGCGTCGTGAGCAACCAGTCCGGCGTGGCCCGCGGGCTGATCACGCCCGACCAGGTGGACGCCTGCATGAAGCGGCTCGACGAGCTGCTCGGCCCCTTCGAGACGGTGCAGGTCTGCCCGCACGGGCCGGACGACGGCTGCGGCTGCCGGAAGCCGGCACCCGGCATGGTGCAGGCCGCCTGCGCCGAGCTGGGTGTGGAGCCGGCCCGGTGCGTGGTCATCGGCGACATCGGCGCCGACGTCGAGGCGGCGGCCGCGGCGGGCGCCCGCGGCATCCTGGTGCCGACCCCGGTCACCCGCGCCGAGGAGGTGGCGGCGGCGCGGCAGCGGGCGGCGACCCTGCCCGAGGCGGTCGACGACGTCCTGGCCGGGCGCTGGTGAGCACCCCCCGCACCGTCCTGGTCGCCCGGCTCGACAACGCCGGTGACGTGCTCCTGCAGGGTCCGCTCGTCCGCGCCGTCGCGCACGGTGCCGACCGCGTCGTCTTCCTCGCCGGCCCGGCCGGTGCGGCAGCGGCGGAGCTGCTCCCGGGCGTCGACGAGGTGTGGACCTGGGCCTGCCCGTGGATCCTCGGTGATCCCCCACCGGTCGACGCCGACGACCTCGCCCGGCTCACCGACCGCGTCCGGGCGCTCGCCCCGGACGAGGCGGTGATCTCCACGTCGTTCCACCAGTCGCCGCTGCCGCTGGCGCTGGTGCTCCGCGCGGCCGGCGTCCCCCGCATCTCGGCGATCAGCGTGGACTACCCCGGCACGCTGCTCGACGTCCGCCACCGGGTCGACGACGACCTCCCCGAGCCCGAGCGGGCGCTGTCCCTCGCCCAGGCCGCGGGCTTCGAGCTGCCGGCCGGCGACGACGGCCGGCTCTCCGTGCGCCGGCCCCTGCCCCCGGTCGCGCACGCCCCCGGCTATGTCGTGCTCCACCCCGGGGCCTCGGTGCCGGCCCGCGCCTGGCCCGCGCCGCGCTGCGCCGAGGCGGTCGAGGCGCTCGCCGACGCCGGCCACCGGGTGCTGGTCACCGGCGGGCCGGGGGAGCGGGGGCTCACCGCATCCGTCGCCGGCACCCGCGGGGTCGACCTGGGCGGGGAGACCTCCCTGGCCGAGATGGCGGCGCTGCTCGACGGCGCCGCGGCGGTCGTCGTCGGCAACACCGGGCCGGCGCACCTCGCTGCCGCCGTCGGCACCCCGGTGGTCTCGCTGTTCGCCCCGGTCGTGCCCGCCGTCCGCTGGGCGCCCTACGGCGTGCCCAGCGTGCTGCTGGGCGACCAGGCGGCGCCCTGCCGCGACACCCGGGCCCGGGAGTGCCCGGTGCCCGGCCACCCCTGTCTGACCTCCGTGACCGCGTCCGACGTGGTCGCTGCCGTGGAGAAGCTGGTGAGTGCATGAAGGTCCTGGTCTGGCACGTGCACGGCTCGTGGACGACCGCGTTCGTCCAGGGCCGGCACGAGTACCTGATCCCGGTGACCCCGGGCCGCGACGGCGACGGCCTGGGCCGCGCCCGCACGTGGGACTGGCCGGCGGCGGCGCGGGAGGTCACCCCGGCGCAGCTGCGGGAGGAGCAGCCCGACGTCGTCGTGCTGCAGCGCAGGCGGGACCTCGAGCTGGTGCGCGAGTGGCTGGGGCGCGAGCCCGGCCGCGACCTGCCCGCGGTGTTCCTCGAGCACAACGCGCCCGGGCTGGAGCCCGGTGACGGACCGGTTCCGCACACCCGGCACCCGATGGCCGACCGGGACGACATCCCGATCGCCCACGTCACCTTCTTCAACGAGCTCTTCTACGACAACGGCCGGGCGCCGACGACGGTGATCGAGCACGGCATCGTCGATCCGGGGGAGCGCTGGACCGGCGAGCTGGCCCGCGCCGCCGTCGTCACCAACGAGCCGGTGCGCCGCGGCCGCACCGTCGGCGCCGACCTGCTCCCCGGCCTCGCCGCGGTGGCGCCGGTCGACGTCTTCGGCATGGGCCTGGCCGGCCTGCACGAGACGTACGGCCTGGCCCCCGAGCGGGTGGAGCTGTTCGACGACCCGCCGCAGGCGGCGATGCACGCGGAGCTGGTCCGCCGCCGGGTGTACGTGCACCCGGTGCGCTGGACATCGCTCGGGCTCTCCCTGCTGGAGGCGATGCACCTGGGCATGCCGGTGGTCGCGCTGGCCACCACCGAGGTGGTCGAGGCCGTGCCCGCCGCGGCCGGGGTCATCTCCACCCGCCCCGAGCGGCTGTGGGCCGCCGTCCGGGAGTTCCTGCACGACGAGGACGCCGCCCGGCTGGCCGGCAAGGCCGCTCGCGCGGCGGCGCTCGAGCGCTACGGACTGGACCGCTTCCTGCGTGACTGGGACGCGCTCCTGGAGGAGGTGACCCGATGAGGATCGACCTGGTCAGCGAGCACGCCAGCCCGCTCGCCGCGATCGGCGGTGTCGACGCCGGCGGGCAGAACGTGCACGTCGCGGCGCTCGCCGCCGGGCTCGCGCAGCGCGGGCACGAGGTCACGGTGCACACCCGCCGCGACGACCCGGCCCTGCCCGAGCGGGTGACGACGGCGGACGGGTACGACGTCGTCCACGTCACCGCCGGCCCGGCCGAGGCGCTGCCCAAGGACGAGCTGCTCCCGCACATGCCGGCCTTCGCCCGGGTGCTGCGGCACGGCTGGGCGGCGCAGGCCCCCGACGTCGTGCACGCGCACTTCTGGATGAGCGGCCTGGCGTCGGTCGAGGCGTCGGCCAGCCTGCTCGCCCCGGTCCCGGTGCTGCAGACCTTCCACGCGCTCGGCTCGGTCAAGCGCCGTCACCAGGGCGACGCCGACACCTCCCCGGCCGAGCGGATCGATCTCGAGCGCGGGCTGTGTCGCGACGTCGCCCACGTGGTGGCCACCTGCTCCGACGAGGTGTTCGAGCTGCGGCGGCTCGGGCTGCCCAGCGACCGGGTCTCGATCGTGCCGTGCGGGGTGGACACCTCGGTGTTCACCCCCCGCGGCCCGGTGGCCCCGAAGGGCGAGCGGAAGCGGCTGCTGGTCCTCGGCCGGCTCGTCGAGCGCAAGGGCCAGGACGACGCCGTCCGGGCGCTGCGCGCGGTGCCCGACGCGGAGCTGGTCGTGGTCGGGGGCCCCGCGCCCGACGCCGTCGACGCCGATCCGGAGGTGCGCCGGCTGCGCGGCATCGCCGCCGAGGTGGGGGTGGCCGACCGGCTGGTCTTCGCCGGATCCGTGGCCCGCGCCGACGTCCCCGCCTGGGTGCGCTCGGCCGACGTCGTGCTCGCCGTCCCCTGGTACGAACCCTTCGGCATCACCCCGCTGGAGGCCATGGCCTGCGGGCGGCCCGTCGTCGCCACCGCCGTCGGCGGGCTGCAGGACACCGTCGCCGACGGCGTCACCGGCGACCTCGTGCCCCCGCGCGACCCCGAGCGGCTCGGCGAGGTGCTCGCCGCGCTGCTCGCCGACGACGACCGCCGCGCCGCCTACGGGGCCGCCGGGGTGAAGCGGGCCCGCGCCCGCTACCGCTGGGCCCGCGTCGTCGCCGACACCGAAACCGTCTACCGCCAGGTCCTCGCCCGGCGCCGTCCCGTGGAGGTCGCCCGATGAGCGCCAGCCCGCACTCGTTCCTCGAGAACGTCCTGGCGCAGGACTCGGCGCAAGTCCCGGCGCCGGACTCCTGCACCCACCTCACCGGCGCCGACCACGTCGCCTCGCTGCGGGAGGCGCTCCGCTCGCTGGACGCGCAGCTACCGGTCCTCGACCGCTGGGGCCGGCTGCTCGCCGACGTGCTGTGCGGGGAGTCCCGCGGCCGGCTGCTCGCCGCGGGCAACGGCGGGAGCGCCGCGCAGGCCCAGCACCTCACCGCGGAGCTGGTGGGCCGCTACCGCGCCGACCGCCCGCCGTTCTCGGCGATCTGCCTCACCGCGGAGACGTCGTCGCTGACCGCCATCGCCAACGACTACCCGGCCGACGAGCTGTTCGCCCGCCAGGTGGAGGCCCACGGCCGCGCGGGCGACGTGCTGGTCCTGCTGTCGACGTCGGGCCGCTCGCCCAACGCGGTGGCCGCCGCACGCCGGGCCCGCGCGTGCGGCATCACCACGCTGGCGATCACCGGCCCGGCGCCCAACCCGCTGGCCGCGGCCGCCGACGAGGCGGTCTGCATCGACTCCCCGTGGACCGCCACCGTCCAGGAGTGCCACCTGGTCGCCCTGCACCTGGTCTGCGCGGCCTTCGACGCCGCCGTGCTCGCCGAGGCGCCGCGGGTTCCCGACGGGCCCTCGTTCGAGGCGGCGAAGTGAGCGCCCGGCCGCTGGTCGTCGTCGGGGACGCGCTGCTCGACGTCGACCTGGTCGGCACCGCGTCGCGGCTGACCCCCGATGCCCCCGTGCCGGTGGTGGAGGAGATCGAGCGGCACGAGCGCCCCGGTGGCGCCGCGCTGGCGGCGGTCATCGCCGCGGCGTCGGGTGGGCGCGAGGTGGTGCTCGTGGCGCCGATGGACGCCGACGAGGACGCCGACCGGCTGCGCGCCCTGCTCGCCGGCCGGGTGCGCCTGATCGAGATCCCGGCCACCGGCGGCACCGCCGTCAAGCAGCGGGTGCGGGTGGGTGACCACTCCGTCGCCCGGCTGGACAGCGGCGCGCCGGTCGCGGTGCTCGGCGAGCTGCCGGCCGCGGCCGCCGCGGTGATCCGCGACGCCGCCGCCGTCCTCGTCGCCGACTACGGCCGGGGGACGACGGCCGACCCCGCCGTGCGCGCCGCGCTCGCCGAGGCCCGCGGCCCGGTGGTCTGGGACCCGCATCCCCGCGGCGCGGACCCGGTGCCCAACGCCCGGCTGGTCACGCCGAACGGCGCGGAGGCGGCCCGCGTCGCCGCCGACGCCGCCACCGGGACCGGGCTGGCCGCCGTGGGGGCCCGGGCCGAGGCGCTCATCCGGCAGTGGGGGGTCGGCGCGGTCGCCGTCACCCTGGGCGCCCGCGGCGCGCTGCTCTCCTACGGCTCCGGCGCCCCCATGGTGGTGCCCGCGGTCGCGGTCACCGGCGGGGACCCGTGCGGCGCCGGCGACTCCTTCGCCGCAGCGGCGGCGCTGGCCCTCGCCGACGGCGCCGTCACCGGCGAGGCCGTGGCCGCCGCGGTCGCCTTCGCCTCGGCGTTCGTCGCCCGCGGCGGGGCGACCGCCTGGGACGCCGACGAGCGGGTCGAGGCCGAGGTGGCCGCCGAGCCCGGCGCCGAGGCCGTCATCGCCCGGGTGCGGGCGGCCGGCGGCACCGTCGTCGCGACCGGCGGCTGCTTCGACCTGCTGCACCCCGGGCACGTCGCCACGCTGCGCGCCGCCCGCGGGCTGGGCGACTGCCTGGTGGTGTGCATCAACTCCGACGACTCGGTCCGCCGGCTCAAGGGGCCCACGCGGCCCCTGGTCACCGCCACCGACCGCGCCCGCGTGCTCGAGGCGCTCGAGTTCGTCGACGCGGTGGTCGTCTTCGACGAGGACACCCCCACCCAGGTGCTCGACCGGTTGCGCCCCGACGTGTGGGCCAAGGGCGGCGACTACGCCGGTGCGGACCTGCCCGAGGCCGAGGTGCTGCGCACCTGGGGCGGCCAGGCCGTCGTCCTGCCCTACCTCGACGGCCACTCGACCACGGCCCTGGTCGAGCGCTCCCGCGTGTGAGGCCCGCCGTGCTGACAGGCATAGGAAGCTTTACCTGTGGATCCGCCCCCGATTCCGCAGGCATGGCTTCCTATGCCCGGGTCTGGTGAGCGCCGCGCCGCCGGTCGCGGTCGTCCTGCGGCCGCTGGGGCTCGGTGACCTGCTGACCGGGGTGCCGGCGATCCGGGCGGTGCGGGCGGCCGTACCCGGGCACCGGCTGGTGCTCGCGACGACGTCGGCGCTGCGACCGCTGGCCGAGCTGATCGACGCCGTCGACGAGGTGCTGCCGGCGCGCGAGCTCGAACCGCTGGACTGGAGCGGGCCGCCGCCGGAGCTCGCCGTCGACCTGCACGGCAAGGGCCCGGCGTCGCACGTGGTCGTCGCCGACCTGCAGCCCCGGCGACTGCTCACCTTCGACAGCCCCGGTTACCCCGGGCCCACCTGGTACCCCGACGAGCACGAGGTCCGGCGCTGGTGCCGGCTGGTCGCCGAGGGGTTGGGCGTCGACGCCGACCCGGACGCGCTGGACATCGCGGTGCCCGCCGTGCCCCCGCCGGTCCGCGGCGCCGCGGTCGTGCACCCGGGGGCGGCGTTCCCGGGCCGGCGCTGGCCGCCCGAGCGCTTCGCCGCCGTCGCCCGCCACCTCGCCGACGCCGGCCACGACGTGCGGATCACCGGCGGCCCGGCGGAGGTCGAGCTCGCCCGGTCGGTGGCCGCGGCGGCGGGGCTGCCGGACGCCGCGGTGCTGGCCGGCCGGACCACGTCGCTGGAGCTGGCCGCCGTGGTGGCGGCGGCCGACCTGGTCGTGTGCGGCGACACCGGCGTCGCGCACCTGGCCACCGCCTACCGGCGGCCGTCGGTGGTGCTCTTCGGCCCCGTCTCCCCGGCGCTGTGGGGACCGCCGCCGCGGCCGCAGCACGTCGTGCTCTGGCACGGCGACGGCACCGGCGACCCCTGGGGCACCGACCTCGACCCCGCGCTGGCGACGATCACCGTGGAGGAAGTGGTCGATGCGCTGGACCGGTTGATGCACGGTCAGGCCGAGTGGGCCCCGGAGGGGTCCGCGCAGGCCTGACGCAGCGGCTCAGCGTGCCGGGGGACGGCACGTGGTTGGCGGTGTCGTCCGGAGGACGACGATGTCACGAGCGCTGGCGGAGGGCGTCGAAGAGCACGGTCTGCAGGTCGTTCTCGTCGACCGCGGAGTACGCCGCGCCCCCCGTGGCCTCGGCGATCCGCTCGAGGGAGCTCAGGTCGGCGTCCGGCCCCAGGGCCACACCGATGACCTTGATCGGCCGCTGCGGATCCGCCTCGGCTTCGAGCGTGCTGAGCAGGTCCTCCAGGCTGATGCCCTCGGCGTCGTCCTCGTTCGTGCCGTCGGTGACCATGAGCACGCTGTTCACCGCGGTGGGGTCGTAGTTCTCCCGCGCCGACCGCACGGCCGCCAGGGTGGTGTCGTACAGCCCCGTCCCGCCCGGCGTGAGCCGCTCGGGGATGGTGTCCAGCTGCTCGTCGAGCACCTCGCGCTGGGTCCGGCCGTCGACGACGTCGTCCAGCTCGCGGGTGGGGACGAGCTCCGTCCAGTCCTGGTCGCCCTGCATCTCGTAGGCGAAGGCCCACAGCCCGAGGGCGTAGTCGTCGGGCACCAGGGAGAGCGTGCTCTTCGCGGCGTCGCGGGCGAGGGTGGCACGGGTGCCGTCGCCGACCGGCGCCCGCATCGACGTCGACACGTCGAAGACCGTCAGCACCCGCGACGGGGCCGCGAGGCTGGACAGCCGGGTGAGCAGCGCCTGCACCTGCTGGGGGTCCAGCGGCAGCACCGGCGGGCTCGCCTCGGCGATGCCGCTGTCGGGACCGGCCCCGGGAGGCGCCGCGCCCTCGGGGCCGCGGAAGCCGGCGTCCCGGACGGTGGCCTGCGCGTCCTCGGACAGCAGCCGGTCGACCACGACGTCGACGGCCTGCTGCTCGGGCCCCGTCGGGGAGCCCACCCGGAGCACCGGGTAGTCGAGGACCGGCGAGCCCTCGGCGGGGTAGACGGCGGCCAGGGCGGAGTCCTCGGCGTCCTGGTGGTCGGCGTACACGACCTGCTCGCTCACCGGGACCAGCGGCGCGTCGGCGCCGCCCTCGCTCCCGGCGGTCAGCGCCTCGGCGGGGGAGAGGGCGGTGCTGCGCGCGGAGGCGAGCACCGCCTGCACCACGGCGTTGTCGGCGTCCGCGTCCGCGCCCAGGGCGGTGCGCACCGCGGCCAGCGCGGCCAGCCCCTCGGCGCTCGCGGCGAGGTCGGGCACGGCCAGCGGCCGGCCGGTGCCCAGGGCCTCGGCCCAGCCCGGGCCCGAGTCGGCCCAGCCGAGCTCGTCGACGACCGCCTCGCTGGTGGCCAGGACGACCGGGGAGACCGCCATGGAGCCGGCCGGGTCGAGGTCGCGGGAGGAGACCCGCGCCGCCCACAGCGACGAATCGGGCACCCACACCTCCGGCAGCGCCTCCTCGTCGAGGACGCTCAGGTCACCGGCGGTCTGCAGCGGTTCCCGGGCCGTCACCTCGGCGGTGATGCAGAGGGAGCCATCGGGGGACTCCACCTCGCCGAGCAGGTCCCCGGCCACCTCGGACAGCTCCGGGGCCACGGTCACGCCCACGGTCACCTGCTCGTCGCAGCCGCGGCCCACGAGCCACCACACGAGTCCACCGGCGACCAGCACGAGTGCGACGCCGGCGGCGACGAGGACGGGAAGTAACGGACGGCGCGTGGCTGCGGGATCTGCGTGGCGGCCCATGCTCGCTCTCTGAGGTCGACTCGAGGTGGATGCGGCTCCACCTGAGCTCGCCTCTCCAGATTAGATGTGTCCCACGTCGCTCTGGGGTGACTCTCGTCGCACGTCCGATGACGGTGTGTCAGACCGCCTCGGCGGCGACGGCGTTCCGCTGGGCGGCGAACCAGTCGACGGTGCGCCGCAGCCCCTGCTCGGAGGTCACCTGCGGCCGCCAGCCCAGCAGCTGCTCGGCGCGGCTGGTGTCGGGGCGGCGGACCTTGGGGTCGTCGACGGGCAGGGGGATGTGGTCGATCGGGGAGTCCGAGCCGGTGAGCTGCACGATCCAGCGGGCCAGCGCCAGCATCGACAGCTCGTCGGGGTTGCCGATGTTCACCGGGCCCGGGTGCTCGGAGAACGCCAGCGCGAGGATGCCGGCGACGGTGTCGTCGACGTAGCAGATGGAGCGGGTCTGGGAGCCGTCGCCGGCCACGGTGAGCGGGCGGCCGTCCAGGGCCTGGTTGACGAAGGCGGGGATCGCCCGGCCGTCGTCGGCGCGCATCCGGGGCCCGTAGGTGTTGAAGATCCGCACGATGCCGGTGTCGGTGCCCTTCGACGTCCGGTAGGCGGTGGTCAGCGCCTCGCTGAACCGCTTGGCCTCGTCGTAGACCCCGCGGGGGCCGACCGGGTTGACGTTGCCCCAGTACTCCTCGGTCTGCGGGTGCTGCAGCGGGTCGCCGTAGACCTCGGAGGTGGAGGCCAGCACGTAGCGGGCGCCCTTGTCGTGGGCCAGGCCCAGGGTGTGCAGGGTGCCCAGGCTGCCGACCTTGAGGGTCTCGATCGGCATCTTCAGGTAGTCGATCGGGCTGGCCGGCGAGGCGAAGTGCAGTACCAGGTCCACCGGGCCGGGGACGTGCACGTAGTCGGTGACGTCGCAGCGGACCAGCCGGAACCCGGGGTGCTCCATCAGGTGTGCGACGTTCGCCGGGGAGCCGGTCAGGAAGTTGTCCAGGCAGACGACCTCCACCCCGCGCTCCAGGAGGTGCTCGCACAGGTGCGAGCCGAGGAACCCGGCACCGCCGGTGACCACCGCCCGCCGGATGGTGCGAGCCTCGCGTAGCCGTCCGTCCACCATGCCGCTGTCCTCCTGCGCTCTCGTCGGTGCGCGCGCCCGCGGGCACACCTGGCCGCGGACGTACCCGGAGATCAACTGCGCACACACTTCGAGTGCGAAGTGTTCTCGGCGGCGACGGCGCCGCCCGCGGCTCCGCGGCGGGGCCGGGACGCGGACGGGCCGCCGCCCTCCCGGAGGAGGACGGCGGCCCGCCGTGGGGCGAGGAGGTCCTAGTTCACGGCCTCTTCGTCCGGGATGGCGTTCGTCGGCGGGGTGGCCATCTCGCCGTCGTACTCCTCGATCGGCGCGTCACCGATGTCGGTCACCCGCACCGGCTGCACCTCCTCGGAGCCGTTGCCGACGATGCGCTCGATGGTCATGCCGCTGGTGCCCATGTGGCTGTCCTCGGAGTAGCGGAACGGCGCGAACACCGGGCCCTCCCAGTCACCGCCGGCCTGCTCGACCGCCTCGACCAGGCCCTCGCGGGTCGGGTTCTGGCCGGCCGCCTGCAGCGCCTGCGTCATCGTGTAGGCCTGCGCCATGCCGTAGATGCGGTAGTTGGTGAGCTCACCCTCGCCACCGCACTCGTCCCAGATCCGCTGGAACTCCTGCACCCAGGGGTTGTCGGTCATGTCCACGGTCGGCAGGTAGCCGGTGGTGAGCGCGCCGTCGAGCAGGGCGGCGTCGGACACCTGGCCCTCGCTGAAGCGGTTCAGCAGGCCGCCGACCAGCGTCGGGTCCGAACCCACGTTGGAGTAGAACCACTGCGGGTCGTAGCCGAGCTGCAGCGCGGTCAGCTGCGAGAGCGCGGTGTAGCTGGGCACGTTGAAGCCGACGACGAAGTCGGCCCCGGCCGCCTGCAGCGCCGCGATCTGCGGGCCGACGTTGGTGTTGCCCGGCGTGTACCGCTCGGCCGCGACGATCTGGTCGTCGATGTACTGGCGGATGCCGGCCTCGCCGTCCTCGCCGAAGTCGTCGTCCTGGAGGAACAGGCCGACCTGCGCGTCGGGGAAGTTCTCGGCGATGTACTCGCCGATGATCTTGCCCTCGCTCATGTAGTCGGTCTGCCACCCGAACGACATCGGGTAGGTCTCCGGGTCGTCACCCCACATCAGCGAGCCCGAGGAGACGAACAGGTCGGGGACGCCCTCGTCGTTGAGGAAGTCCACGACCGCGCTGTGGGTGGGCGTGCCCAGACCGCTCATCATCGCGAAGATCTCGTCCTCCAGGACGAGCTCGTTCACGACCTGGCTGGTCTGGGTCGGGTTGTAGGCGTCGTCGCGGAAGATCCAGTCGATCTCCCGGCCGTAGACGCCGCCCTCCTCGTTGAGGCAGTTGAAGTAGGCGTCGACACCGGTCGGGATCTCGCTGTAGCCGGGGGCGGCCACACCGGTCAGCGGGTAGTGCGAGCCGATCTTGATCGAGGTCTCGGTGACGCCGGTGTCGGAGGCCTCGTTCTCGCCTCCACCACCGCCGCCGGTGCCGCCACCGCTGTCATCGCTGCCGCCGCAGGCGGCGAGGGTGGAGACGACGGTCGCCGCGGCGATCGCCGTCATGAGACGTCGGGAGGATCTGGACAACAGTTCTCCTCTGGTGCGGCCCGGGCGTCGGTGCCCGGGAGTCTGGGTGGTGCGGAAGGGTCTGGTGGAGCGGTCGGAAGGGGTCGTGCTCACCCCCTGCTGGCGCCGTCGGCGTTGGCCTGGGCCATCGCCCGCTTGGCCTTGCGGGTCATCCAGCGGAGGCGGATGGTGCCCACGAACCCGGCCGGGACGAAGATCATCACGACGATGAGCACGACGCCGTAGACGAACGGCGCCAGCTGGGCCGCCTCGGTCTGGCTCAGGCCGAGGTCCCCGCCGAGGTTGGTGACGAACGGCGGCAGGAAGACCAGCAGGGCGGACCCGAGCAGGGCGCCGAGCAGGCTGCCCAGACCGCCGATCACGATCGCGGTGAGCAGCGCCAGCGACAGCACGATCGTGAAGCCGCTCGGCGCGGCGAGGCGGACCACGATGGCCAGCACGCCGCCGGCGAGCCCGGCCGCCGCGGCGCTGACGACGAACGCCAGCACCCGCCAGGCGCCGAGGTTGATGCCGGCCAGCTCCGCGGCCACCTCCTGGTCGCGCACCGCCCGCCAGGTGCGCCCGATGCGGCTGCGCATCAGGTTGGCGAGGAAGAAGTACGTGATCAGCAGGCAGATCGCGCCGACGTAGGCCAGCCACTTGGTGCTCGAGGCCGAGTTGCCCGACACCGTGCTGATGAAGCTGTCGAACCAGTCCGGCGCCTGCGGGGCGCGGACCCGCATGCCCTGCTCGCCACCGAAGATGTCGTGGAAATAGATCGCCAGCCCGGGGAGCCCGACCGCCAGCGCCAGCGTCGCGCCGGCCAGGTACGGGCCGTGCAGCCGGGCCGCGGCCACCCCGACGAGCGCGCCGATCGCCGTGGCCACCACGACGGCGACCAGCAGGATCAGCGGCAGCGGGAGCGGCTCGTCGGCGTCGAGGAACAGCGCCGTGGTGTAGGCGCCGGCGGCCATGAGCGCGCCGTGCCCGAGCGAGATCTGGCCGTTGATGCCGGTGAGCACGGTCAGCCCGCCCGCGGCGATCGCGTAGTAGGTGAGCGTGGCCAGCTGCGAGTTGCGGTAGGGGCTGGTCATCTCCAGCAGCAGGACCGCGAGCACCGCCGCGCCGAGCAGCACGAGCAGGTGGCGCAGCAGCGTGGACTGCGGCAGGAAGGAGCGGCCGGTCTTCGCCGGGGCCGAGGGCGTGTCCCCGCCGGCGGTGGCCTCGACGGGCGCCTCCTCGGTGGCTTTGCCCGCCTTGCCGGGCGTGCCGCTCGTGGACGTGGAGCTCTGCAGGTCGCTCATCGTCATGCCCTCCGAGCCGTGCTGCTGCTGAACAGGCCACCAGGTCGCACGAGGAGGACGACGATGAGGATGACCAGGGCGGAGATGTTGACCAGCGCGCTGCCGCGGGGGGCGTAGCCGCTCACGTAGCTGAGCGCCAGGCCGAGGATCAGCCCGCCGACGATCGCGCCGACCGGGGAGTCGAGCCCGCCGATGATCGCGGCGACGAAGCCGAAGACGATCAGGGCGTCCATGTAGGCCGGCCAGACGAACGTGCCGCCGGCGATGAGCAGCCCGGAGAGCGAGCCGACGACCGCGGCCAGGCCCCACCCGAGGGTGAGCATGCCGCCCACCTTGACGCCGAGGAGGCGGGCGACCTCCTGGCTGAACGCCGAGGCGCGCATGGCCAGGCCGATGCGGGTGAAGCGGAAGAGGGCCACCAGCAGGCCCATGACCACCAGGACCGAGCTGATGACGTAGATGCTGGTGGGGGTCAGCGGGATGGTCGAGTCACCGATCTCCAGGCCGCGCACGCCGAACGGCGTGGGGAACGACTGGAACGACGAGCCGAAGATGATCGCGATCGCCGCCTGGATCGCGACGAAGAGGCCGAGGGTCACGATCACCGCGTTCAGCTCCGGGCCACCCTCGACGGGACGGATGATCACCCGCTCGACGATCGCGCCGAGCACGAAGCCGGAGGCGAGGGCGACGATCAGGGCGACCCAGTAGGACTGGCCGGCCTGGATCAGGGCCAGGGCGATGAAGGTCGTGGCGGCGGCCATCGAGCCCTGGGCGAAGTTGACGATGCGGGTCGAGCGCCAGATGAGCACCAGGGCGAGGGCGAAGGCCGCGTAGATCATGCCCTGGGTCAACCCGGTGAGGGTCACGTTCACGAACTGCTGCACGAAGTGTGCCTTCCTTGACCGGAGGGGGCGGGCGGGTCAGAAGCCGAGGTAGGCGTGCCGGAGGTCCTCGTCGGCCATCAGCGTGCGGGCGTCGTCGGTGACGACGACCTTGCCGAGGTTGAGGACGACGCCGACGTCGGCGACCGACAGGGCGCTGCGAGCGTTCTGCTCGACGAGCAGCACCGAGAGCCCTTCGGAGTCGACCAGCTGGCGGAGCAGCCCGAAGATCTGGGCGACGATCCGCGGGGCCAGGCCCAGGGAGGGCTCGTCGAGCAGCAGGACGCGGGGCTTGGCCAGCAGCGCGCGGCCGATGACCAGCATCTGCCGCTCACCGCCGGAGAGCGTGTGGGCGGCGTTGTTCTTGCGCTCGGCGATGCGGGGGAACAGGTCGTAGACCCGGTCGAACTCCTCCTTGCCGACCTTGCCGCGGAACAGCGCACCGACGCGCAGGTTCTCGTCGACGGTGAGCTCGGAGATGACGCCGCGGCCCTCGGGGACGTGCGCCATCCCCTTGGCGACCATCGACTCGACCGGGGCCTTGGTGATGTCCTCGCCGTCGAGGACGACCCGGCCGGAGACGGGACGGACCAGACCGCTGATGGTGCGCAGCAGGGTCGTCTTGCCGGCGCCGTTGGCGCCGAGGACGGCGGTGATCCGCCCGGTCTCGGCGGCGAGGGAGACGCCGTCGAGGGCCCGGACCGGCCCGTACGCCGAGGTGAGCCCCTCGACCTCGAGCAGGCGCGTGGCGGTGCCGGTGCCGCCGGTGGCCGACAGTGCGGTGCTGCCGTGGGTCTCAGGCATGGGGGCGTCCTCCGTCGGCGTGGTGGAGCTCGGCGGCGTCGTGCTCGGCGTCCACGGCGTCCCCGAGGTAGGCCTCGGTGACGGCGGGGTCGGCCTGCACCTCGGCCGGGGTGCCGGCGGCGATCTGCTTGCCGGAGTCGAGCACGGTGATCCGGTCGCAGACGCGCATGACGAGGTCCATGTGGTGCTCGACGAGGAGCACGCTCATCCGGCCGACGACCGAGCGGATGAGGTCGCCCAGCTCGTGCATCTCGTCCTCGGAGAGGCCGCTGGCGGGCTCGTCGAGCAGCAGCAGGTCGGGCTCGGCGACCAGCGCCCGGGCCAGGGCGACCCGCTTCTGCACCGGGTAGGGGAGCGAGCCGGGGTAGCGGCCGGCGTACTCGACGGCGTTGAGCTCGGCCAGCGCCCGCAGGGCCCGCTCGCGCAGCTGCCGCTCGTCCTTGTCCGACATCGGCAGGGCCAGCAGGGCCGAGAAGAACCCGGCACCGGCGTGGCGGTGGGCCCCGACCATCACGTTCTCCAGCACCGTCATGCCGGGGAACAGGCCCACGCCCTGCAGGGTGCGGGCGATGCCCAGGGAGGTCAGCTTGCTCGGCTTGAGCCGGCGCATCTCCTCACCGCGCCAGACGATCCGGCCCGACGTCGGGCGGACCAGGCCGCAGGCGACGTTGAACAACGTCGTCTTGCCGGCGCCGTTGGGGCCGATGAGGCCGTGCACCTGGCCCGGCTCCACGGTCACGGAGACGTCGGTCAGGGCGAGCACGCCGCCGAAGGCGACGTTGATCCCGGTCATCTCGAGCCGGGCGGTGGGCGTCGTGTCCTGTGTTCGCTGGCTGCCAAGCGGCTGCGCCAAGGGGCCCACTGCTCCTTCGCATCGGTGAGGCACCACCCGGCTGTGGGTGGTGGCGGTCAGGTCGCGAGTACGTCCCGCTGAGACTGCCCGGCCGTGTCACCCGTCACAATGGGCGCACCGCACAGCGATCACAAGAGCGTGTTGTGCTGTGTGTCGACCTGTTGCCAGGTCGATACCGGGGCGCCATCGGCGGCCCGTGCGGCCTCGTCGAGGGCGGCCGATCCCGGCCTCGATTGGGTCACGACTCGGTTGCGCACCACACCTCGGCGCGTGTCGCCCTTCACAATGGGCGCAGCGCACATCCGCGGGCCTGTCGTGTTGTGCTGTCAGCGGTGCGTCCGGAGGAGGTGAGCGCGTGCAGCCCTTTCGCCCCGAGGTGGCGACGAGGCTCGCCGAGCTGACGCCGCGGCTGATGGAGCAGCTGGACGCGATGACCGACCGGATGGTCGACGTGCTGGTCCGCACCGAGCCCGCCTACCGCGAGCTGGTGGCGGAGTCCGAGCAGGACCTGCGCTCCTCGACGCGGTCGAACCTGGAGGGCGGGCTGCGGTCGCTGATGGCCGCGGCGTCGGGCACCGGCACCCCGCACCTGGCGTCGGCCCGGGCCGTGGGGCGCCGGCGGGCCGCCCAGGGGATCCCCCTGGAGGCGGTGCTCCGGGCCTACCGCCTCGGCGGGCAGGTGACGTGGGAGGCGCTGCTGGCGGTCTCCCGTGACGGGAGCGGGCAGCACGACACCCTCCTGCTCGAGGTCGCCGGGTCGGTGTGGCGCACCAACGACGCCGAGTGCGGCGCGCTGGCCGAGGGCTACCGCGAGGAGCAGCGGCGCCTGGAGGGTGTGGACGAGTCGGCCCGCCAGCAGGCGCTCGACGGGCTGCTGGACGGCCGCGGCAGCGACCCGGCGTTCGTGCGTGGCGCCGCCGAGATGCTGACCGTGCCGCTGGACGGGCGGCTCATGGCGGTCGTGGCGCTGCCGGGGCCCGACGGCGAGCCGGCGCTGCGCTCTCCCGGCGACACGCTGCTCAAGCGTGGGGTGCGCTCGGTCTGGGGCCTGCGCGGCGACGCGCAGGTGGGGCTCGTCGCGCTGGGCACCACCCGCCCCGGTGACCTGCTCGCCCTGCTGCGGGGGACCGCGCACGGCCCCGTCGGGGTGTCCGACGTGGTGGAGGGGGCGGCGGCGGTCGGGGCGGCCTACCGCCTGGCCGAGACGGCCGTGCGGACCCTGCCGGCCGGGTCGAGCCGTGTGGTCAGCATCGACGACCGGCTGCCCGAGGCGCTGCTGAGCAACTCGCCCGAGATCAGGTCGCGGCTCGTGGGCCAGTCCCTCGGCGGGCTGCTGGAGCTGCCCGAGGACGAGCGCGCCGTGCTGCTGGACACGCTGGCGGCCTTCCTCGCCACCGACGGGTCACCCACGCGGGCTGCGGACGCCCTCTACTGCCACCGGAACACGGTCATGCACCGGCTGCGGCGCATCGAGTCGGTGACCGGCCGCAAGGTGACCGACCCCCGGTCCCGGCTGCTCTGGCAGCTGGCGCTGCTGGGCACCGAGCACGGGGAACCGGCCCGCCGCTCCGCTTAGGGACGGGAGCCGCCTGCTCGACCGGTCACCCCGTGGCCTCGTCCAGAGGCTCACCGCGAGCCTGCGAGCGGTGAGGAGGACGAGGTCCTCTTACTGGAGGTAGCTCTCGACCTGCGGCTCCGGGCGGGGCTGGGCCTCGTCGGGGTCCTCGTCGTACTGCCGCTTGGCGCGGCGCTGCCGCAGCAGGTCCCAGCACTGGTCGAGGTCGGCCTCGAGCTTGCTCATGCGGGCCCGGGTGTCGTCGGTGTGCTCGCTGCTCTCGCGCAGCGCGTGCTCCTCGTCCACCAGGGCGTGGATGCGCTTCAAGATGTCCTGCTCGTCCATGCCCGGATCCGTGCCCGGGGACGCGGTCGCGAAACCGTGGCACCCGTGTCCCCGTGCGCGGTCAGCCCTCGCCGGGCACCCAGCCCTCCACGAAGGCGGCCAGCCGGCGGTGCACCGCCCCGCCCGCGCGGCCGAGGGCGAGCAGCGCGGCCCGGTCCAGCGGCACGCGCACCGTGCGCCGGCCGCTCGTCCGGGTGGCGACGGCGTGCCCCGCGGCCACCAGCTCGGGCCAGGGGCGGGACAGCTGCTCCCGGACGCGCTCCAGCGCCGCTGCCGTGGGCCCGGCGTTGCCCTCGACCATCGCCGTCACGAAGCCCGGGTCGCTGCCGATCACCCGGGTGCCGTCGCGGAAGCTGCCGGCGGCGAGGGCCAGGGCGAGGGGACCGGCGCCGGCCGCCGCGGTGGCGAGGGCCGCGGCGAGCAGGTGCGGGACGTGGCTGATCGCGGCCACGGCGTCGTCGTGCTCGGCGGCGGTGACCGGCACGACCTCCGCGCCGACCGCGAGCGCCACCTCGGCCACCCGCAGCCACCGCGGCAGCTCGGTGCCCGGCTCCAGGCAGAGCGCCCAGCGGGCCCCGGCGAACAGCTCCGGGTCGGTGGCCCCGTGCCCCGACCGCTCCGTGCCGCACATCGGGTGCCCGCCCACGAAGCGCCGGCCCAGGGCGGGTCCCAGTGCGTCGAGCACCGGTACCTTCACCGAGCCGAGGTCGGTCACCGTGGCGTCGGGGTCGACCGCCAGCCCGTCCAGCGCGCTCGCCATCGCCGGCAGCGGCACGGCGAGGACGACCACGCCGGAGAGCTCCCGCGTGATGCGGACGCCACGCGCGGCGGCGGCGTCCCGCGCGGCGGGGTCGACGTCCCAGCCGGACACGGGTCGGCCGGCGGCGACGAGCGCGGCGGCCAGCGAGCCGCCCAGCTGGCCCAGGCCGACGACGCCGACCGGGGGAGCGGGCATGGTCGGGACCGGGAACGACGGTGCCCCGCCGACGGGGGTGGCCCCGGGGCGGGCGGTATCGGCCATGATCAGAGGCTATGACGCCGACCCACCCGCTCCGTCGTCCCTGCACGCCATGACGCCCCGGTCGTTCCTGCTCACCCCCGAGCTGGCGGACTACGTGCGCGCCTCCTCCGACCCGGTGGACGAGGTGATGGCCGGCCTGATCCGGGAGACCGCGGAGATGGCCGAGCGCGGCGAGGCCCCGGCCACCATGCAGATCGCCCCCGAGCAGGGCGTGCTCATGCGGCTGCTCACCGCTGCGCTCGGCGTCCGGACGGCGATCGAGATCGGCACCTTCACCGGGTTCTCCGCGCTCTGCATCGCCCAGGGGCTGCCGGCGGACGGCTCCCTGCTGTGCCTGGACCGCAGCGAGGAGTGGACGGCGGTGGCGCGGCGGCACTGGGCGCGGGCCGGGGTCGCGGACCGGATCGAGCTGCGCCTCGGCGATGCCCTGGCGACGCTGCGCGCGCTGCCGGCCGCGGAGACCTTCGACCTGGCGTTCGTCGATGCCGACAAGACCGGCTACGCCGCCTACGTCGAGGAGCTGCACCCGAGGATGACGCGCAACGGGGTGGTGCTCCTGGACAACACGCTGCGCGATGGGCGGGTGCTGGACCCGCAGGACGAGTCCGACCACGCGCTCGCCGAGCTCAACGCCGCGCTGGCCGCCGACCCCCGGTGGGAGACGGCGCTGCTGCCGCTCGCCGACGGCCTGACCGTGCTGCGGAAGCGATGAGCGAGGGCGCCGTGGCGGGACCGCCGAGCTACGCGGTCCGGGTATCCCGCGTCGCCTCCCGGTGGGAGGTGGAGCTGCTCGCGGCCGACGCCGGTGACGAGCTGCCGGTGCTGGAGCGCGCGCTCGGCGAGCCGGGCACCGGGGGGTGGCCGCCGCCGTTCGTGCTGGTCGTCGACTCCCGGCTGTACTTCGTCGCGCTGCGGCACGGCCCCGGCGGCATGGTGCGGGCGCTGATCTCCGACGCCACGATGCTGGAGTGGGTGCTCGCCGCCGAGGTGGTGGAGCGCTACGGCATCGGCGTCGACACCGACGGCGCCTTCGACGACGACGAGACCGGCTGGCCCGGCGGCGACCTGGACCTGTTCGCCGACGACGGGCTGCCCGCCGAGGAGCTGCGACCGATCGTGACCGCCGACGACCTGTGGGCCGACGAGATGGTGGAGCGGATCGCCACCCGGTTGGGGTTCGCCGACGAGCTGGCCGCGGCGGTGCGGTCGTGACGGTGTCCGCGGTCGTCTTCGACCTGGGTGGGGTGCTCACCGAGAGCCCGATGGTCGCCTTCGCCGCCTACGAGCGGGAGGCGGGCCTGCCCGAGGGGCTGATCCGGCAGCTCAACTCGACCGACCCCGACACCAACGCCTGGGCGCGGTTCGAGCGCAACGAGCTGGACGTCGCCGGGTTCTGCGCCGCCTTCGAGGCCGAGGCCGCGGCACTCGGCCACCGGATCGAGGCGGCGCGGGTGCTCGCGGCGCTGCAGGGGGAGCTCCGCCCGGCGATGGTCACCGCGGTGCGCCGGCTGCGCGCGGCGGGGCTGCCGCTGGCGCTGCTGTCGAACAACGTCGCGCCGATGGAGCGCACCGGTCGGCTGGGCGACCTGCTCGGGCTGTTCGACGCGATCGTGGAGTCCTCGGTCGAGGGCGTGCGCAAGCCCGAGCCGGAGATCTACCGGCGGGCGCTCGACCGGCTGTCGGAGGCGGTGGGGCGCCGCATCGAGGCCACCGACTGCGCCTACCTGGACGATCTGGGCATCAACCTCAAGCCGGCCCGGGCCCTGGGCTTCTCGACCATCAAGGTGGTCGACCCCGACGCCGCGCTGGCCGAGCTGTCGCGGCTCGTGGGCTTCCCGCTGGAGGAGGCGTGACGGCGATCCGGCCACGGCCACAGGTGTTCCCGCGAAGCTTGTGCCCTGCCCACCCCTGTGGGCAGGGCACGAGCTTCGCGGATCCTCCCGCGGAGCGTCCGTGACCGGGCCGGAACCCTTCGACGCCGCGATGGGCCGGGCGCTGGAGCTGGCGGCCGCTGCCGAGAGCTGGGGGGACACGCCGATCGGCGCCGTCGTCCTCGGGCCGGACGGGGCGGTGCTCGCCGAGGCGGCGAACGAGCGGGAGAAGCTCGGCGACCCCACCGCACACGCGGAGGTGCTGGCCCTGCGCGCCGCGGCGCGGGTGCACGGCGACGGCTGGCGGCTCTCGGGCTGCACCCTGGTGGTCACGCTGGAGCCGTGCACGATGTGCGCCGGGGCCAGCGTGCTGTCGCGGGTGGACCGGGTCGTCTACGGCGCGGAGGACCCGAAGGCGGGCGCCGCGGGGTCGCTGTGGGACGTCGTCCGCGACCGCCGGCTCAACCACCGGCCCGAGGTCACCGGCGGCGTGCGGGCGCAGGAGTGCGGCGCGCTGCTACGCGCCTTCTTCCGCCGTCAGCGGGGCCTGTAGTCTCTTCGGCGGTGGCGTGTCCGAGCGGCCGAAGGAGCACGCCTCGAAAGCGTGTGAGGTGCAAGCCTCCGTGGGTTCAAATCCCACCGCCACCGCCAGCTGACGACGGCGGCGCCCCGCTGGGCGCCGCCGTCGTGCTGTGTGAGCCACCTCCCACCGCTCCCAGGGAACTGGCAGCCGGGCCACAGGGCTCCTGATCGTTCCGCCTCCACTCTGTCGAAGCCGCCATTGCGGCATGCAACCTTTCGACACCGCGGAGCGACGAATGTTCTTCACCTACCTGCGGCGCGAGCTGCGCCAGCGCCGCCGGCAGTCCCTGCTCGTCGCGCTCGGGCTCGGCCTGGCGATCGCGCTGGTCATCACCGTCACCTCGGTGACCGCAGGTGTGGGCGACGCGCAGGACGAGGTCCTGGAGTCCGTCTACGGCGTCGGCACCGACATCACCGTGAGCACGCCGCCCCAGCGCCCCGACGCAGCCGCCGGAGGCGGCGGGACGGCGGGTGGTCCGCCCACCTTCCAGTTCGACCAGGAGGGCACGGAGGCCGCCGGCGGTCGCCGCTCGTTCGACCAGGACCAACTGCGGACCTCCGGCGCCACGATGGACGCCGCCGCGGTCGAGAGCGTGGCCGGCATCGACGGGGTGAGCGCCGTCGCGGGGACGCTGAGCATGACCAGCACCAGCTTCACGGGGGAGATCCCCGACTTCGGCAGCGGGCAGATGCCCGCCCCCGGCAGCCCGGACGACGGCTCGGCGACCGATCCGGGCAGCGGTGGTTCCTTCAGCGTCACGAGCATCGACATCGAGGGCGTCGACCTCACCGCCGAGGCCGTCGGCCCGCTGAGCTCCACGACGCTGGACGAGGGCCGCGCGCTCACCGAGTCCGACGCCGGTGCCCAGGTCGCCCTCGTGGACGCCACCTACGCGGCGGAGAACGACGTCGCCGTCGACGGGACGGTCACCCTCGGGGGGACCGACTTCACCGTGGTGGGCATCGTCTCCTCCGCCTCGGCGTCGGCCACCACGGCGGCCGACGTCTTCGTGCCCCTGGACACTCTGCAGACGCTCGCCGAGCAGAGCGGTCAGCTGTCGACCCTGTACGTGCAGGCCGCGTCCGCCGACGTGATCGACGAGGTGCAGACCGCGATCGAGACCACCCTCCCCGACGCCACCGTCAGCACCGCCGACGACCTGGCCGGCGAGGTGTCCGGCTCGCTGTCCAGCGCCTCGGAGCTCGCTCGCACGCTCGGCACCTGGCTGGCCGCCCTGGTCCTGCTCGCGGCCTTCGTGCTCGCGGTCCTCTTCACGCTCTCCGGCGTGAGCCGACGGGTCCGTGAGTTCGGCACGCTCAAGGCGCTGGGCTGGCGCAGCCGCCGCGTCGTCGGCCAGGTGATGGGGGAGTCGCTCGCCCAGGGACTGCTCGGCGGCGCCGTCGGTCTGGCGCTCGGCCTCGGCGCGGTCCTGGTGATCAACCTGGTCGCGCCGGAGCTCTCGGCCACGGTGGCCTCCTCCGGTGCCGGTGCCGGTGCCGGTGCCGGTGCCGGTGCCGGCGCGGGTGGCCGCCCGGGCGGCTTCGGCGGTCCTGGGCGCGAGGCGGCGGACGCCGCCTCGGCGGTCGCGGTGACTCTCTCCGCCCCGGTCACGGTGACCACCGTGCTCCTGGCCGTGGCGATCGCCGTCCTCGGTGGGCTGCTGGCGGGCGCGGTCGGTGGCTGGCGTGCCTCGCGCATGCGCCCGGCGGAGGCGTTGCGCAGTGTCGCCTGAGCCCGCTGCCCCGACCCTGCTCCTTCCCACTCCGCCGGACCCGGAGGTCCCGATGTACGTCCTGAGCCAGACCGCGAAGCGCTACACCACGAAGAACGGCACCGTCGACGCCCTGCGCGACGTCGATCTCGCGATCGGCGCCGGTGAGATGGTCGCCGTCCAGGGGCCGACGGGCGGGGGCAAGTCCACCCTCCTGCAGCTGCTGGGGGCGCTGGACCGGCCGACGTCCGGGTCGATCACCCTCGACGGGCAGGAGCTCTCGGCCCTGGACGAGGGCGGGCTCACCGCGCTGCGCGCACGCACCATCGGGTTCGTCTTCCAGGGCTTCAACCTGGTGCCGACGCTCACCGCGCAGCAGAACGTCGAGACCGGTCTCGTTCCGCTCGGCGTGCCCGCCCAGGAGCGGGCCGAGCGGGCGGCCAGGGCGCTGGCCGACGTCGGGCTGGACGACCGCGCCGGCCACCTGCCCTCGGAGCTCTCCGGCGGCCAGCAGCAGCGGGTCGCGCTCGCCCGGGCGTTGGCGAAGGAGCCGCGGGTGCTGCTCGCGGACGAGCCCACGGGCAACCTCGACGAGCAGACCCGGGACGAGATCATGGAGCTGATCGAGCACCACTGGCGGGAGCGCGGGCTGACCGTGGTGATCGTCACGCACGACTCGACGGTCGCCAAGCGGGCCCAGCGCCGGATCTGGATCAAGAAGGGCGCGGTGAGCGAGCGGACCTGACCCCCGCCGGGGCCGGGGCGGGCCGGGCCGACCCCGAGGGGGGTCAGAGCGGGACGTCGGAGTCGAGCACCAGCCGGCCGTCGTCGCCGACGGCGAAGGTGAGCCGGTGGCGCTCCCGGACGCGTTCGCCGTCCGGGTAGCGGAACTCGAAGTCGGCGATCGCGGTGGTCCCGTCCTCCTGCACCTCGACGTCCCTCACCCGCACGTCGCGGAAATCGTCCCAGAAGTCCTGGTAGCCCTGGTAGCTGATGCTGTTCCGCAGCGTGGGGCCGGTCCGCTCCCAGGCGGCCGCCGGATCGGTGATGACCAACCGGTGGTACTCCCGCACGAAGTCGCGGACGTTCCGCTCGGACAGCGGATCGTCCCGGGGCCGGTCCTCGTCGTCGTCCTCGTCCTCGTCGTCCTCGTCGTCCTCGTCGGGGGGTGGGGAGGGCTGCGTCGGCTGCGTCGGCTCGGTCGTGGCCGTCGGCGACGGCTGCTCGCTGGTGGTCGCCGGTGCCGGTGAGGACGTCGTCGCGCCGCTCGCCGAGCCGGCCGGGTCCTCGTCGCCCGCCGTGGCGAGCCACACCCCGAGGCCACCGAACAGCACCGCGGCGAGGAGGCCGGCGGCCAGCCACGCCCCCCGCCGGCGGCGCCGGGGCGGTGCAGCCGTGGCGCCCGGTCGGTCGGTGGACGGGGGTGGGGCGGGTGTGCGTGCGGCCGCGGGGACGGGTGTGGGTGTGCGCGCAGCGGCGTCCGCGGCCGCCGCGCCGAACGCCGCCGTGCCGAACGCCCCCGCCGGGAAGACCGCCGTCCCGGCCGGGCCGGAGGACGGGCGCAGATCGGTCGGTGCGCGCAGCACCGTGGTCGGGTCGCCGTCGCGCCCGCCGGCAAGCGCGGCCAGCTCGTCGCGCACCTCGGTCATGGTCGGGCGGTCGGCCGGATCGGCGGCGAGCATCCGCTGCAGCGGCGCGGTCAGCGCACCGGCGCGGCGCGGGGGGCGGACCTGGCCACCGGCGACCCGGTGCAGCATGGCGAGCGCGTTCTCCTCCATGCCGAACGGCGGCACGCCCTCCAGGCAGGTGTAGAGCGTGGCGCCGAGGGAGAAGACGTCGCTGGCCTCGGTCATCTCCTTGCCCTGGGCCACCTCGGGCGCCAGGAAGGCGGGCGTCCCGGTGATCTGCCCCGTTCGGGTGAGCATGACGTCGTCGCGGGCGTGCGAGATGCCGAAATCGGTGATCTTGACCAGCCCGGCGACGCGGTCCCCCCGGCCGATGAGCACGTTGGCGGGCTTCACGTCCCGGTGCACGATGCCGGCCGCGTGGGTGGCGGCCAGGGCGTCGGCGACCTGGGCGCCGATCTGCGCCACCTGGTCCTCGCGCAGCACCCCCTCCTCGATGAGGACCGCGGCCAGGCTGCGCGAGGGCAGGTACTCCATCACCAGCCACGGCACGCCGTCCTCGAGGACGACGTCGTAGACGGAGATGGCGTGCGGATGGGTCAACCGTGCGGCGATCCGCCCCTCGCGCAGAGCCCGCTGGCGCTGGTCGTCGATCTGCCGCTCGCCGGCGCCCAGGGGGAAGACCACCTGCTTGACCGCGACCTGCCGGCCCAGCAGTTCATCGCGGGCCAGCCACACGGTGCCCATCGCGCCGCCGCCGATCTGCGCCTCCAGGCGGTAGCGCCCGGCGACGAGGCGGCCGGGCGCGGTGCCGGGTGGGGTCATCGGTGGCGGGGCGCGCCCGGTCAGACCGTGGAGGGCACGCCGTACCGGCGTGCGTACTCCTCCTGCGCGCCCACGGGCAGGACGTCGTACAGCTCGCCCAGCTCCGTGTGCACGTCGGCGTCGAGGTCGTCGAAGATGCGCTGCCAGGTGGGCGGCTCGTCGTAGCTGCGGGTGAGCAGCAGCTCCCACGCCTGTGCCTGGCGGTCGCGCTTGCTCCGCTCGGCGGCGAACTCCGACAGGTAGCGGTCCTTCGCCGCCGTCTTCTCCGCCGCGGTGGCGCCGGCCGGCAGCGCCGCGGCGTCGCCGCCCTTGAGCACACCGACGATCGTCTCGACGACGTCCGGCCGGATCTCGTCGTGCTCGCCCATGTCCCGCGCCCTCCTCCTGTGCAGCCCGCAGGTGCGGGCCCTTCCCCGCCGACCACCCGGTCAACCGCTCTCCGGTGAGGATGCCGCACGCCGCCCCCGGGGGCCTCCCCGCGGTGTCCCGGCGAGCCGCCCGACGGCGCCCGGTACCATCGACGCCGTACCTGGAGGATTCGCCTAGTGGCCTATGGCGCTCGCTTGGAAAGCGGGTTGGGGGCAACCCCTCGGGAGTTCGAATCTCCCATCCTCCGCAGCAGGAACAGGCCCCGGTGTCCGCACCGGGGCCTGTCGCGTTCGGGGCGCGCGGCGGTGGCCGGCGACCGGTCCTCTACAGTGGTGGACGACCCCTCGCGTGGCGTCATCCTGTGAACCTCCCCAGGGCCGGAAGGCAGCAAGGATAAGCAGGCTCTGGCGGGTGCGCGGGGGGTCCTTCGCTGTGCCGCCGGCGGCCCCCGGACCGCACCGCGGCCAGGTGCCCGCCCCCTGGTGCGCGCAGCCGCTGCCCATGTCCCGGTCGGGAGCCCTCCGCGTCCCGCGACCGGTCCACGGCCGTGGCCACCGGCGTGCGCCGCCGTGTCGGGGCCGGCACGTAACCTCGCCCCGTGGCTCTGGCGCTCTACCGCAAGTACCGCCCGGCGACCTTCGCCGAGGTGGTCGGGCAGGAGCACGTCACCGCGCCCCTGGTGAACGCGGTCGACGGCGGCCGGATCAACCACGCGTACCTGTTCAGCGGCCCGCGCGGGTGCGGCAAGACGTCGTCGGCGCGGATCCTGGCCCGCTCGCTCAACTGCGAGCAGGGGCCGACGTCCACGCCGTGCGGCGTGTGCGCCTCGTGCGTGGCGCTGGCGCCCGACGGGCCGGGCTCGCTGGACGTCATCGAGATCGACGCGGCCAGCCACGGTGGCGTCGACGACGCCCGCGACCTGCGCGAGCGGGCGTTCTTCGCGCCGGTGAGCAGCCGCTACAAGGTGTACATCGTCGACGAGGCGCACATGGTGACCACGCAGGGCTTCAACGCCCTGCTCAAGGTGGTCGAGGAGCCGCCGGAGTTCCTGGTCTTCGTCTTCGCGACGACGGAGCCGGAGAAGGTGCTGCCGACCATCCGGTCGCGCACCCACCACTACCCGTTCCGGCTGGTGCCGCCGACGACGCTGCGCACCCTGCTGGAGAAGACCTGCCAGGCCGAGGGCGTCACCGTCGAACCCACCGTCTTCCCGCTGGTGGTGCGGGCCGGCGGCGGCTCGGTCCGTGACTCGCTGTCGATCCTCGACCAGCTGCTGGCCGGGGCCGGGCCCGAGGGCGTCACCTACAAGGGCGCGGTCGGGCTGCTCGGCGTCACCGACGACGCGCTGCTCGACGAGACCATCGACGCGCTCGCCGCGCACGACGCCCCGGGGGTCTTCCGGGCCGTCGACCGGGTGGTCGAGGCCGGGCACGACCCCCGCCGCTTCGCCACCGACCTGCTCGACCGGCTGCGCGACCTGATCGTGCTCGACGCCGTGCCCGAGGCCGGGGGCAACGGGCTGCTCGACTGCCCGCCCGACCGGCTCGACCTGATGAACCAGCAGGCCCAGGCGCTGGGCTCGGCGACGCTGTCGCGGATGGCCGACACCGTCCACGAGGGTCTCACCGAGATGCGGGGGACGACGGCGCCGCGGCTGCTGCTGGAACTGGTCTGCGCGCGGATGCTGCTCCCGGCCACCGACGGATCGGCCGCCGCGACGCTGCAGCGCCTGGAGCGGCTCGAGCGCCGGATGTCCATCGCCGGCGAGCACGCCGGGCGGCCGAGGGAGGAGACCGGCTCCCGCGAGGGCGCGCCGGTCGAGGCGGCACCGGCCCCCGAGCCGGACCGGGCCGCCCCGTCCGGCCCGCGACGGGAGTTCGTCCGCAGGTCGCAGGCGCCGGCCGAGCCGGCCGCCCCGGCGCGGCCGGAGGTCCGGGCGGCGCCGCCCGCTGCCGAGCAGCGGCCCGCGCCGGCCGCTCCCGCGCCGGCCGCGCAGCCGACCGCTCCCGCGCCGGCTGCGCAGCCGGCCGCTCCGGCACCGGCTGCGCAGCCGGCCGCTCCGGCAGCGGCCGCCCGGCCGACCCCTGCCGCACCGGCCGCGGACGGCTGGCCCGAGACCGCGCGACCGGGTGGGGGCGCCCGTCCGGCGGCTGCCGACGACTGGCCGGAGACCGCCCAGCCGGGTAGCCGTCCCCGCACCGCGCCGTCCGCGGCTCCGCCGTCCACGCCCCCGCCGTCCGCACCTCCGGCCGGCGGGGACCCCGCCCGTCGCCCGCGGGTGACGGCGGAGGAACCGGACATCCCGCTGCCGCCGGAGCCCACCGACGACGAGGACTGGCCGCACCCGGCCCAGCCCGGCGCCGTCCGGGCCGCGGCCGCCCGGGTGGAGCAGCCGCGTCCGCCGGCGTCCCCGCCGCGGGCCGCCGCCGAGTCCGCGCCCGCCCCCCGGGGCGGGGAGCCGACGCCGGTCGTGTCGGCCAACCCCGAGGAGCCGGCCGGCGACGGGGAGCTGACCACCACCGACGTCCGCCGGGTGTGGCCGGAGCTGCGCGCCGTGGTGAAGAAGCACAAGCGCACCACCGAGGCGCTGCTGCAGAGCGCCCAGGTGCACCAGCTCGCCAACGGCGTCCTCACGCTCTCGACCGCCTCGCCGGCCCTGGCCCGGCGGCTCGGCGACGACCTGAACAAGGACGTGGTGCGCGACGCGCTCAACGAGCTGCTCGGCGTCCGCTGGCGGGTGGACGTCGTCGTGGAGGGCGCCGGCCCCGCCGCCGGCGGGCCCCCCGTGGCGCCGGCGGCGGCCCGCGAGGCGGCACGGGCGGCGGAGGTGGCCGAGGCGCGGGAGCTCATGGCCGAGCGGGCGGCGGAGAGCTCCGCCGGCGGCGACCGCGAGCCCGAGCCCGTCGTCGACCAGGAGCAGGCGGCCCTGCAGCTGCTCCGCGCCCAGCTGGGCGCCCGACCGGTCGACAGCTGAGGAAGGCCCCCCTGCCCCGCCTCGCAGGCTCGCGACGGGTTCCGGCAGGGGGTCGACCAGCTCCTCGACGCAGGCGGCACGGGCGGCGCGCCGTCCCCTGTCGCAGGCGCGGCCTACTCTCATGGCATGTTCCCCGGAGGCCAGCAGCCCGACCTGTCGCAGCTCATGAAGCAGGCGCAGCAGATGCAGCAGCAGCTCGCCGCCGCCCAGCAGGAGCTGGCGGCCACCGAGGTCACCGGCACCGCCGGCGGCGGCCTGGTCTCGGCGACGATGACCGGCGACGGCGACCTCACCGCGGTCACCATCGCGCCGGACGCCGTCGACCCCGACGACCTGGAGACCCTGCAGGACCTCGTCGTCGCGGCCGTCCGCGACGCCAAGCGCGCCGCCGACGAGCTGACCGCCAGCCGCATGGGGCCGCTGGCCGGCGGCCTGGGCGGCGGCATGGGGCTGCCCGGCCTCTGATCGGGCGCGCCCGCCCGATCCACTTCGCAGCAGAGGAGCACCGTGTACGAGGGTGCCGTCCAGGACCTGATCGACGAGCTCGGTCGCCTGCCCGGCGTCGGGCCCAAGAGCGCCCAGCGCATCGCCTTCCACCTGCTGTCGTCCGAGTCGGCCGACGTCAGCCGCCTGGTGGCCGCCCTGACCCGGGTGCAGGAGTCCGTCCGCTTCTGCGTGACCTGCTACAACGTCGCCGAGGCGGAGCAGTGCCGCATCTGCCGCGACCCGCGCCGGTCCGACGACGTCCTGTGCGTGGTCGAGGAGCCCAAGGACGTCGTCGCGATCGAGCGCACCCGCGAGTTCCGCGGCCGGTACCACGTGCTCGGCGGGGCGATCAGCCCGATCGACGGCGTCGGCCCGGACGACCTGCGGGTCAAGGAGCTCATGACGCGGCTGATGGACGGCGCGGTCACGGAGCTGATCATCGCCACCGACCCGAACCTCGAGGGCGAGGCGACCGCGGCCTACCTGGCGCGGCTGGTCGGCCCGATGGGGCTCGCCGTGTCGCGGCTGGCCAGCGGCCTGCCGGTGGGCGGTGACCTCGAGTACGCCGACGAGGTGACCCTCGGCCGGGCCTTCGAGGGACGCCGCCGCATCGACGCCTGAGGCCGGCGCCTGGGCCGGGCGACGGGCGGGCAGCCGGCGGGGGACCGGCGGGTGAACGGCGGGAAAAGTCACGAGATGGTGTCGATGGGCGTCCGAGCCGCGCCGCCACGGACCCCGGCGTCCTAGGGTCGGGCTCCGCCTGGTGGACGTCCTGCACGTCCTCGGCTGCCCCGTCCGGAGCTCGTCCGGCCCGAGAGGGCCGAGAAGGCAGGTCTTCCGCGATGTCCCGTCGCTCCACCCGTGCGCTCGCCGCGTCAGCGGCAGCCCTCACGGCAGTCACGTTGTCGGCCTGCGCGTCCAGCGACCGGGAGGGCGGTGGAGGCGAGGGCAGCGGCGAGGAGCAGTCCGGCGGCACGCTCGTCTTCGGGGCCGCCGGCGACCCGGCGATGTTCGACCCCGCCTTCGCCAGCGACGGCGAGACCTTCCGCATCGCCCGCCAGATCCACGAGGGGCTGCTCACCAACGAGCCCGGCACGACCGAGCTCGTGCCGGCGCTCGCCGAGGACTGGGAGGTCAGCGAGGACGGCCTCGAGTACACCTTCAACCTGCGCGAGGACGTCCAGTTCCACGACGGGACGGACTTCAACGCCGAGGCGGTGTGCTTCAACTTCGACCGCTGGCACAACTTCGGGGGCCTGGCCCAGAGCCCGAGCGCCACGTACTACTACCAGGCGGTGTTCGGCGGCTTCGCCGACAGCGACAACCCCGGCATCTACGAGGGCTGCGAGGCGGTCGACGAGAACACCGCCGTCATCTCGTTCAACCAGGTGACCAGCAAGATCCCCGCCGCGCTCTCGCTGCCCGCCTTCTCCATCCAGAGCCCGACGGCCCTGCAGGAGTACGACGCCGACAACCTGTCCGGCAGCGAGGACGCGATCAGCTACACCGAGTACGCCCTCGAGCACCCGACCGGCACCGGCCCCTTCCGGTTCGAGAACTGGGACCGCGGCAACGGTGAGGTCACCATCGTCCGCAACGAGGACTACTGGGGCGAGCCGGCCCTGCTCGACCGGATCATCTTCCGCACCATCCCGGAGGGGAACACCCGCCGGCAGGAGCTGGAGTCCGGTGCGATCGACGGCTACGACTTCGTGGCCCCGGCGGACTACCAGCGCCTCGAGGACGCCGGCTTCCAGGTGCTGGTGCGCGATCCGTTCAACATCCTGTACCTCGGCATCAACCACGGGAACGTCGAGGGCACCCAGGCGAACCCGGCCCTGCAGGACATCCGGGTCCGCCAGGCGCTTGCCCACGCCATCGACCGCCAGACGATCGTGAACTCGCTGCTCCCCGAGGGCGCCGAGGTGGCCACGAACTTCATGCCGCCGACGGTCGACGGCTGGGCCGAGGACGTGCCGACCTACGAGTACGACCCCGAGCGGGCGCGCCAGCTGCTCGAGGAGGCCGGCGCCGTCGGCACGACGCTGCGGTTCTACTACCCGACCGACGTCAGCCGGCCGTACCTGCCGGACCCGGCGGCGATGTTCCAGGTCATCAGCGAGGACCTGCAGGAGGTCGGCTTCCAGGTGCAGCCCACCGCCCTCCAGTGGAACCCGGACTACCTGCAGGCGGTGCAGACCGGCCAGGCCGACGTCCACCTGCTCGGCTGGACCGGTGACTACAACGACGCCTACAACTTCATCGGCACCTTCTTCGCCGAGGACCAGAACAACCAGGCGTCCGCGGAGTTCGGCGCGTTCAGCGCTCCGGAGATCTTCGCCGCGCTGGCCGAGGCCGACTCCGAGCCCGACCCGGCGAACCGGACGGAGCTGTACCAGGAGGCCAACCGGCTGATCAAGGAGTTCCTGCCGGCGGTGCCGATCTCGCACTCGCCCCCGGCGCTCGTCGTCGCCGACGACGTCCAGGGCCTCGAGCCCAGCCCGCTGACGGCCGAGGACTTCTCGACGGTGTCGATCGACGACTGAGGAAGGACCCCCTCGCCCCCACCGCGCGCAGGGGGGGGGGGGGGGGGGGGGGGGGGGGGGGGGGGGGGGGGGGGGGGGGGGGGGGGGGGGGGGGGGGGGGGGGGGGGGGGGGGGGGGGGGGGGTTGGGGGCGGGTGGTGGGGGGGGGGGGGGGGGGGGGGCGCCCCCC